>ONHF01000013.1 GCA_900317555.1 uncultured Lachnospiraceae bacterium | reverse complement strand
AAAAAAGGGAGGTAATGCTCTTTTTATATTTCAGGAGCCTCCAACCGATGTATTTGCTTGGTTTTTAGTAAAAGAGGTAGGTCAGAGTTGACACTACCAGATAACAGCCCGGGGACAAGAAATGAAAGAGCGCCGCAGAATTCTGCTGAATAACAGAATTCCGCGGCGCTTTCCGGTCCGGCGGTCTGCAGACTCAGGCGTTTTTGAGCCTGCTGTAGCTTTCCACATAGACTTTTCTGTCCATCGCAGCTTCTTCTTTCGTAAGCGGTCTTGCTTTGTCCGCAAATCCTGCAAGAACGGCTGCGATGCAGCCTTTTTCTAGAACGATTGCGGCAGCTGTAAGATCATCTTTATTGCTCCCTGTCAGGAGTCCGCAGCTGTCTGAAGGAGAATCGGCAACACACAGAATTCCGTTGTGTTCGCGGAGCAGACTGCGGATGCGTGATGCATCTTCGACATTCGTACTGCCGTCCTCATTCCAGCCGCGGATATGGATACATGGCAGATCGGCGCCGATACACTGGGCCTGATCATCAATATACGGCCGCAGAAATACCGTTTCATCGGCAGATACATCTGCCCGGCGGCACGCCTCCAGAAGGAATGGCGAGCGGATCCGCGCGCGCAGAAGGCGGGATGATCCATCCGGTGAAAAAGCGGTGTCTGTCAAGGTAAGAGTTGTCAGATCAATACCGCCGCGGAATGTCTTCAGGACAGCCTGACGAAGCGGATCCGGATTGTTGGCTGCTGCTGTCATTTGCAGATAGAAGAGGCAGGCCGCAGTTTCAAGGCTGGAAGCCAGACGGAACGCGTGTTCGAATGATGAACCGGTGCAGAGGACACCGTGATTCTGCATCAGGACAGTGTCGGCAGAAGGGCAGGAGAGCAAAGCCTTGGAAACATTGTTCATCAGCTGGATGGAGCCATTGCTGCCGTATTCCGCACAGGGAACTTCATCGCCGAGAACAGAGCGGAGATCATCCGCGTTGTCCACATCCGGCAGAAGACCGGCGGCAGAAGACGCAAGCGTGCCGATCTGCCGGACAGGACGGCCGAGAATACTGACGGCCGACGCAAAATTCTGGTGCGTGTGGATAATAAACTGCGCCTGCGGCCGTGCTTTATAAGCTGCCGCGTGAACCAGCTTTTCGCTGGAGGGCTTTATGTCTCCTTCATAGGAGCAGTCGCTGATGTTAACAATGACAATCTGCTCCGGCGTCAGTGTTTCATAGGACCTTCCGCTTGGCGTAATAACAAACTGTGAATCCGAAATCCGGGCGGAAATATTGCCCCAGGTGCGTGCGATCAGGCCGAGCTGCTGCAGTTTAAGACCTGCCTGAATCACCAGTTTACGGGCTGTTTCCAGGTCATACAGTGCCATCGTTTTCATCCTCCCTGAGCTTTACGATATTCGCCGCTTTTCTTCTGCGGTCTTCCTCGATCGCGGCATAGTGCCGTCTGGTTGTGTTGACATCTTTGTGTCCCAGCACATCTGCGACCAGATAGATGTCTCCGGTTTCACGGTAGAGCGAGGTGCCATAGGTGCTGCGAAGTTTGTGCGGCGTGATCTTTTTAAGTGTCGTTACAGTCTGCGCGTATTTCTTGACAAGTTTTTCGACAGCCCGGACTGTAATTCTTTTATTCTGGAGCGACAGAAAAAGCGCATTTTCGCTGCCTTCTGCCGCGGTAATATTCTTCCTTTGGGAAAGATAGGCTCTGAGCGCGGCTTCAACTTCCTCCCCGAAATATACGATGGCATCGTACCCGCCCTTACGATGAACCTTAATACCGCCATCATCGAAATTTACATCATTCAAGTCAAGGCCGACACATTCGGAAACACGGATACCGGTTCCAAGAAGGAGCGTCAGAAGAGCGGTATCCCGCACTTTTGTTTTTTCATGAAACCGCAGCTGTGATTTTGTCAGACCGGTTCCGTCCTCGACCTGATCGAGGAGCTTTGCGACTTCATTCGGCTCAAGCCTGATGATTGCCTTTTCATGACGCTTTGGCATGGGTATCAGAGCAGCAACATCTCTGTCGATCAGCTCGGAATTAAAGAAATAATGGTACATGCTCCGGATTGCCGAAAGCTTTCTTGATTTACCGAGTTCGTCGTTTGTATAGACCTTGCCGTCTTTTTCGTAATAGGTTACGTATTCGAGAAATTCCTCGATATCTTCTTTGCCGATCTGATCCAGAACCTGGATCTGGAAATCCTGGATGTTGATCTTGGAAAGCTCACTGTTATGATCGTGCATGTATTCAAAGAACAGCCGGAGATCATAGGCGTATGCCAGCCTTGTGCGGCTGCCGGTCGTTTCCGCGATTCCCCGGAAGAACATGCGGCAGAAGCGCGGAAGATCCTCGAGGATTTCCCGCATTTTAACGGTATTATGAATATCGACTTCCTCAGAATAGGTTTCGGAAGGAGAGCCCGTACGGTTTCGCTGCATCAGAATCACTCCCTGAACATTTCGTTAAAATAATTTATCTTTTATTTTATCATAATCCGCCGCCTCCGGTGTGATAGAATGATGCCATGATAGAAGGAGAATAGCAGAGACAGAATTGAGGCAGCAGGTATGAAATTCAGACCGGATAAGAATCAGATCAAATGGGGAATCACGATTTTTCTGACCGCAGCGTGCATTCTGCTTTTCTCTTTCATCGTTTATAAAGGCAGCGTGATCGCCCATGGCCTGTCAGGCCTCATGGGAAATCTGATGGCAATCATTGCCGGTATCATCATCGCTTTTATCCTTTCGCCGATATTGAATTTTATTGAGCGGTATATACTGGCTCCTATTTACAGGCACTACGGTATCGATGTCTTCAGCGACGGGAATTACGATAAGAACCGGAAGATGCGCAAGATTTCAATCTTCATTACAATGACAATCTTCGTGCTGGCGCTGTATGCCCTGATTATCATTATCGTTCCGCAGGTGGTGGAAAGTCTTAAGACAATCATCAGAAATCTCCCTGTATATGGACAGAATATCGAGGATTTCATGCGGAACCTTTTCAGAAATGATCCGCAAATGCAGAAGAACGCAAACGAGATTATTGATAAAGTGCAGTCCGAGCTGCAGCTGTTTACGAAAAACAAAATACTTCCGGAAATTGGAAGCATCATGCAGAAGATTTCCCAGTTTGCAATCCGGATTGTTACAGGTATCCTGAATTTCATCATCGGCGCGATTGTGTCCGTGTATCTGATGTACCAGAAAGAGAATCTCTCCGGGCAGTTCAAGAAAATCTGCTATGCCTTTTTCAGCGAACGAATTGCCAATGAAGCAGTCGGTGAGTGCCGGTTCATCTACTACACATTCATTGGCTTCATTACAGGAAAACTGCTGGATTCCCTGATTATCGGCGTCTTATGTTTTATCGGTACCAAGATGATCGGTACGCCATTCCCGATGCTGGTATCGTTTATCGTCGGCGTTACCAATATTATTCCGTTCTTCGGACCGTACCTCGGCGCCTTCTTTGGCTGCATCCTTGTATTTATGATCGATCCGCTGCAGGCGCTGTTTCTGCTGATTTTCATCATCATTCTGCAACAGTTTGACGGAAATATCCTCGGGCCGAAGATTCTGGGTGACTCGACCGGACTTTCCAGTTTCTGGGTTATTTTCGCAATTATGTTTTTCGGCGCAGTATGGGGGCTTGTCGGCTGGATCATTGGTGTACCGGTATTCGCAGTCCTGTATCATCTGCTGGCGCGGATCGTAAATCATTTCCTGCGGGTGAAGAAGCTGCCGGACTCTCTGATGACGTTTCGTAGTACCGCTTATATTGAGAACGGAAAAATACACTCTTCAAAGGATCCGTCCAGCACCAGGTTCTTTTCACAGAAACGTCCGTCGGCATGGACTAAATTTTTCCGGAAATGACCGGAACAATTTAAATATTAAATGGCAGAATTATCTGATAATTTACAAAGGGTAAAATACATTGAGATTTACAATTCAAAGAGTTACACATGCATCCGTCAAGGTAGACGGACAGATCGTCGGACAGATCGGAAAAGGTTTTCTTGTACTGGTCGGAATTTCAGATGAAGATTCCGAAGCGGTCGCTGATAAAATGGTTGCGAAGATGGTACGGCTGCGGATCTTTGACGATGAAAACGGCAAAACGAACCTGGACCTTGCGGCTGTGAACGGAAGACTTCTGATTGTTTCCCAGTTCACGCTGTATGCGGATGTGCATCACGGCAACAGACCATCGTTTATACGCGCAGGCGCGCCGGACAAAGCCAATGAATTATATGAGTATATCATCCGCAAATGCCGTGAGAACATTCCTGTAGTGGAACACGGGATATTCGGTGCGGCCATGCAGGTAGAACTATGCAACGACGGGCCGTTTACAATTTTGATGGATTCGGGAGAACTCGGCTACAATCAATAAAAAAGGCCATAACTATTCGTAAAAGCTGCCTTTTGCGAATAGTTGGAAGGCGCTCAGAAGTACTCTTCTCCGGATTTTTCTACCCGGGTCAGGATTTACGGCCGTTTCTGAATATTTCCGTCCGCATCGATGATCACATCCTGTGACATTGCCTGCATCTTTTGCAGGAGCTGCTGTTTGTCATCACCGGTTAAAAGATGTACCGCAGTGTTTTCCTGACGCATCGGAAGGAACCGGATATTGGAGATTTTTTTAGCTTTAGTATCCAGCGTGATATATGCAAGTCCGGTATCTGTACTATACGAAGTAAACAGAAAGTTCCCCATACTGTAAAATACCGGCATCTCATTGACAAAGCCAACCGGCTGTAAAACATGCGGGTGATCCCCGATCACAAGATCGGCGCCGGCGGCTTCCAGCTCTTTCGCGCTGTCTGTCTGTGCGGCAACAGGCACACTTTCTTTTTCGTTGCCCCAATGAATGTATACGGCTACAAAATCTGCGGTTTGCTTGACCTCACGTACTTTTTCGTAGAGCGGCGTCATGTCATACACACGGAATACGCCCGGGGAATCCACAGTTGCTCCCTTTGTATCGGGAACCGGATACCGTTCAATCTGTGTCGCGCAAAGGATCGCAATTTTCATTCCGCCGGCTTCCAGAATATAAGGCCTTGCAGCTTCGGCAATATTGCGGCCGGCGCCGACATATGGCATATTAATGCTCTTCAACGTATCCAAAGTGTGAAGAAGTCCTTCTTCGCCGTAATCATAAACGTGATTGTTCGCGATTGAGACAAGATCCGCGCCGATATCTTTCAGCCACACGGCTGTATCTGTTTTTGCGTGTAAGGTGTATTGCTTATCCGGCAGCGGAGTTCCTTTGTCAATATAGCAGAACTCGTTGTTGACCATGAGCAGATCGGCGCTTCGCATGACATCAAGAGCTGCTTCGTCAAAACAGCCTGCGATGCCGCGATTTCGCAGCGCAATACCAGCGGCGTAATTTTCATCAAACAGCAGATCGCCTGCGAAAGCGAGCGTAACAGAGCTGCTGTCTTCTGTTGCAGGCGCAGCTTTTCCGGTATCTGTAGTGCCGGCTGTTGAGGGATCATCTCCCGGAAACGGAGGCAGACCTCCGGACGGCACGCTGCCATCGGGTATTTTTTCCGCTATAGTAAGAGGCTGCGCCTCCCCGACCGGCACAGCCGGCGAAGAAGACGCAGCGGAAAAAACAAATAGAGCAAGCAGGCCGGCAAACAGCACGGCAGACAGTGTCAGCAGAAATACCGTGACATAACTTGTCCGTTTCTTCATCTCAGATTCTGTAATTAGTGATTGTTCATCCTAAGGCTTCAAAATCATCCACTATCTGGCAGATCAGCTTCACAGAGCCGTCTACGCCAAGCAGTGCGGTGTTAATTGTCGCGTCGTAGGTATCCGCCCGCCCCCAGCGCTTAGAAGAATAATAATTGTAATAAGACTGTCTCTGACGATCCTTCTTGATCATGAAATCACGGGCCTTCTGCGCGGTTGTAATATCCGGATAGCGGCGCATGATTTCCTTAATCCTGTACTCTTCGCTTGCATGAATGAAGAAATTGATAACATTGGTCCGGTCGGAAAGCGCGCTGTCTGCGCAGCGCCCGATGAATACGCAAGGTCCCTCTTCCGCTATTTTCTTGATCGTATCATACTGCGCTAGAAACACCTTCTGACTGATAGGCATATCAACGAAGCTCGAAGCATTGTATCCGAAGGAATAGGTGTCCATGACGAGATTGTAAAGAAAAGAATTGGTCGGCCGCTCGTCCTGCTGCCGGATCATCTCCTGACAGAAACCACTGTTGCTGGCTACCTTGGCAATCAATTCCTTATCATAACATTTGATTCCGTAGTGCTGCGCGACCTTCTCACCGATCTCGCGTCCGCCCGAGCCGAATTGCCTGCCGATTGTAATGATAGTCTTCATACCTTTCCCTCCTGCATCTGCCGGTAAAGAAAAACAATGAGAATACTGTCTTCTGTTCCGGCTTTGTTTTGCAGATAATAATGCTGATTACAGTATTATTATAAAACAGTTTCGGAAATTTGGGAAATTATAATGGCATGATTTCCAGGAGACGTTCGAAATACGAAGGGAGCGGCGCCGTAGTTTCAATGTACTGTCCGGTTACCGGGTGGCGGAAACCGAGGATCATCGCGTGAAGACATTGTCCCTCCAGATGGAAAGGGCTTGTTCTTCCTGTGGCATAAGTTTCATCTCCCAGCAGCGGATGATGGATATATGCCATATGGACTCTGATCTGATGTGTCCTGCCGGTCTCCAGACGGCATTCCACGTAGGTGTAATCCCGGTATCTTTGAAGCACATGGACATGTGTCACCGCGGACTTTCCGTCCGGCGTCACGGCCATTTTTTTGCGGTCTTTCGGGTCTCTGCCCACCGGAGCGTTAATGGTCAGATCATCTTCCCGGATTGTTCCGTAAACAATCGCCCTGTATCTTCGCGCGATACTGTGTTCTTTCAGCTGCTCCGCGATGGACTGATGCGCGTTATCATTCTTGCAGATAATAACAGAACCTGTCGTGTCTTTATCAATCCGGTGAACAATGCCGGGACGCAGTACGCCGTTGATGCCGGAAAGAGAACTCCCGCAGTGGTACATGACCGCGTTGACAAGTGTGCCGCTATAATGGCCGGGCGCAGGATGAACGACCATGTTTTTCGGTTTGTTGACAACCAGCACGTCTTCATCTTCATAAAGTATGTCAAGCGGAATATCTTCCGGAAGAATATCCGGCAGGATTTTCTCCGGAATGGAAAAACAGATGACATCCCCGCTGCCAACGCGATAGGAAGCTTTTACCGGTTTTCCGAAGACGAGCACCCGCTGCTCCTTAAACAGCTTTTGCAGAAAGCTGCGGGAGCGGCCCTGCACAACAAAGGTCAGCAGCTTGTCCAGCCGTTCGCCATCTTCCTCTTCGGATACCGTGTAGGTATTAAACTGTTCCATAACCTGTCAGTCTCCCGGGGCCTCAGCGCTTTCCGCTCTTTTGAAGAAAGGAAAAATCTTCCTCTTTATAATAAAAAAGAATCAGAATAATCAGAAGAGCGACCGCGCAGGTAACATAGATGTCCGCAACATTAAATACAGGGAAATCAATCAGGGAAAAATAGATAAAATCCCGGACATAGCCCAGAAAAAAACGGTCAATCAGATTTCCGGCAGCACCTGCGCTGATAAAGATCAGGATAATCCGCAGAGACTGCAGCTTTTTATTTATAGGCATCTTCAGAAGCAGCACGCCGATCGCGATAATGGCCGCGCCCGCGATAATAATGAACAGCCACTTTGCGTTGCGCAGCAGACTGAATGCGGCTCCGGTATTCTCCAGGTAATAGAATTCCAGAACGCCCTTGATCAAGATAGCGGGGGCTTTTCCCTTGAGAGCATGGACCGCAGCTGTTTTTGTCAGCTGGTCCAGAATAACCAGCACTGCAAAAAGCAGAATGCCGGCAGCTGTCCTTTTTCTATTCAGCGGTTCACTCACTTCGCGTACTCTCCTGTCTTTCTTGAAAAATCAAGCTCTTCGATCGCGGAAATCATTTCGTCGTCCGTGACAGTCATATCTGTAAATGCGTTGCCGATCCCCTTCAGAAGGACGAAGCGAATCCGGCCGTCTGCCGCTTTCTTATCGGATTTTGTAAGGGAAAGAACCCTCTGCGCATCAATCTGCGCAAGGCTGATTGGCAGTCCGAAAGGAACGAACATATCGCGGATTTCATAGTACTCTTCCCATGAAAGGAGTCCTCTCTTATAGGAAATAAATGCCGCCGCGATGCAGCCGAGCGCAACGCATTCGCCATGTGTAAGCGTAAAGTTTTCGTACTTCTCGATTGCGTGTCCTATGGTATGTCCGAAGTTCAGCAGCGTGCGGCTGCCGTTTTCATATGGATCCTCTTCAACAATTTCTTTTTTGATTTCATTGCTCCGGTACAGCATCTGCGTCAGCGTTTCAGGATCCCTGTCCATGATCTGCTCCATATGCTCGATCAGCCAGACATAATATGCTTCGTCCCGGATCAGTCCATGCTTCATGATTTCCGCAAAGCCGCTGGAGAACTGCCGCCCGTCCAGTGTCTGTAAAAAATCTGTGTCCGCGAAGACCAGCCTGGGCATATGGAATGCGCCGACCATGTTTTTGTACCCTTCAAAGTCCACGCCGGTTTTTCCGCCGATACTGGAATCTGCCTGTGCCAGAAGAGTTGTCGGAATCTGCACAAAACGGATTCCGCGAAGATAGGTTGCAGCCGCAAAACCGGTCATATCTCCGACGACGCCGCCGCCAAGGGCAATGAGGCAGCTCTTTCTGTCATAGCGGTTTTCGATCAGATAGCGGTATATATTCTGAATCTGCTGCAGATTTTTATTTTCTTCTCCGGCGGGAAGCATGTAAACCGGCGCGCCGCCGCAGGCAGCGGCAACCTGATCTGCGTACAGCGGCCCGACATTGGAATCGGTAACAATGAGAATTTTATGTTCCAGAAGGCCGAGTTGTTGCAGCGCTTCTGTCAGATGATTAAGATCATGGGAATACAGAATGTCATAGCATGGATGGCCGTCTCTGCAAACGGTTAATTTCCGGGATGTATGCATAGTTTTCTCCGTTTCAGCTTATACAATAAAATCGCACCAACCACAGATTGGTGCGATTCGTTTACTGATCAATGAATTAATTCGCGTTCTGCTGGAACGGCTGCTCGACAAACGGGTTGGCACCCATGCTTCCGACGCCGCCGGCACCGCTAAGTCCGGCAATACCGCCGATCGTCTCCATATCTGCCATATCACCGGCGATGTCAACCTCTTCCGGTGTAATCACAATGATATAATGGCTGATCTTACTGAAATTGCCATTGAGGGCATAACAGGAACCGGAAGCAAAGTCTACAATTCTCTGCGCCGTATTGACATCGAGACCTTCCAGATTCAGAAGAACCGTACGATGCGCAAGCAGTGTATCGGTAATCTGCCTCGCCTGATCAAAGGAACTCGGCTTTATGATGCGGACCTGCATACCGCTGTCCGGTTTTGCGCCACCGGCCGGCCGGGACGCAGCTGCAGCAGAAGTCTGTGGACGGGACTGGGGACGCGGCTGTCTTCTCGGTGCCTCCTGATATTCATCATCTTCTTCCCGCTCCTGATTTCTGCGTCCTTGAGAAAAGCGAAGCGGAGGCCTGCGATACTCTCTCTCTTCCTCGAGGCTGTCATCGTAGCCGTCATCGATATCCATATCGTCATCAACACCGTCGCCGGGAATCTTTACATTATTAATCAGATCTTTAATAAAGCCCATCTTACCTGTTCTCCATAAATTCAAGCGTAATGCCGCTCGCCAAAAATTGCGGAGCCTACCCGGACGATTGTAGCACCTTCTTCAATGGCAACTTCAAAATCGCCTGACATACCCATCGATAGCTCACACATATTCACATTATCAATATTTTCACTAATAATGTCAATGCTTAATTGTCTAAGTTTACTGAAATATATACGATTTGTTTCCGGATTATCGGTCAAGGGCGCGCTGGTCATCAGGCCGCGGATATTGATCGCGGGAAGCGCTGCAGCTTCCCTTACGAAAGAGAGACAGTCCTCCGGCATCACGCCGAATTTTGTAGGCTCCTTTGCGGCGTTGACTTCGATGAGAACCGGCATGACAATACCTGCGGCAGCAGCCCGCCGGCTGATCTCCTTTGCCAGATGCATTGAATCCACACTATGAATCATGACGGTCTGACCGATGATCTGCCGGACCTTATTTGTCTGCAGATGGCCGATCATATGCCAGCGGATGTCCGGCGGCAGCTGCGGTTTTTTGGCAAGAATCTCCTGTACCTTATTCTCACCAAAATCTCTCTGTCCGTCTGCATAAGCTTCCTGCAGGAGCGGCAGCGGCTTGGTTTTCGTTACGCAGACCAGCTTCACATCCCTGCGGTCCCGGCCGGCCCTGTCGCAGGCTGCCTGAATGCGCTCTTCCACACTTTTGAGATTTTCCGTTACCAATTTTCAATTCCTTCTTTCTCCGGACGCCGATGCCCGTATCTACGCTACCTGGAATATACAAATTCGTTGGGATTCACATCCTTCGCGTTCAGAACAATGAAGTCATATTCGCGCAGTCCGTACAGATCGTCGGGTTTTACAATCGCGTACGCGTCATTTTCTTCGATCTTCGTGACCGTGCGGAAATCCGCGTAGCCTTTATTGATATTATATACACCGGTCAGATCTTTGGTTTCGCCGATTGTGAAAGTTTCACTGGAATCTGTCATCTGCAGGACATCCCCGCTTCGAAGCGCGGACTGGTCGACATAGACATCTTCGCCTTTCTCATCCTGGCCGTACAAAGAGACAGAGACGAATTCTGTTGTTTTCTCCCCGTCATCATTTACCGTGCTGCGGAGCACGCCCTGCTTGTCACCGGTTCCCTTTGTCACGAATCTCGCGGGAATGACAAAGAACTTACCATCCACAAGCGCGGATTTGGGAATCTTGAGACCGCTGCTGGCTGTTGTCAGGAGCTCGATATCGATGAATCTGTCCCCTGCGAACGTAATCATGGAATTGGTGAATGCCAGATTCGCGTACCAGCCGTTCTTGTCATCTCCTCTTGTCGTGATGGTCGCCCAGGACTCGTCCTGATTTTTCAGAAAACGGACCTTTACAACCTTCCTGTCTTCCAGATCTTTCGCGGTCTTTTCATCGGGAAGCCGGATCGCGACGGACCAGTCCTCGGCCGTTTCAATCTTACAGGCGGGATCTCCTTTCGCAACGAGGGAATTGCTCTTCAGTATATTCTTTGTATAAGCGGAAGAATCAAAATCCGCCAGCTTCAGCTTATCGAAGGTTTTATCTTCATAGCCGTCTGTATAGTAGTAAATATCGCCGGTAGTATTCGTGTTGCAGAAATGGACGGATGAGGAACTGCTGATTTTCTGAATATCACTCAGAATACTGTTATTTGTGACCTTGACGAGCTCGCTGGAGAGCGCGTTCTTGAAATCATACACCTGCCGGAAAGAACCGGGACGAAATTTCGCTGTGAAGGAAGCAATTTCACTCTGCATCTTCGCGTAATCGTCCTTTGTGAACAGTTCGTCGTTGGCCTCTCCGGAATTGAGCTGTTCCGCAATTTCACCGGTTTCGTCGATTGTATAAGCCAGCTTTCCAGTGGCGAGTCTGGTCCCCTCCTGCGAATAATAATTGATATGCCCCGCGTATTCGCTCTTCATAATCTCTTCGCTGCGAAGAGCGATACCCTGATAAATATTGGATGAAGAGAGGGACCCGGTGCGCACCTCATATCCAACGATATGTTTCGCAGTCGCGTAGCGGACGATACTGATCCCCATATAGACGAGAATCACGATAAATATGATCACACCTACATTGGGATTCAGCGGTCTCCTGTATGCAGTTACCTTAGAAGATTTTGTGTTCTTACTCAAAACAAACGCAACCCGGATACTATAAGATAAAGCCTTGGAAAACAAGATCCAAGGCTTTATGAAAACATACTATGTTATTGAAAAATACTTCCGCAGCGCCGTACGGAAATATGATCCATCAGAGGGAAATGGCGATCAGAGGTTTCACAGCCTCCGGCAGATCTACCTCATCCATGGAGACGCTGAGTACAAAATCAACATTAAAGGTCTTGCTGTACGATTCCAGCTTCCTGATTGCAGGGGTGATATCCTTTCCTCTTAAATGAGCGATATCAAGGAAACCGTCAAAGTACATCTGCTGAAGATCATGATCCTGAGAAATGATACCAGCGACAAAACCAAGAAACTGGTCGGTGTTCTCTACACTGTAGCTGCTGACATCAATCAGACGGATCTTGTTGTTCAGCTCGTACATATGCTGTGTGCTCTTGTCCAGATAGCAGATATCGCCGAGAATATTCTTAACTTCCGTATTGACCTTATCCAATAAGCACTTTGTCTTGCCTTTCCCTTTATTGCCTACAATCAGCTGAACCATTGGACATTGCCCTCCTAAATACTTGTGATGCGGGCAGCGGCGCTGCCCTTCTATAAAGTTAATTATAGTTTAACGGTTTGTAAAAAACAACAATGAAACGAAGGAGTTGGTATCTATGACTGCGGAATCAGAGACAGCAGTTCGTTCATATCCCGGTAAAGTTCATCGTTGTCTCTGGCGCGCATGACGACCGCGATATAGGGATTACCGGAGGTATCTTTCGCGAGCAGTATAAGGCAGTGGCCGGCTGCGGTTGTTGTACCTGTTTTGCCGCCGATCACAGTGATGCCGGTCGGCGCTTCTGCCGCGGACATATTCTGCATGTAATAATTGGTCGAACTGACGGATATATCTTTGGAAGCTCCGGAAGCGTCATGATAAGCGGTTTTATAGACCGGCATATTGATGATTTCCTGAAATGTGCTGTACTGCATGGCAGCATTGAAAATCAGATACATATCGTAGGCGGTCGTATAGTGATTCTGATCCGAGAGGCCGTTGGAATTGATAAAATTGGTATTGGTCGCACCCAGAGACTTTGCCTCCGCATTCATCATCTGGATGAAATGGCTGACACTGCCGCCGATGTTCTCCGCGATCAGTATCGCCACGTCATTCGCGGAATAGATCAAAAGAATATGCAGCGCCTGATCGAGTGTCATGGTATCGCCTTTTTTAAGACCGGCTACCTGCGCGTTCGCTTCTGTAACCGTCACATTTTCGGATGCGGTCAGGATCGTATCCAGTTTCGCGTTCTTCAAAGCAACCAGCGCAGTCATGATTTTTGTCAGGCTTGCCGGATACAGCCTTGTAAAAACATCTTTGGCATACAGAGTCTTCCGGTTATTGACATCAAAAAGAGCGGCCGCCGCCCCTGCGTTCATAGAAGAAAGTGCGTCGGAATTCTGGTCTTTGCCAGCGACGCACAGATTCTGAGCAAAAGCAGAAGCGACTTCCGCTGAACCGGATTCGCCGATCATGAAATTGAAGTTACTGTAGGAAGCGTTGTCCTGAAACGAAAGTGCAGGCGTCTTGCCGCAGCCTTCCAGAGAAATGCAGACAACAAATATGGACAGAAGGAAAGAGATTATGCGAACGATCTTTCCATTACTTATACATTTCACGCCACTCCAGATCTCCTCTGTCTAACGATTTAATCAGCAGTTCTGCTGTAGCCACATTGGTCGCAAGCGGAATGTTATGAATATCGCAGAGCCGTACAATATTATTGACGTCAGGCTCATGTTTCTTGCTGTCGCTGAACGGGTCACGCAGAAAAATCACGAGGTCGATTTCATTGTTCTCAATCTGCGCACCGATCTGCTGCTCTCCGCCAAGATGCCCTGCAAGGAGCTTGTGAATATTCAGATTGGTCACTTCTTCGATCAGTCTTCCGGTTGTGCCGGTCGCGTACAGCTCGTTCTTGCATAATATGCCACGGTAGGCAATGCAGAAGTTCTGCATCAGTTTCTTCTTCGCGTCATGAGCGATAAGCGCTATATTCATATACTCTCCCAAATTCTGTGCTGTTAACTGTGCTGCCTTTTCGCCGGTTCTGCATCCGCACGTTCAAAACAAAACCTATACCGATGTACAGGCTGATAAGACTCGTGAGACCGTAACTGACAAAAGGAAGAGGAATACCTGTGTTCGGGAGCACTCCCGTCGCCACGCCGATATTAAGGAACCCCTGAAATCCGACCCATGCACCGGTGCCGGCCGCGATAATCGAACCGGACATATCACTACAGGTTCTTGCAATAGAAAGACATTTGAGCGCGATGAGCATCAGAAGGATGACAACAAGGCACGAGCCGATAAAACCGAACTCCTCTCCCACAACGGTGAAAATAAAGTCTGTCTGGGACTCCGAAATATAGCCGCTCTTTAAAAGCGATGTGAAAGAGCTGGCATTGCCGCTCTTTCCCGAAAGCTGTCCGGAACCGATGGCCATAATCGAATTCATCGTCTGATACGCGGTTGTCGTTGCAAAATCCTCCGGATGAAGCCAGGCAAGGATACGGTCCCGCTGATAGCCTTCAAGGAGCGTGGATCCCTCCTGCGCAACAAGATTGATGAATATAATCACGGAAGGAACTGCGATTATCAGCACGGTAGCGACCAGCTTATAGCTCAGTCCTCCGACGAACATCATAACCGCGAAGATGACCATAATCATGATACTTGTTGAAAGATCCGGCTGCTTGATTACTAACAGAACCGGAATTGCGGCCAGAACCGCACAGACAGCCACCATACCAAATGTCTGTATTCTGTTCTTATACTTCATGATAAACTTGGCAAAGAATAAAATCAATAATATTTTGGCGGCTTCCGAAGGCTGAAATATGATTCCGGCGATGTTGACCCAGCGCTGCGCGCCGCCGCTGGATGAGCCAACGGCAAGTACCAGCGTAAGCAGTACAAGATTAAGACCGTAAAATACCCAGTAGTATTTCAGTATATGTTTGTAATCCGTCGCACTGACAAGAAACATGACAGCCAGACTGAAAATGGAGCCAGCAATCTGCCGCTTCTGCAGCTGCGGCGCCGCATCGCCAACGGCAATGATGCCGATGATGTTGAGCGTGACGACGAGTGCGATCAGAATGAAATCAATGTTTTTCAAAGAAAAGGTACGGAATAAGTTTCTCATATGCCGCTCTCTTTTACCGTAAGATTCAGATCTGACATTTGCCGCATGACTTCCTGTATTTCTTCCGGCTTCGCTGTGATTCGCACAACGCCGCCGGAAAGATAAGCGAGCCCGGACAAGGCTTTCGGCTTTTCAAAAAGCTTTCGTTTCGGCGCCGCGTCTTCACAGCGGACGCCGTCAATCAGCATTTTTCTCGGTTTAAACGAAAGCGCGTAAACGAAATGTTTTCCGGGCGCGCCTCCGTCTCCTGCATGGACAACGCCGAGGACAGCCCCTAGGACGATGACAGAACGTTCGCTGATCAGCGCGGCGCCATCTTCAATGTCCCCGTAAATGATAATATTGTCCTTGCATTTGCGGATTTCACCGGCTTTTACATTGCCGATAAAGGTGCGCATCGGCGCCACATCCGGCACAATTTTCAGCGCTTCCTTCGCTTCCTGCTCCATCTGCCGCAGGTCTTCGAGTTTGTTCGCGGCACGGACAAACACGCTGCCGCGTTCCTCATCCTCGACGAATATGCAGAGAATCCGGATGTCGGAAGACTGCTCGATGACACCGATCACGGCGTTTTCCTGCTCCGGTGTCAGTTTTCTGCCTTCAAAGGTAAGGGTGAGATCCGCCCGTCCGAAAAACTTTCTGGATTTTTCGAACTTCTCCTGTATCTCCCGCAGCAGTATCCCGAACGGTGCGGTATCGTCCAGCTTCAGCGAAATGCCATATTTCTGGTTTTTGATGATTACCTTATCCAAATCAGTCTCCTGTTGTGGTGTGTACCACGTTGCTCTCCGCGCTCAGAAGCTCTTCCTTATCGGAAACATGGAAGTAGTATTCCAGTACCTTCTCCATCGTCTGCGCGGCGTAGCTTGAAGTATAACCGTTGGCAATCCGGATCGCGAACGCAATCTGCGGCTTATCATACGGTGCGAAACCGACGAACAGCGCGTGGTTGGGCCGAAGTTCGGATTCCTGGGCGGTGCCTGTTTTGCCGGCAACCTCCACATTCATGCCGCCAAAGAATGTCATGTTCTGGACAACCTTGCGCATGCCCTGATGAATCGCGTCCCAGTTTGACTGGTCCATATTGATGACGTTGCGGACACCTGCTTCGTTCGTCTGGAGAATATTTCCTTTAATGTCGGTGACTTTATCGACCAGCGTCAAATCGTAAACCGTACCTTCATTCGCAACCGCGGAAACGTAACGCGCAAGGCCTGCTGTCGTGTAGTTGGAATTGCCCTGGCCGATGGCGGAACGAACCGCATCTTCCGAAGAAATCAAAGGAGCTGCTTCCTCGATTTCAACACCGCTCTTGTCGCCGAGACCGTACATCTGCGCGTATTTGCGGAGCTTTTCTATGCCGAGCTCGGACTTATAACTGCCATCCGTATCCGTCGCGAGACGATAGCCCATTTCATAGAAGAAAACATTGCAGGAATGCTCGATGCCGCCGACAACATCCAGTGTTCCGTGACCCGCAGGATAGATCCAGCATTTCGGCGCCGGATTTCCAAGCTTTGTGAAGATGCCGGTACAGGTTACGGTACTGTTCAGATCAATGACACCCTCGGATAATGCCGCGGTGGCAGTGACAGGCTTGAACGTCGAGCCCGGAGCCGTCCGCTGCTGTGTCGCGTAGTTGATGAGCGGCTTCGAACGGTCTTCCCGCAGGCTTTCGTAATAATCCGCGTCGACGCCGTTTGCCATCTTGTTATTGTCAAACGAGGGATACGATACCATCGCAAGCACCTGGCCGTTATTCGGATCCGTGATAACGATCGAACCGGAATACGGATCCAGATTCAGCTGCGCCGGCGTAAGATCCCTGTTCTCGATGCGCTTTGTCATAAACGTATAGGAAGACTCCGCGCCGGACGCAAGATCCTGCTTCTCCGACTCGGGCACAGTCACGCACTTCTGCTCCAGAAGAAGCTGGCAGACCTGTGTTCCGGTGACGATGTCCTGCAGAATCATGTAATGATACAGGTGCTTGGTAAATTCCAGGTCACCGGAAAGATTTTTTTGCAGCCAGCTGTAGAGCGCGTTATAGACTGCTTCGGAATCCGCGTACTGCTGCTTCATATCCAGCTGCGATACGTCGATCCAGCCCTTGGCAATGCAGTATTTAAGAAATTCCGCCATGGAAATCGTCTCGTCCTTTGCCCAGGCGGTGTAAGTTTCATCATCCTTATCCACCTTTGCTTTGTCGAGGACCCCTTCGGAATACAGGAACTGAATGATATAGCTCTCATAGTCCTTGTATTCGTCGCTGAGATCTTTGTACGGCGTCTTCGTGTCAAACATCTCCGTGCGAAGACGCTCCATGGTTGTGCTCAGGTACGAAGAATAAGCCGAATAGACCGCCTTTTCCGTAGGACCCGCATCTGTTTCCTGAAAATGGCTGATATCTACAATGTTGTTGTCCAGCACATGGAAATAGACGGTATAAATCGGTATCAGAATGCTTGCGCTCGAAGCGTTTTCCTTGGCCTTGTACTCCTTGATCGGCCGGATTTTATCCAGAATAATATCCGCGAGTTTCTTTTCAAGGATATCGTAAGCCGCCTCCTGCAGATCTTTATCAATTGTCAGGTAGACGTTGCTGCCCGCGCTCGGGTTTACAACATTTGTGGTTTCCAGCTCGTTACCGAGGTTGTCCACATAGACAGTCTTCTTCCCCTTGGTGCCTTGCAGAACAGATTCCAGAGACTTTTCAAGTCCCGATTTGCCGACGACGTCCGAGGCGTCATAGGACGGATTTGTTTTCTGCAGGTCTTCGAGCTCATCTGTCGAAACCTGACCGGTATATCCCAGTATCTGGGCAAAATATTTGCTGTCCACATACCTGCGGACCGTTGTATCTTCAATATTGATGCCTTCCAGACTGTCTGTATTTTCCAGAAGTGTCGCAACCGTCTGGCCGCTGACATCCGAGGCAATTGTCGTAGGCATGTAGCGCTTGAAAGCATTGAGGCTTAAAAGATACCGGATCGTGACCATCTGCAGAAGCTTTTTTGGCTTATAGCCTTCTTCCGGCACGAAAGCAGACGACGGATCTCCCTCTTTTTCGTATTTTCCGATTTCAAACCGTTTGCAGAGCATGAGCATCACGTCATCCGCGGAGCTCTCCGCCTCTTTGGGCTTTAGATCCGCCGTATCGGCGTAGCCGTAGACATCCGCGAGAAAACGGGTCAGCTGCCTGCCATCGACCGTGAACTCATAAGACGATGTTGTTTTATTGTAAGAAATTTTAAAATCGGAAGTCACCGTATCGCCATTGCTCTCGATGATATCAAGCGCCTTGGCGATCGTGTCATTCAGATCCATGTCGTGATGGGAGGATTCTTCCGCGGTGTCCCGCAGCACGACCGAATAAGCCAGTTCGTTATATGCGAGCAGCTGGCCGTTACGGTCGTATATATTCCCGCGCGTGCCGGGAATACTGATTTCTCTTTTGATGCGGAGCTGGAAATTGTTCATGTAGCTCTCGCCGTTTACAATCTGAAGATTGAAAAGGCGCACGATCATTACGCCTGCCGAACCGACAACAGCCGCGGCGACCAGCAGGACGCGCAGATTGATTCTTTTGAACCAGGCGGTTAGATCGTCCCCGCCGAAATGGATTCCACCAAACAAAGCTGACTCCTCTTCTTACGGAAAAACAAAGCAGGCCGGACGCGGCATTTACCACTTCCGGCCGATATTTTGCGGAATGACGCTGCTTCCCGGCGCCGTATGGTGACTTTCCTTCATGTAGCGGTTATACAGAATCGTCAGAAACGGATAGATAAATGTTGCAAACAGTGCCGTGTAAATCATTTCCGGGAGAACGATCTGCAGCAGAAAAGTTCCCAGAAACAGACGGTTCCTTAAAAGAAACAGGAATACAAAATTCAGAAAACAATAAATAAAATCCGAGACCGCGGTGATCAGAACCGGAAATGCCAGGTCCTCAACATAAAGATACTTCTTGAATTTGCCGCATAAAAATCCGATCAGGCCGTAGACAAATGCTTCGAAGCCAAGCATCGGGCCGAAGAAAATATCGCACAGAAGACCGCTGGTGAATCCGACGAATAGTCCTCTCCGCTCCCCCAGAAGAAAGCCGTACGATACGGTAATGATCAGCATGATATTCGGCTTTATTCCGGCGAGCGAAATGTGCGGAAGTACCGTAGATTCCAGGATGAAACCGGCCAGGATCGTCAGTGCGGCGACCAGAAAGGTAACAAACTTTTTCATTGCGCTCCCGCCGGCGCTTTCTGCTTGAGCTGCTTGATGATGAGCACGGTATTGAGGTGCGCAAAATCAACGGCAGGCGTAATCTGGCCGGACTTTGTAATGTTGTTCGCATCCTGCTGGATGCTTGTAATCGTGCCGATCAGAATATCCGGCAGATATTTGTCGCTGATATTGGCGGTGACGATTTTGTCTCCGACCTTGACGTTGTTCTCAGGGTCCTGCAGGCGCACAAACTGTATGGTTCCGTCCGCGTACAGCTGAAGACTGCCTGACACGACCAGGTTATCTCCGGTTGACAGAACAGCGCCGGCTACATTGATATTATCGTCGATAATCGTTTCCACACGCGCCCAGTCGCTGCCGATTGCCGTGATTCTTCCGACCAGACCGGAACCTGCGAGTACATTCATATCAAGAGATAATCCATCGGAAGTTCCCTTGTCGATAACGAAAGAGTGATACCAGTTTCCGGTGTCTTTTGCGATAATCCGGGCGCCGGTCTTCTCGTATTCCGAATAGCCCTGATCCAGCTCATACAGGCGTTCAAGCTCTCGAAGCGCGTATCTGCTCTGCGAGAGCGAGGTGTTCTCCGCAGAAAGCTCTTCGTTCTTCTTTTTGAGCTCCTTGTTCTCCTTCCGGAGCGACGACATATCTTCCAGCAGCTCCTGCCTTCCCAGAATCCAGCCGCCGATTCTGCTGATGCCGTTTTGGAAAGGGACAACCAGATAGCCGGCGGTATTTTCCATGGGACCGGAAACCACGTCCGAATAATATGTCAGAAAAATCAGTCCGATACAGGCAAGCGAGACAATCAGAAGCAGATATCTTCCGGGGATATGCAAATGGAATTCTCTCGGATTCTTTTTCGGAGTAGAACTCATCATTTATTACCAAGTCCTTCAATTGTATACGCGAGTGATCTGTACTGCGCCTTCTTGATCACATGGGCAAGGCCCTGCGCTACTGTATTGACAGGAGAATCCGCCATGTTGACGTCCAGATGAATTTCTTCCCGGAGCCGGTCTGCAAGACCTTCTTCCTGACTCGCGCCGCCCGTCACGAACATTCCGTGGCGATAGATGTCCGCGGACAGTTCCGGGGGCGTTCTCTCAAGAATGACCTTTACATTGTCCACGATCACACGGAAGTTTTCCTTTAAAGACTCCGCGACAAAATCATGTGTCAGCGTCCGTTCCATCGGAAGTCCGGTCACAATATCCCTGCCGTAAACCGTACATTCTCCTCCGTTGGAGGAAATGTCATTGAAAGACATACGGACCGCCTCCGCAGTTTTCATGCCGATGACAAGGCTGTATTCTCTTCTGACCGCGCTTACAATGGACGCATCAAAAACATGCCCGCCGACCTTGACAAGCTTCGAAAGTACAATGCCGCCCAGAGAAAGAATGGAAATCTCCGTCGTGTCGAAACCTACGTCGACCACCAGAACGCCCTGGGAATTCTTGATATCGATGCCGAGGCCGAGTCCGTCCGCGATTGCCTTCTCCACTGCGAGAATTCGCTTCGCCTTAATTCCGGAATCTTTGACAAGATCGTAGAAGGCGCGGCGCTCGACTTCGGTAACATCCGTCGGAATCGCGATGAAAAAATCGCCCGGATGCAGTGTCCCGTTCTGCTCCTGCGTCATGAAAGCCTTCATTAAAAGTTCCATGTTGTTGATATCCGCGATGACACCGCTTCCGATCGGATACGACACACGGATATTGCTCGGCGCCTTTTCAAACATTTCATAGGCTTCATCGCCGTAGGCAATCATGCGCTTTTTGTTCTGCACAGCGATCAGATTCTTCTGCACCATGATTTTGTCGGTGGACGCATTATAGATCTTGATATTGCAGGTGCCAAGATCGATGCCGTAAGAATTGGAAGATACGCCCGGATCCTTGAATTTCTGTTCCGGCCGCACGTCCGTGTTCAGATTTGTCTTTCTCTTTCCGAAAATCATAAAACTCCTGCTTCCTTCATGCTGGTATAGCATAGATCTCCGATGATGATATGATCCACCAGAGGAATTTCCAGTTCTGCGCCAAGATCCCGGATCCTTTTGGTAATGCTGATGTCCGCATCGCTGGGAGCAGCGATGCCGCTCGGGTGGTTATGCAGCAAAAGAATGTTCACTGCGCCGCCTTCCAGCGCCCGCAAAAATACCTCCCGCGGAGACAGCAGGGAACAGTTGACGGTTCCGACGCTGAGTTTTTCTTCCCGCAGAAGCCGCAGCTGATTGTCCAGGAGAAGCAGCAGCACGATTTCTCTTTCTTCGTGCCGCAGCGACTCCATATAGTAGTCTGCCACGCTCTTCGGGTCTGTAAAAACAAGCTTCTCTTCCGCTTTTTCCAGAGACAGACGTCTCGAGAGTTCCGTCAGACAGAGGAGTCTGACCGCCTTCACTTCCCCGATGCCGCGAACCGACATAAGATCCCGCAGCGAAAGGTGATACAGCGCCAGAAGACTTTCTTCTTTCCCGCCTTCGTTTTTCAGGCACAGAATATGATGCGCCAGATCCAGAGCCGAATCACCGGAGCTTCCCGTGCGAAGCATGATCGCGAGAAGCTCGGCGTTCGAAAGAGATCCGCCGCCGTATTTCAGAAAACGTTCATAGGGCATTTCCGCCCTTCCGGAAGGTTCCGGTTTTTTCATTCTGCTTCCTTTCCGGGCCTCTCCCGGTCAGAAGTTATTCTATATTCTAATGGTTTGCATCCAGTTTCGCAAGACCGCGGTCTTTCATATTCTGCAGCGTCTTCAGTATACCGAACTTGGCATGCGGCCATGTTAGCCCGCCTTGAAAATACACATTGTAGGGAGGCTTGATCGGTCCGTCCGCGGAAAGCTCGATCGACGAGCCGGATACAAAGGCGCCTGCCGCCATGATGACATCACTGTCGTACCCGGGCATCGGCGCCGGTTCGCAGGCGACAAAACTGTCAACCGGCGAGGCGGACTGAATTCCCTGACAGAACGCGATGACGCCTTCCGGACTCCCGAATGTGATTGCCTGAATAATATCGTGCCGCTGTTCATCCGCACCCGGCAGAACAGAAAATCCCAGATTTTCATACGCGCTTGCCGCGAATATCGCTCCCTTCAAAGCGCTTGCCGTAACAATGGGGCCCATAAAAAAGCCCTGAAAGAACTGCGGGAGAATATCCAGAGACGCACCGACCTCTTTGCCTAGTCCTGGACTTGTGAGGCGGACAGCGGCGTTCGCAACGCACTCTTTCTTACCTGCGATATAACCGCCGATCGGCGCGAGTCCGCCGCCGGGATTTTTGATCAGAGAACCGACAACCATGTCCGCGCCGACATCCGAAGGTTCTTTGTCTTCGGTAAATTCGCCGTAGCAGTTGTCAACCATGCAGAGGACGTCGGGGCGGTATGTTTTGACGAAGCGGATAGCCTCTCCAATCTGATCGACCGAAAATGTGTGCCGCGTCTGATATCCTTTGGAACGCTGGATGGTAACTAGATGGATTTTATGCTCTGTGTCTTCTTCCAGCGCCTTGCGGATTTTGTTAAAATCAAAGGAATCATCCGGCAGCAGATCAACCTGCAGGTACGAGATGCCGTATTCCGCAAGGCTCCCGCGGGAAGGCCGGATGCCGATCACTTCTTCGAGCGTATCATACGGTTTGCCGGCGATGCTCATCAGGGTCTGTCCGGGCCGGAGGTTGCTCATAAGTGCGAGGGCGAGCGCATGCGTTCCGCAGGTGATCTGCGGCCGTACAAGTGCGTCTTCCGTATGAAAATACAGCGAATAGACCTTCTCGAGGCCGTCCCGCCCGATATCGTCGTAACCGTAACCGGTCGTGCCCTTCAGACTTGCCTCTCCGATGTGAGCATCCTGAAACGCCTTGATGATGCGGAGCTGGTTATACTCCGCAAGATCATCGATTTTCTGAAAACGTTCTTTTAAACTATCAAGGATCGGCCCGGCGAATGCCAGAACTTCCTCTGAGATGCCAAGGGCTTTCAGCGCGGTGTCATCTTTCTTCTGCAATGTATCGTTTATCATAATGTTGCTTTGTGCTTCCTCTCTGTACGGTAATGCTCTTCTATGATCTCTTCCATGCGGCCGGCCAGCGCCTGGTCTCCGGAATATTCGCAGGGATCAATCCAGATGACACCCCGCTCTCTGTGAAACCAGGTGAGCTGGCGCTTCGCGAAATGTCTGGTTTGTATTTTGATCTGCCGGACGGCCTCTTCCAGTGTATCTCTGCCGTCAAGATACCGGATCAGCTGCCGGTATCCAAGGCCCTGCATGCTGACATCCTCTTCGCGAAGACCCGCGTTGTAGAGCCTGCGCACTTCTTCCGGCAGTCCGTCCCGCATCATCCTGTCCACGCGCTCGTCGATTCTCCTGTAAAGCACTTCCCGCGGCGGTGACAAAACAAAAAAGACCGCGTCATACACAGGACGCTTCTGATGCTCGGCTTCATTGTGCAGGGAAATGCACTGCCCGGTCTGTCTTTTGAATTCGAGCGCGCGGATGACCCGCTTGATATTGTTCGGGTGAATCTGCTGCGCCGCTTCCGGATCCTCCTTCCGTAGCAGTTCGTGCAGGGCAAGCGGACCGTTTGAGCGCGCGATGGCTTCCATTTCCCGCCGGAAAGCGCTGTCTTCCTCGGTCTTTGTAAAATCAATGCCATACAGCAGTGCCTGAATATAAAATCCGGTTCCTCCGACAAGGAAAGGGAGCTTCCCTCTTTTAGAAATTTCCAGAGCGGCGGCTTCAGCCCTCTGCTGGAATAAGACAACGTTCCACGGATCTTTGGGATCGATGATATCAATTAAATGGTGCGGGACCCCGTTCATCTCGTCTTTCCGCACTTTTGCGGAACCGATATCCATGCCGCGGTAAACCTGCATGGAATCGGCGGAAATGATTTCACCGTCAAGCCGCCTTGCTAGTTCGATACTGACAGCAGTTTTGCCGGAAGCGGTGGGCCCCGCAATAATCACAAGCTTCTTCATACTTTTATATAATGCGTCAGACGATGCGCCCGAATTTCTTTTCGACTTCGTCTTTTGTCATGATAATCATTGTCGGCCGTCCGTGCGGGCAGTGATACGGATTATCAAGTGTTAAAAGTTCCCGGATCAGCGCGCGCGCCTCTTCCTCGGAAAGGTGCATGTTCCCTTTTACGGCCGCTTTACAGGACATGGAAGCGATTTTATACAGGATGGCAGACGGAGTTCCGCTCAGCCTGGAATCCGCAATTTCATCGAGTATTTCAAGAAGCAGGGCATCAGGCGCGTTGGAATAAAGCTCGAGCGGAATTGCGCGGATCGCGTAGCTGCCGTCGCCGAACGGCTCGACCTCATAGCCCATTTTCGTAAAATAATCCGAGTACTCCTGTAGAGCTGATTCTTCCCTTCCGGTTAGTGTAATAATCAGGGGAGGAGCAAGCAGCTGGGAAGGTGCGGCTTCTTCCTGTTTCGCGGACAGTCGTTTCATCAGCCGCTCGAAGTTGACTTTTTCATGGGCGGCATGCTGGTCAATCAGAAGCAGCCTGTTCTCGAATTCCACAAGCCAGTACGTTTTGAAAACCTGACCGATAATCCGGTAGCGCGAAGCGTTCTGCTGCGTAAAAACCGGCGCATCCTGAGAATCAGCCTGTCCGGAGGAAGCAGTATCTGCCGCATCTGTACCTGGAGTTTCCCTGTCTGCCATTTTCTCATCCGCAGACTTTTCCAATGGTTTTTCGGAAGGCTGAGGCGCCGGCTTCGAAAACAGTTCCTGCTGCTCAAAGCGAAAGGGCTGTTTCTGTGCCGTTTTCCCGCTTTCATCCGTAAAAGTAAAGCTTTCGGAAACGAATTTCGAAGAATCTTCCCTGACAGCGCTCGCGGGATTCTTACCGGGCAATTCGAACTGTTCGATGTGCGGCGCTTTTTTCAATGCTTCTTCACGGGCTTTGTTTTCCGCACGAAGTCTGTCGCTTTCTTCTTTTCTTGTTTCCAGCGTCACGGACGGAATCAGTTCAACTCTGTGCAGCGCCGCGTGGACCGATTCGTTTATGAAATCATAGATGGCTCTGGCATCGGAAAAGCGGACTTCCATTTTAGAGGGATGCACATTGACGTCAATTTCCTGCGGATCGGCAGTAAGATAAAGAATCGCGAACGGGAATCTGTGCTGCATCAGATCTGTCCGGTAACCCTCCTCCAGACCTTTGGAAAGAATGTCGCTTTTCAAAACTCTTCCGTTTACAAAAAAGATCTCATAAGCTCTTGTAGACCTTGAATATTCAGGCCTTCCGAGGAATCCGCGAAGACGCACGGAACCGTTCTGCGCATCCACGGGAATCACCGACCCTGCGATTTCCCTGCCGTAAATCCGGTAGATCAGCTCCTTCTCATTGCCGCTGCCAGTTGTATGGAGCTTTTCCTGCTGGTTCACCCTGTAATGAAAAGAGATGTCAGGATGGGAAAGTGCGAGGTGTTCCATCAGATCTGTGATATAGCCGGCTTCCGTCTGCGGAGCCCGCAGAAATTTCCTGCGTACAGGCACATTGTAAAAAAGATTCCGTACAATGACCGTCGTGCCGTCAGGAGCGCCGACCTCTGTGATATCGAGCGGGATGACATCGGATGCAGCCTGTGCGGGAGCGCCGGAAGGCGTAAATGAGCGGTTCTTTGCCCGCATGCCGATCATACGATCCTTCGTCTTTGTAATCATTTCGACTTCGGAAACTGCGGCAATACTGGAGAGCGCTTCGCCGCGGAAGCCGAGGCTGTGCAGATGGGAAAGGTCGCGCTCATCCGAAATCTTACTGGTCGCGTGACGCCGGAAAGCGTTTGTCAGCTGCGACGGTTCAATGCCGCAGCCGTTGTCGGTCACCCGGATCAGGTCGATGCCGCCCTGCCTGATTTCAACGGTGACCGCGTCCGCGCCGGCGTCAATCGAGTTTTCAACCAGTTCCTTGACGACGTTCACCGGTCGTTCCACGACTTCGCCTGCGGCGATTCGGTTGATTGTTTCGCTGGATAATATATGGATTTCAGCCATCCTGCTCCTTTAAACTGCCGGAAGTATCCGGCATATGTGTACGCCTTACGAGCTCCACCTGTTGTTCAGCTCCGACTGCAGTCTGTAGAGCGTGTTCAGCGCGTCCATCGGTGTCATATTTGTAATGTCGATTTCCTTCAGCTGCTTCAAAACATCGCCGTCCGTCACTGTCTCAAACAAAGACATCTGGCCGAGATCCACGTCGTCATAATGCTGCACTTTCTGCGGTGCGCCGCCCGCACTGTCCGTACGGACCTCGATGCTGTGAATCTTCTCTGTGATATCGTTGTCCGAAAGCTGTGAGGCAATTTCCTTTGCCCTGTCAATCACAAGGTCCGGAATGCCGGCAAGGCGCGCGACCTGAATGCCATAGCTGCGGTCCGCACCTCCCTTTACGATCTTTCGAAGGAAAATAATGTCATCGCCCTTTTCTCTTACAGCGACGCAGTAGTTGCTGACATTGTCGATTTTGCCTTCGAGCTCGGTCAGCTCATGGTAATGGGTCGCGAACAGGGTCTTGGCACCAAGATATTTCTTGTTGCTGATATATTCAACGACGGCCCAGGCGATGGACAGTCCGTCAAATGTGGAAGTTCCGCGTCCGATCTCATCCAGAATCAGAAGAGATCTGGGTGTCGCGTTCCGAAGAATGTTCGCCACTTCATTCATTTCGACCATGAACGTCGACTGACCGCTGCCCAGATCGTCCGAAGCGCCGACCCTGGTGAAAATCCTGTCCACAACGCAAAGGTCCGCCGCTTTTGCGGGAACAAAGCTGCCGATCTGATTCAGAAGAACAATCAGCGCGACCTGCCGCATATACGTTGATTTGCCGGCCATATTCGGACCCGTAATAATCGCGATGCAGTTCTTTTTATTGTCGAGAAGCGTATCGTTCCGGACAAAATCGCCCTGCATCATCTGCTCCACGACCGGATGTCTGCCGTCTGTGATTTTGATGATGCCTTTGTCATTGAGCTTGGGCCGCACATACCCGTTCCGCTCGGCTGTAACCGAAAGCGAGCAGTAGACATCAAGAAGAGCGACCGCCTTCGCGGATTTCTGCAGCTGCGCAACCCGTTCCGCGATCCGGTCTCTGCATTTGCAGAACTCTTCATATTCCAGATCACCGAGCTTATCCTGTGCGTTCAGAATTGTGTCCTCGAGCTCTTTGAGCCTCTTTGTTGTGTAGCGCTCTGCTCCGACCAGTGTCTGCTTTCTGTCCCAGTCCGCGGGCACCTGATCCTTGAAGGCGTTTGTCACCTCGAGAAAGTAGCCGAAAACGTTGTTGTATTTTACGCGCAGTGTTTTGATACCGGTCTGCTCTCTGGCTTCCTCTTCAAGAGAAGCAAGCCATTGTTTTCCCTGCGTTTTAGCTTCACGGAAGTGATCGATATCTTTGTTGTATCCGGTTTTGATGATACCGCCGTCTTTCATTGCAAGAGGCGGGTCATCGACGATTGCTGCGTCGAGCAGCCGGATCAGATCCGTATAATCTCCCAGCGCGCTGCTGACCGCTGTCAGTTCGCTTTCCCTGAAAGATGACAGAACCTGCCGGATCGGTCCCAGCATTTTCAGGGATTCCCGAAAGGCCAGAACATCCTTGGGATTGGCGCTGCCATAGCTGATTTTGGTTAAGAGGCGTTCGAGATCATAGACCGGCTGAAGATATTCTCTTATTTCATCGCGGTCTACAGGATTTTCAGATAAGGCAGCGACTGCATCCTGCCGCTTCTCAATCATCTCCCTGTCGATCAGCGGCTGCTCGAGGAACTGGTGCAGGAGTCTCGCGCCCATCGCTGTTTTGGTTTTATCAAGAACCCACAGGAGCGAACCGCGAACCTTCTTCTCCCGCATGGTTTCCGTGAGCTCCAGATTTCTGCGGGTCGCGCTGTCTAAAAGCATGTATTTGCCGGACGCGTAAGCTTCAAGCCGTGTAATATTGGCGAGGTCATTGAGCTGTGTCGCATAAAGATACTGCAGAAGAGCCCCGGAAGCTGTCTGCGCGTAGCGCAGATCTTCGATGCCAAGAGCGATCATGCTGGAAACCCTGAAATGCGAAAGCAGGGTTTCCGTACATTCCCGCTGCCCGAAATAATGTGCATCCAGTGAGTTGACAGCAATCCCCTGCCGTCCCTTCAGGTCGTCGATGTCAATGCCGGAAAGCAGAAAAGCATCGTTGCAGATGATCTCCGCCGGCGCATATTTCATGATTTCATCAAGAATCTTCCGGTTTCCGCAGACCTCAGTCGTGTAGAAATCTCCGGTTGAGACGTCGGCAGCCGCGATGCCGCAAAGATTCGTATCATAGAAGACGCTGAGCAGATAGTTGTTGCGGTGTTCGTCCAGCGTCTCCGGACTCGTATTGGTGCCGGGCGTGACAATGCGGATGACCGCGCGCTTTACAAGACCCTTCGCAAGCTTCGGATCTTCCATCTGCTCGCAGACCGCGACCTTATACCCCTTTTCAACAAGCTTCGCGATATAGATATCAACCGCGTGATACGGTATGCCGCACATAGGCGCGCGCTCTTTGAGACCGCAGGATTTGCCGGTCAGCGTGAGCTCAAGTTCTCTGGCCGCTGTCTTCGCGTCGTCAAAGAACATTTCATAGAAATCGCCGAGGCGGTAAAACAAAAGACAGTCTTTGTACTGCTCCTTCGTCCGCAGGTATTCCTGCATCATAGGTGAAACTTCATTTATATTGGGTGTGGACAAAACGGATTCCTCTGCTGCTGTTAATAGCCGCGTTCATTTTCCCGGAGAGCTTTTCCGAAATAATAAAAGCCCTTATTGTCATCCAGTGATACGTCGTAAAATTTTCCGATCATCGATTCGTCTCCCGGAAAATGCACGATTGTATTGTTGGAAAGCCGGCCTGTAATATAGCCGTCCATCTGCTGGTTTTTCTCTTCGGCAAGCGCTGTCATGACGCGTCCCTGCAGCGCGCCCGTGCTGTTTCTTGCAGATTCCTGCACAGCGGAAAGAATCCGGTCGAACCCTTCCTTCACCACTTCTTCCGGAACCTGCGGCATGGAAGCGGCCGGCGTTCCCGTGCGCTTCGAGTAGATGAATGTATAGGCGTTGTCAAAGCGTACTCTTTTGATAACGTCAATTGTCTCATCTACATCTTCGGGGCCTTCGCCGGGGAAGCCCGCGATGATGTCCGTCGTAATAGCCACATCCGGAATCATCTCGCGGATTTTCAGCGCGCGCTCGATATACTGCTCTTTTGTATACCGGCGGTTCATCTTCTTTAAAATACGGTCAGAACCGGACTGCAGCGGGAAATGCACATGTCTTGCAATGTTCGGATGCTGTGCGATGACTTCCAGAAGATCCTCGCGGATATCCTTCGGGTGCGGCGTCATAAAACGGACGCGCTTGATTCCGTCAATTTCCGCAACCTCCTGAAGAAGATCCGCGAACGTCACCGGCTGTTCCAGATCCTTTCCGTAGGAATTTACGTTCTGCCCGAGCAGCATGACTTCCACGACACCGTCCTGCGCGAGCTTTTCAATCTCGCGTATGATTTCCTTCGGCTCACGGCTGCGTTCTCTTCCTCTTACATACGGAACAATGCAGTAGCTGCAGAAATTGTTGCAGCCGAACATAATATTGATGCCGGACTTGTAGCGGTATCTGCGTTCTACCGGCAGATCCTCCACGATCAGGTCCGTGGATTCCCATACATCCACAACACGTCTGGCCGAAGCGGAAGCTCCGTATTTCTGCGAATTTTCAAAGACCCTGCAAAGATATTCCGGGAAGCGGAACAGGTTATGCGTACCGAAAATCAGGTCCACATATGGATAGCTCCTGCGGAGTTTGTCCACATTGCACTTTTCCTGCATCATGCAGCCGCAGACCGCAATTTTCATCGCGGGATTGGACTTCTTGTAGTGGCTGGCGCGGCCGAGTCTTCCGTAAAAATGCTGGTCGGCATTATCGCGCACTGTGCATGTGTTAAAGATTACGAAATCCGCGCTCTCGTCCGGAGCCTCCGTAAAACCGGCTTCCGAAAGCACACCGGAGAGTTTCTCTGCGTCCCTCGCGTTCATCTGGCAGCCGAAATTGGTGACATGGTATGTCGGTGTGCGGCCGAGCTGCGCTTCCAGTTCCTGTGTATACTCCCTGTCTCTTTGAAGAAATTCCTTCTGTCGCGCCAGCTCCTTTTCGTCAGCGATTAATTTCAAATTCTGCATATTTATTCAGTATCCTCAAAAGTATTTCGGCGCCGGTCTCCATCTGCTGCGCCGAGACGTATTCATAACGGCTGTGATAGTTGAATGCACCGGTTCCAAGGTTCGGGCAGGGTATCCCTTCGAAGCTGAGCTTGCAGCCGTCGGTGCCGCCGCGGATCGGCTGTGTTACCGGCGTAACGCCAAGCTCCTGCATGGCTTCCTTTGCATTGTCGATCAGGTGTCTGTGCGGAAGAATCTTTTCCGCCATGTTGTAATAAGAGTTTTCGATCTTCAGCGTAACCGTACCTTCGCCGTACACTTTGTTCAGCTGCTGCGCCGCGTCTGTGACCTTCTGTTTCTTTTCTTCAAATTTACTGCGGTCATGATCACGCAGGATGTATTCCATATGCGCATGGTCTGTCGTGCCGCTCATTTCATCCAGATGATAGAAGCCTTCATACCCTTCGGTACGGGCGGGAATTTCGTCCGGCGGAAGCAGTGCGTTGAGTTCCATTCCGATCAGCAGCGCGTTCTTCATCTTGTCTTTGGCATCGCCGGGATGTGTAGACAACCCCTGTATATCAATCGAAGCCGAAGCAGCATTGAAATTTTCGTATTCCAGCTCGCCGACGGCGCTTCCGTCGATTGTATACGCGTAGTCAACGGCAAAATGACGCCTGTCGACATGCATTGTGCCGTTTCCGACTTCTTCATCCGGCGTGAACATCAGGCGGATGGTTCCGTGCGCGTATTCGGGATGCTGCAGATAAAAGCGGAATACTTCCATGATCTGCGTGATACCGGCCTTGTCGTCGCCTCCAAGGACGGAAGTCCCGTCCGTGACAATCAGCGTATTCCCCTTCTCCTTTGAGAGTTCCGGATAATCCGCGGGATCAAGAATATAAGTGGGGCTTTCCGAAAGGATAACCGGTCTGCCGTCGTAGTTTTCAATGAGCCTTGGATGAATCTCCTTCGCGTCTACAGCATCCGAAGTGTCCATGTGAGCAACAAGACCAAGGATGGGCGCTGTATTTTCCCGGCGCTTTGCTGCTGCGTCCGGAAGAAGGGCTGTTTTATCCGGATCTGCCGGAATATTGCCCGGTACACTTGCGTATACGTAGCAATGTTCCTCGTCATAACTGACATCGGAAGCTCCCATCGCGAGAAGCTCTTCGTAGAGGATTTTCGCGAGATCTCTCTGACAGGACGTCGAAGGATTATCGGCAACGCCTTCTTTTGACTGTGTATAAACGGATGCGTAGCGGATAAATCTGTCCGCGATTTCTCTGGTGTTAAAATGTGACATGTTATTACCTCAGTTGATGGCCATAGCGGTCTGTTTTGATCTATTTGTGCAGATGTTTTTTAATATATGAAAATGTCTTCTCCTCTCCCTCATCCCGTAGCATGTACAGGAGCTTTTCGAGAAGCGCCCTGGTTTCCGGGTGCAGGAATTTCCATGTGCAGCCCCGCATATAATATGCCAGAGGATCCGCGTCGGTATATGCTTTCCCCCGGTACACTTTACTCGCGGCAATCCGGTCCATGAACATTTCAATTACATACCTTCCGGGCATTTTCGCGGGAAGGATGCCGCAGGGGCTGCCTTCTTCGGCACCGGTCGAATAATCCAGCCAGTATTCGTAATGATGCTTGTTTCGCCCCTTGTGGTGAAGCCAGGCGCTCGAATAGCCCTTATCCTCACGCTCCGCGTTGTTCGGACTCCGGTCTCCCTGATAATATCTCGCGCCGACGAAAAACTCCGAAGGGCTGTATTTGGACAGATCGTGCGCAAGGCCCTGGCGGTACAGCCCTACCCGGAAACATTCTTCTGCCACATAAGCCTTATGCTTCGAGATGGTCAGAAGATGCTGCACTGTCTTTTTCAGTGTGATCTTTTCCTTCATTTCCTGCCTTCTTTGTATCTGCGGGAGCCTTCTTCTGCGGTTTCTGCGTCTTCGGCGCGGGTTCGAATTCCTTCACCGCGCGCAGTATGCAGATGGAACGGCCGCGCACGCTGATATGATGCTGGTCCGCAAGAACCGGCGGATCCTGATAAAACGCATCTTCCTCTGCCGCGGTATCCGCAATCACGCGCCAGACAAAACCGTCCCACGGCGCCGGAACCGCCAGCATCTGCGCGTGCCAGTGCATGTTGACGGCGAGGTAAATCAGAGCGTCCGCAGGGCTCTCCTCCGCGTATTTCTCATTGAAAAGAATGCCGACTGTATGACTGTAGCCGCCGAAATCCGGTTTCCATGCATCCGCGCCATGGAACGATACATCCGGATATCCGTAAACCTTGTAATCACTCATGCGGAACGGATGCCGCATCCGGAAAATGGAGTGCGCCTTTCTGAACGCGATGATTTTTTTCGTGAAATCATATTGTTTTCCGGACGCGGAAGTTTCTTTCCAGCTGGTCCAGCCGGTTTCATTGTCCTGGCAGTACGGATTATTGTTGCCATCCTGTGAGTTACAGCGCTCGTCGCCGGCGTAAATTAAAGGCGTGCCCTGCGACAGTATCGTCAGAGTCATAAGGTTCCGAAGCTGGCGCTGGCGCAGGGACCGGACGTCCCTCCGGCTGCTCTGCCCTTCAACGCCACAGTTCCAGCTGTCATTCTCATCGGTTCCGTCCCGGTTCTCTTCGCCGTTTGCCTCGTTGTGCTTCCAGTTGTAGCAGACCGTGTCGTTTAATGTGAAGCCTTCGTAATTGGCGGCATAGTGTACATTCCCGTGTTTTTCGGGTACCTCGATAAATGCCTTGCAGAATTCCCGCAGCATCTGGTTGTCGCTTTTGACAAAACAGCGGACAAGGTGTTGAAAACCGCCTGTATATTCGCAGAGGTGTCGGATGGAAGGTCTGCCGACAGCCGGATTTTCGGTGTTTTCACGCGTAAGTTCCTCATACGGAAACGAATAATAGAAAACCGACGTATCCGACAGCATCGGATCGGACGCGATCGTCATCAGACCGCTGTCGCTGCCTTTTAAATGAAAGCCGTCAATCTGATAATGTGTCACATAAAATCTGCAGGTCTCCAGCTGTGTCTGGATCGTCACTGTATCCGGGAAAAACAGCTGCAGATAAACTTCGATCCCTTCACTGTGGAACGCGTCTACCATGGCCTTGAATTCGGTCTGCGGACTTTTACTCTTCGCATACGCGCGTTTGGGCGCAAAATAACAGCCTTCACCGAAATTCCAGTAATTTGTCTTCCTGCGCAGCTGATCGTCCGAACTTTTGCCGGGAATACTCAGGGAATACTTGTCATTCGTATGAAAATCGGACGGCTCGCCGACAATCATACCCAGCTGCTCGGGCCGCAGTTCATAAACGGGAAGCAGCTCCACAGCTGTAATTCCAAGCTCCTTCAGATACGGAATCTTGTGAATGACACCCCGAAAGGTTCCCTTGTCCGGTACCTTTGACGATCTTGACGCGGTAAATCCCCGCGCGTGCATGCAGTAAATCAAACGATCCGGCCATGGCGCGGTTCTCCGGTTGCCGTAGGAAGGAAGCTCGTCTTCGGCGGAAGGAAAAAGGCGACATGCCGCGAACTCTTCGCCGTCCTTTTTGAGCAGGATGAGTTCCCGCGCGTAAGGATCCTCGAACGAATAATCATCGCGGTAATACCTGTACGCCCAGTGCGCCGGATCCAGACCCTTCATCCGCACGGAATACAGGCTGCCATAGCGGTATTCATCTGTAAACGGAACCCTGACTTCCGCAAGATCCGGCAGATGGTACAGAAGCAGTCCGCAGTTACGGCAGTCGTGGAAAACCGTGCTGAAGATAACGCTGTCTGCTGTGACCGTTGTGCCCGGCAGTACCGTATGCGCAGGAAATGTCTCTAAGTTTGTAGTCATGGCTGTCTCCGTTTTCCCGTTATTTCTTATGAATCTCGTTTTACAATGTGCATAATGCACCGTAATTTTATCATAAACTGTCAGTAATCACCAATCTTTTACACCCAGAACATGCAGGAACCTTGACGGGCGCTGCGGACTTTCCTTTGTACCGCTGACATAATATAGTTTCAGCTCTTTTTTCGCCCGCGTCATGGCAACATACAAAAGACGCCGTTCTTCCTCGATTTCTTCTGCGGAAACGGCTTTTCTGGACGGTACGATACCTTCATTGAGATCCGGCAGAATGACACAGTCAAATTCAAGGCCTTTGCTGGCGTGCATTGTCATGACGCGGATATCGGAGGGAAGTCTGTTCTCTTCCTTCTCCGTGGAATTCTTTCCAGCCATCTCCTGCAGAAGTCCGGAGAGCGCGGACAGGGAAGTGGTTCTGTGTGAAATCCCAAGAAGACTGCCCAGAAATGTTCGTATTGCGTCTGCCGAGTCTTTACCCCGCTGTACGGCGAAAGACTCATAGTCCATGCTGTAAAACAGATACTGCAGGGCATAAAACGGCTGCATGGAAGAAAGGCGGAGAAGATCTTCATACAACTCGGTAAACGCGCTTCTGCCGGAAGAAAGCCGCGAAACAAACGCAGCGATATTTCCGGCTTCCATGACTTCGTCCGGAAAATCCTGCCGCAGCAGAAATCTCGGCGGACGGTTCATGATCATATAGAAGTCACTGCGTGAAAGTTTCCCTTCTGCCGCCCCTGCGGCAAGCCGCAGATAAGCAGTGATCTCCGCTAAAAGCCGGCACTGCTCTTCTTTTTGCAGCGCGGTGCCGCTGCTCTGCGTAAATCCTTCCTTTTCAAGAAACCGCAGAAATGTCCTTACCTGCAGATTTGTGCGGAAAATAACCGCAGTCGTTCCCTTCCCCATGCCGCTGCGGCTCCGCAGTTCTTCGAGTGTGCTGTGAAGCTGCCCGCTTTTAGATGAGAAGCTTTTAATTTCCGGTGCTGTTCTGTCTTTCGACGCGGCAGTCTGCTGTTTGGCAAGACGGTTTCTGTTTTCCCGGATGACACGTTCTGCAAAGAACAGGATGCCGGCACTGCTGCGGTAATTGATCCGGAGTTTTACGATGTGCGCGCCGGGATAGTCTTTGTCAAAATTTTGCAGGAATCCGGGAGATGAACCGCGGAATCCGTAAATCGACTGGTCGTCGTCGCCGACCGCAAAGAGGTTCTCTGTATCTAGAAACGAAAGTGTCTCTTCCTGCAGTTTGTTGATATCCTGAAATTCATCAACAAGAAGGAAGCGGAACCGTTCATACCATATTCTGCGGATTTTCCTGTTGTTTTTCAGAAGATCTCTGCAGAGCAGGATCATGTCGTCAAAATCCAGCAGATGGTTTTCCTTCAGGTATTGCTGATAAGCGGAAAAAGCGCCGGCATAAATTTCATCTTCCTCGAAGCCTTCCGGAAGAGCGCATTTTCTGCGTGTGATGTATGCGTCCAGAAGGCGGATGAATTCTTCTTTGTCCTCTACAGGCCCTGCCGGACGCTGCCACTGAGGATATAGCGAGGAAAGAAGCGCCGCGCGGCCGCGCGCGTCAATCAGACGCCGGCACGAAGCATCCGACTCCTGCAGAATATGATAGAAAACCGAGTGAAATGTTCCGAAGACAACCGGAGGGACGACACCGCCGTAACGGTCACGGCAGCCCTTGATGAAGCGTTCCCGCATCTGCATCGCCGCCTTTCTGGAGAAGGTCAGCACAAGAATACAGGAAGGATCGATGTGATGACATGTGAGCAGATCGTGGATGTGTTCGGTAAGGACGAACGTCTTGCCGCTCCCCGGGCCTGCCAGTACAAGGCAGGGCCCTTCGAAGTGACAGATCGCTTCCCTCTGCTCTTTGTTGCCGGGAAGAAATGATCCTTCTTTACGCCGGCCGCGGGAACGCGGGGCGCAGGAAGGATCGCCTGATAAATGACAGATATTAAGCGCCAAGAAGAGAAATGGCTTTCCGGATTCTGAACAGAGATTCCTCCTTACCAAGAATCTCCATGATCTGCGTAGCGCCTGCAGGGGTGACTTCTCTTCCGGAAACTGCGATACGGACAGCCCAGATGACGGTCTTGTTCTTGAAACCGTGCGCTTCGGCATACGCCGCGATAATCTCAAAGAGCGCGTCGTTTGTAAATTTTTCCGCGGACTCGAATAATGGCAGGAGCTCCTCCAGAATCTGCAGAGAGTTCTCCTTTGTCGCTTTTTGTTTCTTGTTCTCGAAAAGATCCGCGCTGTATTCCGGAAGCTCTTCAAAGAAAGAAACCATCTCTTCCATATCCGGGAAAATCTCGATTCTGGTGCGGACAAGCTCTGCGATGGTTTTCAGGTCAAGGTTGTTCTTGTGAATGACCTTCCGCAGATACGGCAGAGCCTTCTCATAGAATTTCTCCGGGTCCATCCTGCGCAGATACTCTCCGTTCATCCAGCGCAGCTTCGTGTAATCGAATACAGCAGGCGACTTACCGATTCTATGATAATCAAACACTTTGACGAGCTCATCCAGAGAGAAAATCTCGTTGTCATTTTCCGGTGACCAGCCAAGAAGAGCGATGAAATTGACTACCGCCTCCGGAAGAAAGCCCTGTTCGATCAGATCCTCATAAGAGGAATAGCCGGATCGCTTGGAAAGCTTTTTATGGTCGGCATCCGTAATCAGCGGGCAGTGGATGTATTTCGGGACTTCCCAGCCGAATGCGTCATACAGGCGGTTGTACTTTGGAGAAGAAGAAATATATTCATTGCCGCGAACTACATGCGTGATCCCCATCAGGTGATCATCAACGACATTCGCGAAATTGTAAGTGGGATACCCGTCTGATTTGATCAGAATCATATCATCCAGTTCTTTATTTTCGACCGTGATATCACCATAAAGCTCGTCGTGAAAAGTCGTTGTGCCTTCCAGCGGATTATTCTGCCGGATAACGAAGGGTTTTCCGGCCGCAAGATTCGCTTCGACCTCTTCTTTTGAAAGATGCAGGCAATGCTTGTCATAGACACTGATTTCTTTTCCGTCCACGACCTGCTTGAGGGAGTCGAGCCGCTCCTGTGTGCAGAAGCAGTAGTACGCTTCGCCCTTTTCGACGAGCATTTTTGCGTATTTCATATACAGTCCGCTCTTTACCCGTTCGGACTGCACGTACGGACCGACAGGACCGCCAAGTTCCGGGCTTTCATCCGGTATGAGGCCGGTCTCCTGCATGGTATGCTTGATGATTTCAACCGCGCCTTCCATCTCCCGTTTCTGATCTGTGTCTTCTATGCGGAGAATAAAATCTCCGCCTTCATGCTTCGCGATCAGGTATGCGTAAAGCGCGGTTCTTAGATTGCCGACATGCATTCTGCCTGTCGGTGATGGTGCGTATCTTGTTCTGATTTTCTCTGCCATTCCTCTTCCTTTCCAATTAGGGGCGCGTCTATAGCCTCCCATGATACCGGTTCAGTATATGCCCGGATACTGCGCATTACAAGCCGCCGGCAGTTTTTCAGTTCCTGCCTGTAGAGCCGAAACCGCTGCTGCCGCGTGCCGTGTCCGAAAGCGCCTCGGCTTCTTTAAATTCAACGGGAAGAAACGGTATGACGACCATCTGCGCGATCCGCTCGCCGGGCGTTACGGTTCTTGTCTCTTCCGAATCATTATGCAGCGGGATCATCCATGGTCCCCTGTAATCACTGTCAACAACGCCGACACAGTTTCCAGGCCGGAGCTGTTCCTTTGCGGCAAGGCCGCTTCTGGCAAAAATGGCGCCGAAATATCCTTCCGGAATTTCCATTGCAAGTCCCGATGAGATCATAACGGTCTTATGCGGCGGAATCACTGTATCCTGTTCGAGATCGGCATACAGATCGTATCCAGCGGCGCTGCTGCTTCCCCTGCTGGGGATTCTGGCTGTTGGCGTAAGACGCCGGAACTTAATTTCCATTCTACTTGTTACTCCTTGTTCTTATTCCTGCTGTGCTGCGGGATCTGCAGAATTTCCAGATTGGGCTTTTTCTGTGTCTGCGCGTCCGCGGCCGATGTGGCCAGCCTGTCGCAGCGTTCATTCCCTTCATGTCCGTTATGCCCTTTAACCCAGTGGAAAACGACTTCATGCGGTTCCATGGCGGAAAGAAGTCTGCGCCACAGATCCTGATTTTTCACCCGCTGGCCGGAAGCTGTTTTCCAGCCGTTTTTCATCCAGCCGCTGATCCAGTGGCTGTTGAACGAATTGACCAGATAACTCGAATCGGAATACAGATCTACATGACAGGGAAAACGCAGAGCTTCAAGTCCCGCGATCGCTCCAAGAAGTTCCATCCTGTTATTGGTCGTCGGATTAAATCCCTCGGAAAGCTCTTTTTCATGTAAAGTACCCGAAGTATCCGTATACTGGATAACCGTTCCGTAACCTCCGGGGCCGTTCGGATTGCCTCTGGCGGCGCCGTCACTGTAGATTATGACATTCTGCATTGTTTTTCATCTCCGGTTTGCATATTCAGCCAGTGTCCCGTCTTTTCAAAGTGTCCGGCCATCTCCGCCGCACCGTCCGTCACGGCGTTCGGGAAACCTGCCGCGCGAAGAAGCCGGATCGCGTTTCGTGTATCCGCTGGACCGCGCCGCAGCTTATAGGAGAACACGACATCGCCACGCTCCAGCTCTTCTTCAAAATGATAATTATCATACCCTTGCAGCAGAGACGTAAGCTCGATATCGTGCGTTGCGGCAAAACACAAAACAGGAAGTCCGGAAAAGCTTTCCAGTATTTTAGTTGAAGCGGCAATCCGTTCAATCGTGTTTGTTCCCCGGAGGACTTCATCAATGCAGCAGAGAACCGGCCTGCCGTCCGATTCCTTCGCCGCATCCTGTATCCGTTTCAGCGATTGGATTTCGGCGATAAAATAACTCTGGCCGTTCTGTATACTGTCCCGAAGTGCCATCGAGGTCATGATTGTATATTCCGGCGCCCTGTAAGAAGCCGCGGGACAGGTATCAAGAGCCTGCCCCAAAAGCGCGCAGATAGCTGCCGCCTTCAGAAAGGTTGACTTGCCGCTGGCGTTTGAGCCTGTCAGGAGAATATTCCTGTCTGTCTGCAGATCATTTGGCACCGCCTTCGAAAGAAGCGGGTGATAAAGCTCTCTGACATCCAGAAAAACAGATCCTGCCCCGTCTTCTCCGGAGAAATCGGGAAGACACCAGTACGGGAGACTCTTCCGGAAAGACGCTGTGCTGATCAGCATGTCCAGACAGCCTGTCAATGTGATCAGCCTGTCGATATCTCCCTCGTGGCCGAGAATACCGCGCATCAGCGACGAAAACTTGATCAGATCCAGATGAAACAGGATTCGCAGGTAATCCAGCACAAAGTCGGCAGGACCGGCTGCCCCTGCAGGAGACATCAGCAGGAAAGAACCTCTGCGCAGCGAAGCAAGCGGCGCTGCTGCCTGACCGATTTCTGCCGCCATTGCCTGCAGCTGCAGGCATTCCGATGTCTTGCCGGCTGCGGAAAGCCTTTCACCGCAGGAAGAAAGGCGCAGGATATACTGCAGACAGGTGATATAGGGCAGGATCTCCGCCTTGTCCCGGAAATACGTGACTGTGCTGAACAGAAAAGACAACAGCAGGCACAGGACGCCTGCCGGAACATTAACAAACATAAATGCGACGCCGGCAAAGGGAAACAGAATCGCGGGAAGGTCTCGCAAAGGCCCTCTTCGCGGCGCGTCCTTTAGTTTTTCCAGATAATCATACAGCGAATAATGCCCAGTATCTCCAAGCTTTGAAAGAAGAAACTGCAGCTTCGATCTTTCGGAAGAAGACGCGCTGACTGTCAGATAGTCCAGTACCTCACGTTCCCTTGCGGACAATCTTTTTGCCGTGCGCAGAGCATAGTAAAGGTACTCTTCTCCGGCAGAGCTTCTCGTGGTATCGGTTCTTTGCAGCACAAGCGAAAGCTCCAGATCATTCCAGGTGATGTCGTCAATTCCCCCGGGAACCGGTTCAGGATGCGCCTTATAATAACCGTCCAGATGACGACTGCGTTCCCCGGGTATCTTTTTGTCCGGTCTCTTTCCAAAAGAGTCGGCAAGCTTTTTCAAAAGAGCATCATCTTCCCGTTTGCGGTTCGCGCTGCCGGCAATGTAAGCCGCTGCAATAAGAAAGGTCAGCACACAGAGAAAAACCATGGCCGGCTGCATATGGCTCAGTCTCCTGAAAAGATCCGGTTCCGGATCTTTTCGCAGTTTTCATAGATTTCTTCCGGCTGCCATCTGGTATGGAAGGTCTGTTTACCGTCAAAACAATCGTATAGAATTTTACCGGCGACCATGGTCATCTGTACGTTCTGCTTGCTGCCGCTGTAGACAATGTTGCTCGCGACATTATTGACGGGCTGCATGTTCGGCTGCCGCAAATCGAGCAGAATCAGATCTGCCTGCTTTCCTGCCGCAATGCAGTCGGTTTCCGGCAGGCCCATGATTCTGGCACCGTTGGTCGTTGCCATCTTCAGGACTTCGTAAGCCGGCACTGCAGCTGCATCTCCAAGGGAAAGCTTGGCAAGACCGGTTACAAGGAACATTTCGCGGAACATATCAAGGCAGTTATTGCTAGCCGGGCCGTCCGTGCCGATACCGACCGGAATGCCGAGCTTTAAGTATTCCGCAATCGGCGCGATACCGCTCGCCAGCTTTGTGTTGGAGCCGGGGTTTGTCACGACGCAGATTTTTTTCCGGAGCAGGATATCCCGGTCTTCCTCGGTCGTATGCACCAGATGATAGCCGGCGCCGCCGTAATCAAAGATTCCCTTGTCTGCAAGGAAAGCGACAGGTGTTTTGCCGTAACGATCCATGCAGCCTTTCGTCTCCGCGTCTGTCTCGCTGATATGCGTATAAACCGGCGCCTTGTACTTGTGCGCGAGCGCGGCGATCTGTTCAATGAGCTCTTCGCTGCAGGTATACTCCGCATGGAAGCCAAGCCGGAAAGATGTCAGAGGGTCCCGGCCGTTCAGCTCGTTGTACCATTTTTCGAGCAGGGCAGGCGACTGACTGAAGTTGTTGACGCCCCCGACCTGCACCAGGCGCATCCCCATATCGCGAAACGCTTCCGCGATCGTTTCCGGCGTCAGATACATTTCCATCGCGCAGGTGATGCCGCTGGTCAGATACTCGAGAATGGCAAGCTTTGAAAGTTCCCGGATATCTTCGGGCAAAAGCTTTGCTTCATACGGAAAAACCTGTTCGTTCAGCCAGGCCTGCAGCGGCATATCGTCCGCGGAAGAGCGCAGAAACGTCATTGCGGAATGCGTGTGCGCGTCTTTGAAACCGGGCATCAGAAGATTCCCACCGCAGTCAATGCTGGTCAGTGTATTCTGAAGCCGCGCTTCTTCTACTTCTTTACGAACCTGCAGCGGCAGGCTTTCTTCACTGTCACCGCGCACTGCGGCAAGAATCTTATCATCCTGCACATAAACAGTTCCCATGAAGATATCCGGCTTATCCGGATTTGCCATTGTGAGGATTCTTGCGTTATAAAACCGGTACATATATTTCAAACTTCCTTTCCGGGAAGAGCTCTTAAATATTCTTCATTCCCTTGATGGACTCGGTGACGAGCTTTGTAAACAGCGGTTCTGCCGCCTTTCCTGCCGCCTCGACCTCTTCGGATGTCAGCTTGTTTCCCGAGATGCCTGCCGCGAGGTTGGAAACCAGAGAGATGCAGCAGACCTTCATTCCCATATGTCTTGCAGCAATGGCCTCCTGCACGGTACTCATCCCGAAAAGAGTTACACCAAGCTGTGAAAGAAGCCGGATCTCGGACGGTGTTTCAAACGAAGGACCGCTGAGCTGTACATAAACGCCGGTGTCAAGAGGAATCGAAAGCTCCGCTGCCGTCTTCTGAATCATTTCCCGCAGCTGCGCGTCATAAACTTGTGTCATATCCGGAAAACGCACACCCTCTTCCTCATCATTGGGTCCGATCAGAGGATTCCTGATAAACAGGGAGACATGATCGGTTACAAGCGCCAGCGTCCCCGGATGATAGGTGCTCTTGGAGCCGCCTGCCGCGTTTGTCAGAAACAGAATCTGTGCGCCCATAGCCTGCATGACCCTTGCGGGCGCGCACACCTGCTCCGGTGAATAACCTTCATAGCTGTGCACGCGGCCTTTCATGCAGATGACCGGAACATCGCCGATCATTCCCATGATGAATTTACCTTCATGTCCGGGGGCAGTGGAAACCGGAAAGCCGGGCAGATCTGTATAAGGAATCACGATGGGATTCTGAATGGTATCGGCGAATCCGCCAAGGCCGGAGCCGAGTGTGAGCGCGACCTTCGGTACAAAATCTGTCCGTTCTCTGATTATCGCAAGGTATTTTCTGGTTTCTTCGGTCATTGTGTTTTCTCCTTCCTTTCGCTGCCAGCGTTACCGGTCCTGTCATCAGGTACAAGCACCGCGTCTTCCACCGGTTCAATCGAGCGCTGCGTCGCGTCCCGGAGCAGAAGCGGCGAGACTTTGGTGAGCAGATTTCCGACAAACGGATTCACATTTCCGCTGCCTGTCGTGATCATTTCCAGCGTATCGGAAATAATGCTATTGCCCGGCGTCTCGCTCCAGTACAGCCGGATATGTTCCGGATCCGTAAAAACAATTTTAAGTTTCCGCTCCGTCGCCTCTTCGATAAAAGCGATGCGTAGCGTCAGGACAGCAAGCCCGTCTTCATTCCGTCCGAATCTTCCGATCGTGCCGACAAGATATTCCTCGCCGTTTAAATTGACAGCGGTATGTCTGCCCCGGCCGAATCCGACAGGAATTCTGTGCAGGTCGTTTCCTTCCTGAAAAAGCAGATACAGAACGCCCTTCTGCACGGAAAAAGTAAGATAGCGGATGCCGTTCGTATAGTTGTTATGGACAACCTGCATAATCAGAGGCGCGAGTCCGATGCCCTTGGAATGCATCTCGTATCTGCGGCCGTCAAGCGCCTGCAGGAACGAAAGATCTGACCTGCGGACGCGGCCCCCTCTTCCCCATCCGCCGTGCAGAATCCGGGGGAATTCCGGCCCCGAATGCTCGCTGATGCGCTTTTCGTTCATAAGAAGCGAATAAGCGGCAGGATCAGGCGAGAGCGGCTCCTCCTGTGGCCGGTAGCTTTCCGGCAGAAATTCCCGGATTATCCGCGTCATCGTCCCACCCGCGAATACTTCATCATTGCCCGCGTTCACAACGACAACCATATCCTTGTCCGGATAGATGTAAACATTCTGGCCCAGCATCCCGTTGTACATAAAACTCCCCGGGACATCGTTCATCCAGATATGATAACCATATTCGGGATTGTCTTCCCGGCCGGTCTTAATCTGCGGAGAAACAGACGCCTGCACCCATTCCTTTGAGATCAGCTGTTGTCCGTTCCAGACACCACCCTGCAGATACAGCTGCCCGAGCTTCGCCGCATCCTCCTGCGTGATGAACATTCCCCAGCCTGCCTTTGTAATGCCGGTCGGAGACACTTCCCAGAAAACCTTCCGGATACCCATCGGCGCGAACAGTTTCCCGGAAAGGTACTCGAACATGGTTTTACCTGTGATATGCGTGACAATCGCGGACAGGATGAAACTGTTCATGCTGTTGTATTCAAAATGATCTCCCGGCGGGAACTTCGCCTGTGATTCAAAAAAGCCCTTTACCCAGTCGTTACCGGAAATCGCGCCGACTTCATTGAATGACGCGCCGGAACTCATGGTGAGAAGGTGCCGCACTTTCAACCCGGAATAACGGACTCTGGAAAGGAGCGAGAGCGGCGAGAGCTCATCGGATAAAAGCTCCGCAACATGATCTTCCAGAGACAGTCTGCCTTCGTCAATCAGGAGGCCGACTACCATTCCGGTAAAGCTTTTACACATGGAGTAAGTCACATGCCAGATGCCCTGCATATACGGGTTGAATCCACATTCGAAAATGACATGCCCGTGCCGCAGGATCATCAGCTCATGCAATGCCACATGCTCCGATGTCCGGAGCTTATGTACAAAACGTGCAATATATGCAGAGCTTACACCTTCTTCTTCCGGTGTGCTTCGCGGGAACGCCTGCGAGACCGGGGCATACAGATCATAAGAGGGCTTCTGCGGATGAAATTCAACTTTTCCCAGCTCTCCGGTTTTACGGTTCATCAGATCCCAGAACAGCTGAACAAACGCGAGATCAAGGTTCGCCATAACAGTACCTCAGTCAGTGATGCCGGAATCGGTCAGCTTCTCTACCACGTGATCGCGGTCCTTGTAGATATGCCATGCCGGGACACAGCCGCGGACCATGGACAAGGGATAAACATTCGTGTGCGCGCCGATCATCGTCCCCGGATTCAGAACGGAATTGCAGCCGACTTCAACATAGTCGCCCAGCATAGCGCCCATCTTGCGAAGCCCTGTCACCAGAATTTCGTTCCCGTCATGAATCACAACATTGGTCCTGTCGGATTTAATGTTGGATGTAATGGAGCCGGCACCCATATGCGCGTGAAAACCAAGGACCGAGTCTCCGACATAATTATAGTGCGGAACCTCACACTTGTTGAAAAGGACGACGTTTTTCAGTTCACAGGAATTGCCGACAACGCAGCCTTTTCCGACAATCGCCTTTCCGCGGATGAACGCGCACTGCCGCAGCTCCGCTCCCTCATCAATGATACAGGGGCCGGCAATGTACGCGCTCTCATAAATGTGCGCGCTGCGGGCGACCCAGATATTCTCACCGCGTTTTTCATAGATTTCTTCAGGTAGTGTACTGCCGAGCCGTACGATGAACTCCTCAATCGAAGGCAGCACCTCGTAAGGATAGGTAACACCCGAGAAAAGCTCCTTCGCGATTGTCTCCTCCATGCAGAACAGCTTCGCCGCTGTATAATCACTGACTGCCATTTTTATCTCCTTTCTTCCGGCCGCTCGTGCCATTCTTTCCAGCCGTGCCGCTCTTTCCGGAGCGCGTGCCGGAATGTGAATATTTAGCCTTGAAATGCATCGGCTTGGGATAAAACTGCGCGTCCCTCTGATACATCTGCTGCAGCGTATCCCTGAAATCACTCTGTTTGATATAATTTGTCCGCCGTGTCACATAACTGTTCAGCTTGTCCCGGTACTCTTCTTCACTGGTCGTACCTTCGCAGACCCTGGTCAGTCCCATTTCCCAGCTCGCGGTAAGACGCGGGTCCAGCATCGGCCGGAGCGCGAGGAAGGCTGCGTCATAAATCATCTCTCCCAGCTGTGTCGGCGTGTAAATCTGCGTTTTACTGTTCAGGTTTATATACTGATTATCCACAAGCTTTGTCAGAATTCCGGCTCTGGTTGCGCTGGTTCCGATTCCACTTCCCTTGATCTGTTCGCGCAGCTCGTCATCCTCAATAAACTGTCCCGCGTTCTCCATCGTAAGAATCATACTGCCGGAATTATAGCGCTTGGGCGGTGATGTTTTGCCTTCTTTGATGGAATAACGAAGAGCGCGCAGCCGGTCACCTTTTTTCAGGGAAAGAAGAATCTGTTCGAGCGCGGGATTGTTCTCCTGCTGTTCCTTGTCAGAAGCTTCTTCGCTTCTGGAATTCTCCTTTTCAGAAGAAGGCTTCTGGAACGAGTACTGCAGCACGTCCAGATACCCCCGCTCCCGGAGAACACGTGTAGATGCCTGAAACAGTTCCGAACGAGCAGACACCTGCAAGGACATTTTATCAAAAACAGCGCCCGGATAAAAGATCGCCAGAAAGCGGCGTACGATCAGCTCATAAACTTTCTGACAGGTCTGGCTGAGGCTGGAAAGCGCCTGAAATCCCTGTCCTGTCGGAATGATTGCATAGTGGTCGGTAATTGCCTTGTCGTTCGTGTATCTTGTTTTGCCGATTGTCTTCCAGCTGCCAAGATCGATGATTCCCTGAATCAAAGGGCGGTACATTGGAACCGTGGAAAGCCCCTTCAGATTGTTCTGGATTTCCTTTGCGACCGCGCTGGACAGAACGCGCGCGTCTGTACGTGGATAGGTCGTCAGCTTTTTCTCGTACAGCGTCTGTGCGGCATCGAGTGTCTGATCCGGACTGATTTTGAAAAATCTCGAGCAGTCATTCTGGAGCTCCGCAAGATTATACAGAAGGGGCGGATTTTTCGTCTCCTTTTTTCGGGAAACCGCGCGGACAACCGGAGCTTCAACTCCTTCGTCCGGCGCTTCCTGCAGAAAGCGGATCAGCTCTTCTGCAGTTTCGCGTTTCCGGAAACCGTTCTCTTTGTATAAAAGCGGCGAATTCTGATATCGGCTTGCTTCGGATACGTTCCATTCCGCCTCGAAAAAGGCGCCGTCCGCAGCGTGCTCATCTTTCGAGAAGCTGCCGATAACCCTGTAAAACGGCGTTTCCACAAATTCCCGGATTTCCCGCTCTCTTCTGACAATGATACCAAGAACGCAGGTCATGACTCTGCCGACCGCGATGACGCAGTGATCCATCGAGAGAAAGTCGCGGATTCCCGGACCGTAGCGGAGCGACATCGCTCTCGAGAAGTTAATTCCCATCAGATAGTCTTCCTTCGCGCGCAGATACGCGGCAGCGCCCATATTGTCATATGCGCTGTCGTCTTTCGCTTCGCGGATGCCGCGCAGGATTTCTTCCTTCGTAAAAGAATCGATCCAGACACGCAGCTGTTTCTTGTCTCTGACACCCGCCTGCGCGGCTACAAGGCGGTATATATATTCTCCCTCGCGTCCCGAGTCCGTGCAGATATAGATCGTATCGACCTCTTTATCTGTCAGCAGCTTTCTGACGGTATTAAATTGTTTCTTTGTACTGGCGGAATCGATCACCTGATAACGATATTCATCAGGTATGAAGGGAATGGTATCGAGAGACCATTTCTTCATCTTGGGATCATAAGCGTCCGGGTAACACATTGTGACGAGGTGCCCGAAGCACCAGGTCACAATGGTATTCTCAGCTTCCTGATACCCGTCTCTGGATGTGAATTTAAGATTTAAAGCTTTCGCGAAATCCTGCGCCACACTGGGCTTTTCAGCGATAAAAACAACTTTCCCCATGCATCACTTCTTGGCGATATACCCCTGTGCTGTTAAAAGCTCGGCGCACTCGACAGCGCCGCCGGCTGCTCCGCGCAGTGTGTTATGAGACAGACCAACGAATTTCCAGTCGAAAAGGACATCCTTCCGGAGCCTTCCGATCGAAACGCCCATACCGTTTTCATAATTTACATCTTTTGTTACCTGCGGACGGTCATCTTCCTCGCAGTACTGGATAAAGTGCTCCGGCGCGCTCGGAAGCTTCAGATCCTGCGGAACGCCTCGGAATTCACGAAGTTTTTCAATCAGTTCCTCTTTGGACGGATCCTTCTTCAGGCGGACAAAGACAGTTGCCGTATGACCATACAGAACCGGAATACGGATACACTGGCAGTCAATGACAGGACTTTCGGCAGGCACAATCTGACCGTTCTCGATATGTCCGAAGATCCGGAGCGGTTCCTTCTCCGACTTCTCTTCCTCACCCGCAATGTACGGAATAACATTGCCGTTCATTTCCGGCCAGTCGCGGAAGGTCTTGCCGGCACCGGAAATTGCCTGATAGGTAGAGGCAACAACTTCATAGGGCTCGAAATCCTTCCATGCGGCAAGCGCCGGTGTATAGGACTGAATTGAGCAGTTGGGTTTTACCGCGATGAAACCTCTCCTGGTTCCAAGCCGCTTTCTCTGATATTCGATAACAGCCGCGTGCTCCGGATTGATTTCCGGGATAATCATCGGTACGTCCGGCGTCCAGCGGTGCGCGCTGTTGTTGGAAACAACCGGCGTCTCGGTCTTTGCGTAAGCTTCCTCGATCTTGCGGATTTCCTCCTTTGACATGTTGACAGCAGACAAAACAAAGTCGACATCCTCTGTCACGCCCGCAATGTCATTAATGTCGCGGATGACGATATCCCTGACGCAGTCCGGTACCGGCTCGTCAAGCTTCCAGCGTCCTTCTACCGCTTCCGCGTAGGTCTTGCCGGCGCTTCTTGCGCTCGCGGCGATCTCTTTTACCTCAAACCACGGATGGTTCTCCAGAATCTGGATAAACCGCTGACCGACCATTCCGGTTCCGCCAAGTACTCCGACTTTTAATTTTTCCATATCCTACCTCCATTGCCGGCCGGCAAGCCAGGCTTTCGCGTTTCTGATTTCCTCTTCCATCGCCTGCGCCCCGGGAGCGCCTTTTGTCAGTCGTTTATCCACGCAGGTTTTCAGGGACACCGCGTCGTAGATATCGTTGTCAAAAGCTTCCGAGAAGCTGTGGAACTCATCCATCGAAAGGTCGTCAATCGCCTTTCCATGATCAATGCAGTAAAGAACCATTCTGCCGATAATCGCATGTGCGTCGCGGAACGCAATTCCTTTGCCTACGAGATAATCGGCAGCATCAGTCGCGTTCGTAAATCCGCGGCGCGCGCTTGCCTCCATTATGGCACGATTGAACGTCATCGTCGAGAGCATTCCGCTCATCAGGTGAACGCAGTGGCATACTGTGTCAAAACTGTCAAAAACCGGTTCCTTGTCTTCCTGCATATCTTTGTCATAGGCAAGCGGAATAGCCTTCATGGTTGTCAATAAAGACGTGAGATCTCCAAAGACACGGCCTGTTTTGCCCCGGATTAATTCCGCGACGTCCGGATTTTTCTTCTGCGGCATAATCGAGCTCCCGGTCGAATACGCGTCGTCAATCTCAACAAAGCGGTATTCATTGGAATTCCACAGAATGATTTCCTCGGATAGCCTCGAAAGGTGCATCTGAATCAGAGAAAGCGCCGAGAGAAACTCTGCCGCGTAATCTCTGTCAGAAACGGAATCCATAGAGTTGGCAGTCGGCCTGTCAAAGCCTAGCTGCTGCGCCGTATAATCCCGGTCGAGAGGATAAGTTGTTCCCGCGAGTGCGCCTGCGCCTAAAGGACATTCGTTAAGACGCTTTCTGCAGTCATCGATTCTGCCGGTATCTCTTTTGAACATCTCGAAATAAGCACCGAAATGATGTGCAAGCGTAACCGGCTGTGCCTTCTGCAGATGGGTGAAGCCCGGCATAAATGTTTCTGTATTCTGCTCCATTATGGAGAGAATGGTCAAAAGAAGGCCCTTGAGTTCACGGTTCACCGTGTCGCAGGCGCTGCGCACAAAGAGCCGCATATCCAACGCAACCTGATCGTTTCTTGAACGTCCGGTATGCAGCCTTTTGCCGTCGTCTCCGATTCTTTCGATCAGCTTTGCCTCGACGAAGCTGTGAATATCTTCATATTCATCAGTAAACCGCAGATTCCCCTTTTCGATGTCTTCCGCTATTTCTTTGAGACCCCGCACAATGCGGGAAGCCTCCTCTGCGGTGAGAATACTCTGTTTCCCGAGCATCTGCGCATGCGCGATGCTTCCTTCGATATCTTCTCTCCAGAGTCTTTTATCAAACGGCAGAGAGTCATTGAATTTTTTAACCAGCGTATCGGTTTCCTTGGTAAACCGTCCGCCCCAGAGCTGTGCCATGCAATTCCTCCTTACCTGACCGGTATCCCGGTTCTCTGCGCACCTGAATGTAAAAAAAGATCTCCGACGTTCGTCAGAGATCTCCACCAAGCTGGAAAAGGGACTTGAACCCTCGACCTACTGATTACGAATCAGTTGCGCTACCAACTGCGCTATTCCAGCATATATAATCTGTGTCACACGACACTGAATTGTATTATACAGGAGCGTGCGCTGTTTGGCAAGCTGTAATTTATTTATTTTAATTCCGGATTTCAGGACACACATACCGGCTTTCAGATCGGATGGATGAAAAGCCCTGAAAGGAGTTTCGGCTCAAACCAGGTTGATTTTGGCGGCATCAGACGTCCCGCGTCGGCAACTGCAAACAACTCGCGGATGCTGGTTGGATACATTGCGAACGCGCAGCCTTTCGCTTCCTCCGCCATTTCCTCCAGAACCTTCGTCCACTTGATTCCGCCGACAAAAGCGATCTTGGGATCTGTCCTCGGGTCTTCTATATGAAATACCGGTTCCAGAATGTTCTTCTGCAGAATTTCCACATCCAGAGATCCGACAGGATCCGCGGGAACACGGAACTTCGGGGTCAGCATATACCAGCGCCTGCCGATGAACATGCCGATTTCGCCCTTCCTTGTCGGCCTTGCCACCGTATTATAAGGAACCGCCTGAAAGCGTTCGCGGATTTTGACAAGAACCTCACTCTTGTCAAGGTCTCCAAGTCCCAGAACAACACGGTTATAATCCAGAATCTGCAGCTGATCATCCGGAAAAATGACACAGAGGATATAGTTGAACGGCTCGTTTCCGGTGTAATCGGGATGTTCTTTTCTCTTCTTACAGGCAACCTTTACCGCGGAAGCGCAGCGGTGATGACCATCCGCAATGTAGAGTCTTGTAATCTTCGCAAAACAGTCTTGTACCGCTGACTGCTGCCTTTCGTCCGAAATAATAAAGACACGGTTCCTGACGTCTCCTTCGGATACAAAATCGTAGACCGGCGCAGCGTTTTTGACTTCGCAAAGCAGGCTGTCGAGATCCTCGTTGTGTCTGTACGCAAGGAAAACAGGTCCTGTCTGAGCGCCGCAGGCATCGACGTGGCGGATTCTGTCCCTTTCCTTCACTTCCACGGTATTCTCATGTCTTCTGATCACGCCGTTTAGATAGTCGTCGACGCTGGCGCAGGCCACAATTCCTGTCTGCGTACGGCCCTGAAAGGTCTGCTCGTAGACATAAAAACAAGGCTTGTCATCCTGAATAAAATCGCCTCTTTGAATACGGGTGTGCAGCAGATCTGCAGCCTTTTTATACACTCTGTCGTCGTAAGTATCAACATCCGGCGGAAAGGCGGTCTCCGCGCGGTCAATCGAAAGAAAGGAATCGGGATGATCCTTAACATATTCCGCGGCCTCCTGCCTTGTGTAAACATCATAGGGCAGGGCTGCAATTGTCTGTGCCAACCCCTGCGCGGGGCGGTAGGCTTTCAATGGTCTGATATCAGCCATAAGTGCTTTTTCTCCGGTTTTATAAATCGCCGGCAGGTTTTTTCCTGCCGGCGCGGCAATAACAGCGGGCGCTGTATTATTTGATGACGCGGACGCGGAAAACGCCTTCAATGGCGCCGAGCTTTTCAATCGCTGCTTCCGATGGTCTGGTATCCAGATCAAGGACAGTGATCGCGACATTGCCCTTGGACTTGTTCGTCATTTCCGCGACGTTGATGCCTTCCTCTCCCGTAATTTTCGTGAACTTTGTGATCATGTTCGGAATGTTCTTATGGAAGAGGGCAATTCTCGAAGCATGCTGGCATACGCCGACGTCAATGTTCGGGTAGTTCACAGAATGTGTGATATTGCCGTTTTCCAGATAATCCTGCAGTTCGTCTGCCGCCATCACCGCGCAATTGGTTTCGGATTCTTCTGTGGAAGCACCCAGGTGCGGTGTTGTAATGCAGCCTCTGTGGCCGGCAACCGTCGGATTCGGGAAATCGGAAACATATCTTCTTACCTTGCCTTCATCGATTGCCTCGATCATGGCTTTTTCATCAACGAGTACGTCTCTTGCCATATTGATGAAGATGACGCCCTTTTTCATCATGGCGATGGCTTCCCGGCTGATGTATCCTCTGGTCGAATCCATCGCGGGCACGTGGATTGTGATGATATCACAGTTTTGGTAGATCTCGTTGATGTCCGTCACATGGGTGACTTTTCTGGACAGATGCCATGCGTTTTCGACAACGACATACGGATCGTATCCGTAAACATCCATCCCCATGTAGACAGCGGCGTTCGCAACACGAACACCGATTGCGCCAAGACCGATAATACCGAGCTTTTTGCCTTCGATTTCCGTGCCGGCAAATTGTTTTTTCTGTTTCTCTACATCGGATGTAATATCGGGATTATTCCAGTTGGACCGCACCCAGTCAATGCCTTCCGTTATATCGCGGGAAGCAAGCAGCATGCCGGCGATAACCAGTTCCTTGACGCCGTTGGCATTCGCGCCCGGCGTGTTGAAAACAACGACGCCCTTTTCCGCAAGCTTGTCGAGCGGAATGTTGTTGACACCGGCCCCGGCTCTGGCCACAGCGAGGAGTTTATCGGAAAACTCCATATCGTGCATTTTTGCGCTGCGGACTAAAATGCCCTGGGCCTCATTGATGTCATCGGTCTTTTCAAAGTTTTCATCGAAGCGGGCAAGACCCGCTTCCGCAATGTTATTTAATGTTGCATATTTGAACATGGCTCTGTCGCCCCCTCAGTGTCTGGCTTCAAAATCCTTCATGAATTCCACAAGCTTTTCAACGCCTTCAACCGGCATTGCGTTGTACATCGACGCTCTCATGCCGCCGACCGTACGGTGCCCCTTTAAAGACACGAGTCCCTGCGCTTCGGCTTCCTTGACAAACAGCGCGTCCAGTTCCTTGTCACCCGTGACAAACGGCGCATTCATATAAGAACGGTCCTTCGGTTCAACGGTTCCTTTGAACAGAGAAGAAGAATCCAGATAATCATAGAATATCTTTGCTTTCGCCTTGTTTCTCTGATCCATGGCTTCAAGGCCGCCCTGTTTCTTGAGCCACTGGAAAACAAGGCCGCAGACATAGATATTATAGCAGGGCGGTGTGTTGTAGAGGGAATCTTTGTCCGCGTGCGTCTTATAGCGGAGCATGGTCGGAACATACGCCGGCAGATCATCACGAATGAGATCCTCCCTGATAACAGCAATGGTTACGCCTGCGGGGCCTACGTTCTTCTGAACGCCGCCGAAGAACATTCCGTACTTTGTAACATCGATCGGGCGTGACAGAAAGTTGGAGCTGACATCCGCAACCAGCACATGTCCCTTTGTATTGGGCAGCGTCTTGTATTCGGTGCCGTAAATGGTATTGTTTTCGCAGATATACAGATAATCCGCTTCCTCCGGAATATCCAGATCGCTGCAGTCCGGAATGTAGGTGTAGTTTTTGTCCGCGGAAGAAGCGACACGCACAACCTTCGTATAACGCTCCGCCTCTTCTGCCGCTTTCTTTGCCCAGTTGCCGGTGATAACATATGCTGCCGTACCGTTCTTTGTAAGGTTCATGGGAACCATCGCAAACTGGGTGGAGCCGCCGCCCTGCAGGAACAGAACGCGGTAATTGTCAGGTACACCGACCAGTTCGCGGAAATCCTGCTCGGCTTCCTTGATGATCTTGTCATAAACTTTTCCGCGGTGGCTCATCTCCATCACGGACATCCCTGATCCATGGTAATCCAGCATCTCATCCGCTGCCTGCCGGAGCACTTCTTCCGGCAGCATGGCGGGCCCTGCAGAAAAGTTATAAACACGTCCCATAATATTCACTCCTCTTTTCTATTTACTGGAAAACAACTACGGTTGTTCCCCGCTTTACCATTGGAAACAGATCTTTCATTACAGAAGACGGCACGTTGATGCAGCCGTGTGACCCGTTTGTCAGATAGATGCTTCCGCCGAATTTACTTCTCCAGGATGCGTCATGAATACCGATGCTGTTGCCGACAATTGGCATCCAGTAGGTTACGAAAGATACATAATCTTTACCGACAAGGTTTACATTGGTTTGTTTGGCGCGGACTTTGAAAACGCCGGTCGGCGTATCCCTGCGCAGACGGTGGTTTCCGGTAACAATATCGGTTGCCACGCGGCAGACGCCGTTCTCATAATAGTACAGCTTCTGGTTTGTGATATCGATCTCGATATAGGTTCCGCCTGCTGTCACCTGCGGTTTATGCTTTTCCTTCTTCTGCAGCATGATGGCATTCGCAAGATAATTCTTCTCGGCTTCCGTGTCCAGATAGCCGGACTGCTGAATGCCGCTGATCTGCAGGACATCTCCTCTTGTTGAGCGGAACGTGGACGAGCTTTTTCCGGCGGCAGGATAAAGATATGAAAGCCCCGAGAAAAAGGCGTCCATCTTGTTCAGATCAAGGACATAGTATCCTGTCGCGGGATCGATGTAATACGAACCGTCCGGATTTGTCATCATCATCGTCATGGCAAGATCCGGACCGATCGTATAGGCACCGCCGTTTTCAAACTGATAGGTGATGCGGCAGTCCGGTTTTGCGGGGAGAGTGGCAGCGTCCGCACGGATTCGGGTTATGGACATAGCACCTGTAAGAAAAAACAGTGCCAGTAGAAATGCTGTTATTAGGAACAAGTGTCTTTTCATCATGCCTCCGGTTATTTAATCCTGATTGTGGAAATCCTTTTCATCAAAAACATCTTCGATGGAGGTCCCGGGGGAAACCATCGGGAACACCTTGTCATCTTCTTCAATGACGCAGTCTACAAGCACAGGTCCGTCTGCCTGCAGCGCCTTTATAAGAGCAGGCTCCAGATCTTCCGGGTTTTTCACGCGAAGCGCCCTGCAGCCGAGCGCTTCCGCGACTTTACAGTAATCGACCTTGTCATTTAAAACAGTTGCCGAGTAACGCTTCCCATAGTAAAGTGTCTGCCACTGTCTGACCATGCCGAGGACCTGATTGTTGATGACCACCTCGATCACTTTTATGCCATAGCGAGACGCGGTCGCAAGCTCGTTCATGTTCATGCGGAAGCACCCGTCTCCCGCAATATTAATAACCGTTTTATCGGGCTCCGCGGTCTTCGCGCCAATCGCGGCGCCGAGCCCGTATCCCATCGTTCCGAGGCCGCCGCTGGTAATGAAAGTACGCGGCCGTGAATAGGTATAATACTGCGCTGCCCACATCTGATGCTGCCCGACATCGGTTGTGATGATTGCCTGTCCCCCTGTCAGCTCATCCAGCTTTTCGATGACCATCGGGCAGGTCAGCCTGTCCTTCGCATAGCACAGAGGATATTTCTTCTTAAGCTCCTGAATATACCGCATCCATTCTTCGTGAACCGAAGGAGAAATCTCCGGCAGGAGCTTTTCCAGAATTTCCTTAAGGTCTCCGACAAGGGCTCTGTCAACATGTATGTTCTTATTGACTTCCGCATCGTCGATATCTATCTGCAGGATCTTCGCGTTCTTTGCGAAGGTTCTGGGACTGCCGATCTGACGGTCGGAAAAGCGCGAACCCAGCACAATCAAAAGATCGCAGGCGGATACGCCGAGATTCGAAGCCTTCGTCCCGTGCATGCCGATCATTCCGGTATAATGCGGGTCATGTCCGTCAATCACGCCCTTTCCCATCAGTGTATCACAGACAGGCGCGTCAATTTTGGAAACGAGCTCACGGATTTTTTTGTATGCGCCGGAAATGACACCGCCTCCGCCGACATAGACAAACGGCTTCTTTGCTTCGCGGATCATGCGCGCTGCCTGACTGATATCTTCCTCTGTATACTTAGGCGTCGGATTCTCCAGATAGAGCGCAGGCTGCTGTGGCTCAAAATCCGTGACAGCTGCTGTGACATCTTTCGTAATGTCAATGAGAACCGGCCCCGGACGACCGCTCCGCGCGATACGAAAGGCGGAGCGGACCGTTTCCGCAAGACTCGTTACATCTTTTACAATAAATCCGTGCTTGGTAATCGGCATCGTGATGCCGGCAATATCCACTTCCTGAAAGGAATCCTTGCCAAGCAGAGGAAGCGTAACATTGCAGGTAATCGCGACCATGGGAACTGAGTCCATGAAAGCGGTCGCTATACCGGTTACCAGATTTGTCGCTCCGGGACCGGAAGTGGCCATGCATACCCCCACCTTGCCTGAGGCTCTCGCGTATCCGTCGGCCGCGTGGGCTGCCCCCTGCTCGTGGCTGGTCAGAATATGCCTGATCTTGTCACTGTACTTATAAAGCGCGTCATAGACATTCAGTATTGCGCCGCCGGGATAACCAAAGACCGTGTCCACTCCCTGCTCCAGCAGGCACTGCATGAGAATTTCCGATCCGTTTAACTGCACGTTAACTGCTCCTTACTCTGAAAAGGTTCTGTGTTTATTCGGGAAGTTCCAGTACAGCTCCCCTGTTACCGCTGGTAACCAGCGCCTGGTATCTTAAAAGATATCCATCTGTAATTTTGGGCTTTCTGGGCTTCCACTGCGCACGTCTTGCCGCAAGCTCTTCATCCGATACCTTCAGCTCCAGCTTGTTCGCAGAGATATCAATCGAGATGATATCTCCCTCATGCACAAGAGCGATCGGTCCGCCGACCGCAGCTTCCGGTGAAACATGGCCGATCGCGGCGCCTCTGGAAGCTCCGGAGAAACGGCCGTCTGTAATCAGAGCAACGGTAGAGCCAAGGCCCATGCCGATGATTGCCGAGGTTGGATTGAGCATTTCTCTCATACCCGGGCCGCCCTTGGGGCCTTCATAGCGGATGACGACGACATCTCCTTCATGAATTTGTCCGGTTGTGATCGCCTTGATCGCGTCTTCCTCACAGTCGAAAACACGTGCCGGTCCCTCGTGCTTCATCATTTCGGGGGCGACCGCGCTTCTCTTTACAATACCGGTATCCGGAGCAAGGTTGCCTTTGAGAACTGCGATGCCGCCGTTTGGCATGAACGGATTTTCTATCGGGCGGATGACTTCAGGATTTCTGTTCACCGCGTTTTCAATATTCTCACCGGTGGTTCTGCCGGTGACGGTCAGGCCGTCCAGATACAGCAGGTCCTTCTTTGTGAGCTCTTTCATAACTGCGTAAATGCCGCCGGCTTCATTCAGATCTTCCATGTATGTAGGGCCGGCAGGTGCCAGATGACAAAGGTTCGGCGTCTTGTCCGATATATGATTCGCGAACTCCATGTTCAGCTCAATGCCGCATTCATGTGCGATTGCCGGCAGATGCAGCATCGTGTTTGTGGAGCAGCCAAGCGCCATATCAACGGTCAGTGCGTTCGTAAACGCCTCTTTTGTCATGATGTCTCTCGGACGGATATTGTTCCGTACGCAGTCCATCACGGCATAGCCGGCTTCCTTGGCAAGGCGGATTCTTGCGGAATAGACGGCAGGAATCGTTCCGTTTCCGCGAAGTCCCATGCCGATGGCTTCTGTCAGGCAGTTCATCGAATTTGCCGTGTACATGCCGGAACAGGAACCGCAGGTCGGGCAGACATTCTCCTCAAAATTCGTAAGCTCCTCTCTCGTGATCTTACCGGCGTCGTAAGCGCCGACCGCTTCGAACATCGAGGACAGCGATCTCTTTCTTCCGCCGACATGTCCCGCAAGCATAGGGCCGCCGGAAACAAAGACGGTCGGTATATTAATTCTGGCGGCGGCCATCAGAAGACCGGGAACATTTTTGTCACAGTTGGGGATCATGACAAGTCCGTCGAACTGATGCGCCCTGGCCATGCACTCGGTGGAATCGGCAATCAGCTCCCTTGTAACAAGCGAATACTTCATGCCGACATGGCCCATGGCAATACCGTCGCAGACAGCAATCGCCGGAAACATGACGGGCATGCCGCCGGCTTCCGCTACGCCAAGCTTAACTGCCTGCGCGATTTTATCGAGGTTCATGTGGCCGGGAATAATTTCATTGTATGAGCAGACGATACCGATCATCGGTTTCTTCATTTCTTCTTTTGTGAAACCAAGCGCATTAAAGAGGCTTCTGTGCGGAGCCTGCTGGACGCCTTCCTTTACATTATCACTTAACATATCTGTTACCTCCATAGACTGCGGCTTTTTGCCGCATGGTCTGAAATACGCTTATTCTATCATCTATGCATGCGGCGATACAAGTCTGGCGGCGATTTCATCGCCCATGCTGCTGCAGCTGACGGCGCGCAGGCCTTTCTTCTTTTCCGCGTCCCGCGGCATCAGATCCGCGCTGCGGATGCCGTCCTCCAGCGTTCTTTTAACCGCGTTCTCAATCGCACCGGCTTCAGCCGGAAGGCCGAACGAATAACGCAGCATCATCGCAGCCGAAAGGATAGTCGCGATCGGGTTCGCGATGTTTTTGCCGGCAATATCAGGTGCGGAGCCATGGGACGGCTCATACAGGCCGAAGCTTGTCTCGTTTAAAGACGCGCTCGGCAGCATGCCGATAGAGCCGGTGATCATGCTAGCCTCATCCGAGAGAATATCGCCGAACATATTCTCGGTCAGAATTACATCGAACTGGGCGGGATTGTTGACCAGCTGCATGGCGCAGTTATCAACCAGCATATCTTCCACGGTCACATCCGGATATTCTTTCGAAAGTGCATGCACGACCTGTCTCCAGAGTCTTGATGTGTCGAGAACATTTGCCTTGTCTACGCTGGTAACCTTTTTTCTTCTTACCCGTGCGATTTCGAAAGCCTTTCTCGCGACTCTCTCGATTTCCTTTTCATTATAGCGCAGCGTGTCCACGGCAGTCCGTACGCCGTCTATGATTTCAGTCTTCCGCTCGCCGAAATACAGACCCCCGGTAAGTTCTCTTACGATGACAAGATCAAAGGAACGGGTACCGTTCCTTACAGAAAGCGGGCAGGCATCCTGCAGCTGCTCGAAAAGATAGGCCGGACGGAGGTTTGCGAACAAGCCGAGCGCTTTCCGAAGAGCCAGAAGGCCTGCCTCCGGACGCTTCTGCGGCGCAAGCTGATACCATGGAGAAACAGCCGGATTGCCACCGATCGATCCCATAAGAACTGCGTCCTGTGCCTTGCATATATCAATGGTTTCCTGTGTAAGTGGAACACCGTAGACATCAATGGAGCACCCGCCCATCAGAACATCGTGATAATCGATTGTATGACCGTAAATTGCGCAGACCCGGTCCAGCACCTTTCTGGCCTGACTGACAATTTCCGGTCCGATCCCGTCTCCCGCAATGCAGGCAATGTTGAGTTCCATATCCTATCCTTTCTCTGACGCTTTACTTCACTATTGCTTCAACGTCGTAAATCCGTGCATTTAAATAAAAAGAAGGCCGTAAAGCCTTCTTTTTGTAAAAACAGCTCCGGTTATTCTTCCGGCTGCATCCGTATTACTGTGCGGACGACTTGTCGTCAGATGCGTCTTCAGGCTTCTCGATCTGAACGATTGCCGCCTTCTGCATCGGAATGCGGCAATTTTTGTTGTTGCCGAATTCTACAATAACGGTATCATCACTGATGTCAATGACAATGCCGTAAAAACCCGAAGAAGTCAGGACGCTGTCTCCGACAGCCAGCTGCGCGAGCATTTCGCTCTTCTTACGCTCTTCCTTGCGCTGCGGGCGGATAAAGAAAAACCAGAAGAAAGCGACAATGACAACCAGATATACGATCATCAGCATTGTGCTTCCCTGTGTACTTGTAAGCAGTAATGAGTTCATAAGATCCTCCAATCAAATGCATTTCGTTTACTATACAACAAAGTGCCGCGGCGTTGCAAGTCTAATCCGCGCAGTCCTGCGAGAGATCAAAAAGCTTTCTTCTCTTATAATCCTCGAAATGCCCGGCGTCCAGAGCGTCCCGGATTTCCTGCATCAGATGATTGTAGAAATACAGATTGTGCATGACGCACAGCCGCAGCCCAAGCGTTTCATCGGCTTTCAGAAGATGCCGGATATAAGCTCTTGAATAACGGCGGCAGACAGGACAGCCGCAGTCCGGGTCAATCGGCCGCATGTCTTTTTCAAAACGCGCGTTCCGGATACGCAGCGTTCCGTGATTCGTATAAAGATTTCCGTGCCGTCCGTTCCTGCTCGGATAAACGCAGTCAAAGAAGTCGATGCCTCTTGCTACCCCTTCGAGAATGTTCTGCGGTGTTCCAACCCCCATCAGGTACGTGGGCTTGTTCACGGGCAGATACGGTGTGACAGCTTCAAGAACGGAATACATCTGTTCATGTGTTTCACCGACGGCAAGTCCGCCGACCGCATAGCCGTCAAGGTCCATATCCGCTATACGCTTTGCGTTTTCAATACGGATATCATGAAAAATCGCGCCCTGATTGATACCGAATAAAAGCTGGTGCGGATTGACTGCGCCTTCCAGCGCTTTGAGCTCCCGCATCTTTGCCTGACTGCGAAGAAGCCACCGCTCCGTCCTCGCTACGGAATTTACTACATAGTCTCTTTCCGCGAGCGCCGGCGGGCACTCATCGAAGGCCATTGCGATCGTGGAACCAAGGTTTGCCTGAATCTGCATGGATTCTTCCGGTCCCATAAAAATAATGCGCCCGTCAACATGGGAATGAAAACGTACGCCCTCTTCCTTGATTTTCCGCAGGTCAGTCAGGGAAAACACCTGAAATCCGCCGGAATCCGTCAGAATCGGATGACTCCAGGTCGTGAACCGGTGCAGGCCGCCGAGCTCCCTGATTATTTCATCTCCTGTCCGCACATGCAGGTGATATGTGTTGCACAGCATCACCTGTGTGTCTATGTTTTCCAGATCTTTCGCGGAAAGGCCGCCTTTAATCGCGCCGGCAGTCGCTACATTCATGAAAACGGGGGTCTCGATCACGCCGTGCACGGTCGTTACTCTGGCGCGCTTAGCCATTCCCTCGGTTCTCAATAGTTCGTATCGGTAATCCGGCGTCTGTGTAATGTTGTTCTGCGTCATTGATTGTCTCCAAGATAAAAGCGTCTCACGCTTTGCGCGCGGGCGCTCATATTCATCAGCATGGCATCGAGGATTGTAAGAGCGCTCATGCATTCGCAGACGACGACCGCGCGCGGCACGATGCAGGGATCATGTCTTCCGCGGATTGTAAGCTCCTTTACAGTACCGTCTCTTCCAAGCGCCGGCTGCGCCTTCGCGATTGACGCGGTCGGTTTAACATAGGCACTGACCACGATTTCATCTCCGTCGGAAATACCTCCGTAGATGCCGCCGCCATGGTTGGAGACTTTGACTGCGCGGCCGTCCCCGTCCAGCGTGTAAACATCATTATTCTGTGAGCCTGTCCGGTAGGAGCAGAACATGCCGTCGCCGATACCTGCCGCCTTTACGGCGCCGATTGACATAAGCGCCTCGCAAAGCCGCGCGTCCAGCTTGTCGAAGACAGGATCGCCGATACCCGCGGGGACGCCGGTGATTCTTCCTTCGATCATGCCGCCGACCGAATCCAGACTGCTCTTCATCTCTTCAATAAGAGCGACCGCCCTTGCGTTGGCCTGATCATCCGGCATTGCGGTGGCGCTTCGTAAAATCTCGTTCCGGTCAAAATTTTTACGGCTGATAACAACGTCGCCGATCGCCGCGGTGTAAAAACAAAAGTCAATACCGAGTTCTTTCTTTAAAAAGACTTCGGCAATCGCGCCTGCCGCGACACGGGCCGCGGTTTCCCGGCCGGAAGATCTGCCTCCGCCTCTGTAATCGCGGAAGCCGTACTTGGCGTCATATGTAAAATCCGCGTGCCCCGGCCGGTACATAGACTGCATTTCCGCATAGTCAGAAGAGTGCTGATCGTTGTTTTCTATGAGAAGAGCGATCGGCGTGCCGGTTGTCAGGCCCTCAAAGATGCCGGAGACGATTCGCACCTTATCCTCTTCTTTTCTTGCCGTCGTAATGTTCGATTTTCCGGGCCGGCGTCTGTCAAGATAAGGCTGGATATCGTCTTCTGACAGAGTCATTCCGGCGGGAATACCATCCAGCACGGCGCCGATGCACGGGCCGTGGGATTCCCCGAAAGTTGTGAGTTTCACTATGTTTCCAATCGTAGAACCTGCCATACAGTCCCTTCCCTGCTTTTGTGTTCTGCCTGCGCGTCCCGTATGGACGAAGCATCTTCTGCCGGAGTCTCCTCAATTCTGCTGCTCCGGCGTCAGCTTGTGGATAATGACACAGTTGGGCTGCTCGACCGGAATTTCCTTTCCGTTCATAATGATCAGACCTTTTTCCAGATCAACCGTAAAGAATGTCATCGTCATCGACTCATGATTGAGCGATACAAGATGACGGTTGTCCGGGAAGAGCGCTGCGTCTTTGGGGTAATCGCCGCTGACCGGAAGACAGAGAATCTTCGAGAGAAGCCCGGTGTTCCTGTCGATATGAAAAATCGCGACCGAATTGTCTCCCGCATTTGAGCTGACAAGGTAATTGAAGTCGTCTGAAAGGTTCAATGCACTCGCGGCCGCGTCCGAAGAATGATAATTATTGAGCGTTGAGATTGTCTGGATCTTTTCGAAATCCGGTTCGTTATCCAGAACCGTATAGCGGTATACATCGATCGTGCATTTCTGCTCGTTTACCAGATACATGAAACGGCCGTCCTGCGAAAACTTGATATGCCGCGGCGCGGACTCCAGTTCTCCGTGAATAATGTCCACCTGCTTGATTTTGCCGGTCAGCGGATTGAACTTGTAGACATTGACATGGTCCAGTCCAAGATCAGCGGCGCACAGGAACCTGTTGTCTCTTGTCATCTTGACGCACTGCACATGCGGCCTGAAATTTCTGTCGGCTATGCTGCCCATGCCGCGGTGGTAAACTTCATCCGTAATCTGTCCGATGGAGCCGTCTTCCAGAAGGCGCAGCACGGTGATCTTGCCGTCATGATATCCCGCAACAAACAGCCACCGGTCTGTATAATCGGTGGAAAGGTAGGAACCGCGCATGCCGTTAATCGACGCCTTATTCAGAAAAGCAAGGTTGCCGCCTTTGGTGATTTTGTAGCTCTCCACGCCGAAATCGGTAATCGAATACAGATACTTCTGATTATGCGAAATCGTCACATAAGAGGAATTGGTGATTTCAATCTGATCTTTCTCGGTAAAACGGCCTTGCTCCATGTCCACATCGTAGACGCGGATGCCGAAATTATTGTTTGTTGCCGTAGTATATGAAGAAACATAGGCTACATACTGCTGCTTTACTCCCATTTGTTTTCCTCCTTTACAAGTTCCGGAAAAATGTCAGCCGCGGATCTGCAGAAGATCCGTGTTGCGGTCCTGCGTTTCGATGATTCTGTCTACGCGAAGAGCTCCGGCACCGTCCGTACCTTCATAGAAGCCGAGCTGTATCACCGCGCAGTTTCCGATTTTCTGTTTCCAGATATCTTTCAGATCAAGATACGAAAGAAAAACAAGGAGTGTCCGCATCGCGCAGCCGTGACAGCCGACGAGCACGCTCTCCCCCGGGCGCTCCTTAGCAAGCTCCGTAAAAAAGCTGCCGATTCTGTCAATCACCTCCGGAAAGCTTTCCGATCCCGGAACCGGCCGATAAGACGGCGGATCTTGAAAAAGGCTGCCGCAGGCCCTCGAATCCCTGTCAAACGGCTGTCCTTCGAGAGCACCGAAATTCATTTCGAGAAGCCGGTCGTCTGTTTGGATTTCGCTGCTGTCTTTTCCGGTGATAATTTCAACGGTTTCAACTGCCCTTTGCAGAGGACTGCTGTAGACGCGGTCAAAAGTAAGGCCCATGGCACGGATTTTCTCCGCGGCGGCTCTTGCCTGCGCTCTTCCCGTGTCATTCAGGTCCGTATTGATCTGTCCCTGAAAAAGCCGCCGGACATTATAATCGGTTTCTCCATGCCTGATTACATAAATTTTCATGTATCTTCAATCTGCTCCTGCTCTTTGATCCTGTCTATCATAGCATGTTTCAGGTTCCGGTCAAAGGATCTATACGGGAGACTCATTTCCGGATCTGCCCGTTTCCGGTGATCAGATACTTGTAACTGGTCAGCTCCGGAAGCCCCATCGGCCCCCTTGCATGAAGCTTCTGCGTGCTGATCCCGATTTCCGCTCCGAAGCCGAATTCATAACCGTCCGTAAACCTTGTGGACGCGTTGACATACACGCAGGCACTGTCGATTTCTCGTAAAAACAGATCCGCCGCCTCCTTATTCTCCGTGATAATGCAGTCGGAATGTTTTGTATGGTAACGGTTGATATGATCGATCGCTTCCTGCAGGCTCCGGACTGTTTTGACGGACATCATAAGAGCCAGATACTCCTTCGCAAAGTCTTCCTCCGAAGCCCTCTCCGCATACGGAAGAAAGGCTCTGGAAGCGTCATCCGCGCGTAGAGTGACGCCGGCTTCCTTCATCTTCTCGGACAAAACAGGAAGAAAGCTCTGCAGAATATCCTCATGTACAACGAGCGATTCCGCGGCGTTGCAGACACCGGTCCTTTGCGTCTTGGCGTTCAGGATAATCGGGACCGCTTTTTCAAAATCCGCATCCTTGTCCACATAGATGTGGCAGTTCCCGCTGCCGGTTTCAATGACCGGTATCTTGCTGTTCTCGACAACAGCCCGGATGAGTCCCGCACTGCCTCTGGGAATCAGCACATCCACATACCTGCGCATCTTCATAAACTCGTTCGTATCCTCACGGTCTTTCGAGGCGATGAGAGAAAGCGCGTCCTGTGTTACGCCGCAGGCGCGCAGCGCTTCCCGCAGGATATTCGTAATCGCAATATTGGATTCGAGCGCGTCGCTCCCGCCTTTGAGAATCACAGCGTTTCCCGCTTTGAACGCAATCGCGAACGCGTCCGCCGTAACATTCGGACGGGATTCATAGATAATGCCGACGACACCGAAAGGAACTCTGACCTTACGGATATGGATACCGCTCGGGCGGTCCCATTCGGCAAGCGTTTCACCGCAGGGATCCGGAAGCGCCGACACCTCTTTGAGGCCTTCCGCCATTCCTTGCACGCGGTACTGCGAGAGCCGCAGGCGGTCCAGCATACTGTCCGGCATGCCGGCAGCCGCGGCCGCTTCTTCATCCTTCCGGTTGGCTTCCAGGATCTCCGCGCTGCTTTCTACAAGCAGCTGCGCCGCTTTTTGCAGCACCTGATTCTTTTTGTCCATAGAAAGGCGCTGAACCTCAACGCCTGCTTCGCTTGCCCTGCGGCAGATTTCCTCTACATTCATGGCAGTCCTCTTTTCTAAAAATAAGCGCGCTCAGGCGTGACAATCAGATCCAGCGGTTCATCGTAGCCGGCGCAGGGGACGCTGTCAATGATCTGCTCTTTGAACGAAAGTCCGACCGCCATCCTCTTCTGGAACGCCCCGAGGAAGCGGTCATAGTATCCGCCCCCGTAACCGATTCTTTGAAGCGACGCGTCAAATGCAAGACCCGGAACGAAAACAACGCATTCTTCCTTCCTGTCAAGGCTGATATGGTTCATATAAGGGAAAACTCTGGCCGGATCCGCCTCCGGCTCCGGGATGCCCATGGTACCTTTTTGAAGGCTGTCCGGAGAATCAATTTCGAAGAACTGCATGGTTTTGCCGGTAACCGCGGGAACAAAGACCCTCTTCTGATCCTTGAGAGCCTTTGTGATCAGAGTGCTGGTATCCACTTCACTGCCGAAACTGACATAACTTAAAATGAAACGGGCACCCGCATACAGCTCGGTGGAAAGGATCATGTCAGTGATCGATCTGCTCTGCGCCTGCCGCTCTTCCTCCGGAATGGCTTCCCGAAGCTGTTTCATCCGTGTTCTTAAATCCTTTTTGCTCTCGATCAGTCTGTCAAGATCACTCATCGTTTATCTCCTTTTCAGTCGGCGCCGGCGGTATAGTCCGAAAGCCGGAAATCCGCTTTTTTATCCGCGCGGAAGAGCGTTCCGATATTCTCACCGCACATAATTCTGTGAATGACATGCATACCGTTTCTGCTGCCTGCAATCACCATGTCGCACCCGCTGTCTACGGCAATTCTGGCGGCGTGCAGCTTGGTTGACATGCCGCCGGTTCCGGCGCCGCTTCCGGTTGTTTCGCGGCCCATGGACTCATATTCATGGGAAAGCTCCGGAACATACTCAATGAAGGAAGCGTTGCTGTTTACCCGCGGATCGTCGGAATAAAGGCCTTCGACATCGGAAAGCAGAATCAGAAGATCCGCGTGAACCGCGGCAGCGACCATTGCCGAAAGGTTGTCGTTGTCTCCGACGCTGAATTCCGCAGTCGCGACCGAATCATTCTCGTTTACAATCGGGATGACCTGCAGATGAAGCAGTTCCTCGAAGGTGTTTTGAAGGTTACGGAAACTCTGTTCGTTCGATACCGTAGCCCGTGACATCAGAACCTGGGCAGCCAGCTGATTATAGTCCTCAAAGAACTTCTGATAGATCATAATCAGTCTTGCCTGACCGACGGCCGCACAGGCCTGCTTGATATTCATCGGGCTTTCCTGATGATAGACATCAAGATTGATGCCGAGCGCTTCCCTGCCGGCAGCGGCTGCGCCGGAGCTGACGAGAATGACATCTTTTCCCTGATTTTTAAGGTCTGTCAGCTCCCGTGCCAGCGTATCTATTTTATGATAGTCAAGGCGCTGCGTCTGTTCATGCAGGAGCGAGGAGGAACCGACTTTGACGACAATCCTCTGCCTGCTGGCAAGCTGCACTCTGTATTCCGTATTCTGTGGTATTTTCATCTGATCTCCTGCTCCTCCATGGGCAGCCACCTGCGTGCAACCGCCTCCGCTGTTTTGATGCCGTCTACTGCCGCGGAAGTAATACCGCCGGCATATCCCGCGCCCTCGCCGCACGGATACAGTCCCCGCACGGAGGATTCCAGGTTTTCATCCCGCAGGATTCTGACCGGCGAAGAGGTTCTGCTTTCCACACCGCAGACATAAGCTTCCTCTCCTGCGAAACCGGGAATCTTCCGGTCAAAAGCCTCGATCCCTTCTACGATGTCATTGTGCAGTGTCTCCGGAAGGATCTTGTGTACCGGTGCAGAGACAGCCTGCCCTTTGATGCACAGCTTCTGCGCGTCCGCTTTCTCGAGCCTTGTATCTGCGCGATCTCTGAAATCTCCGTACGGCTGCACAGGAACGCAGCCGCCGCCGGCCAAAAAAGCGCGTTCCTCCAGTTTCTCCTGAAAAACCAGCCCCGCCAGCGTCTCCCGGCTTCCGAACTCTTCCGCCCCGACGGTTACAACAATGGCGCTGTTTGCTCTTTGCGCATCCCTCGCGTAATCACTCATGCCGTTGACTGCAAGTCTTCCGGGCTCACTCGAAGCATTGACGATATAACCTCCCGGGCACATACAGAAGCTGTATACGCCTCTTCCGGAAGAAGCGTGCGTAACCAGCTTATAGCTGCTGGCCGGCAGATGCAGCTTCGCGAGAACCTGCGGGTCACTGATGCCGTACTGCTGCTGATTGATCAGCTCCTGCGGATGGGAAACCCGCACGCCGACCGCGAACGCCTTCTGTTCCATCGGAACTTTCTGCGCGTAAAGCGTGCGGATGGTATCCCTTGCGCTGTGGCCTGTTGCAAGTACCAAGACCTTCGCGGGGATCACTTTGTCTCCACCCTTTGTCAGAACATGAACACCGCGAAGAGCGCCGTTTTCTGTAACCAATGCTCCCGCTTTTGTCTCGAATAAAAACTCTCCGCCGAGCCGGATAATCTCCTCCCGCATGTGTACGACTACGCCGCGCAGGATATCCGTCCCGATGTGCGGATGATACTCGTATAGAATGTCCTGCGGCGCGCCGAACTTACAAAATGTCTGGAGGACAAAATCGGTTCTGCCGCTGTGATCCTTCACGTTGGAATTCAGCTTTCCATCGGAGAAGGTTCCGGCACCGCCCTCACCGAACTGTGCGTTTCCGGAAGGGTTCAGCGTACCTTCCTGCCACAGCTTCCCGACCGCAGCGACGCGCTCTTCCATCGGAAGTCCGCGCTCAAGGACGAGAGGCCGGTACCCGTTTTGCGCAAGCAGATATGCACAGAATAAGCCGGCGGGTCCGCTTCCTGCGATGAGCGGCCTGCATGGAAGGCGAAGCGCGTTCCATACAGGCGCCGGAAAAACATAAGTCATCGGATTCTTCACGCAGATATTCTTGTTTTTCAGACTGCGGACAAGAGCAGCTTCCTGCCGCTCATTCAAATCCGTAGTAACAAGAACGCTGTAGATATCATAAAGCTCCGGCTTGTGTCTGGCGTCCACCGAATGTCTGACAATCCGGAAGCTCATTATTCTGTGGCCTTTGGGGAGCCGCAGCAGTTTCCGGCTCTTCGCCTCAAGACGCGGATGCGAAGTACTGCAAGGCCCTCCGTCGCTTCCGCAGGGAAGTATAATCTGGCTGATCTGTATCATTTGTTTATCCTTTATGTAAGGGCAGCGGTTCGCCCCGCCTGCATGCCGGAATACATCGCAAGCGTTAAGTTGTATCCGCCGCAGATGCCGTCCAGGTCCAGCACTTCTCCGGCGAGGAAGAGACCTTTCCGCCGGAAGGCTTCAAAGTTTTCCGATATCTGCGAAAGACGGACGCCGCCGGATGTTACCTGCGCGCGCTCAAACCCTGCTGTTCCGGTAATACCGATTTCCGTACGCAGCAGTCCGCAAAGGAGCTTCCGGCAGACGCGTTCCCGGTCATCCAGATTCCGAATCTTTTTTTCATCCGAAAAGCCGTTTCTGCGGATGAGAAAAGAAGCAATGCCCGAAGGCACGATTCCATCAAACAAGCTGTGAAGCGTGGCGTCGGGATCTTCATAACACAGCTGTTCGTGGCGGCGGAAAATTGCAAGCGCCTGTTTCGCATTATATTCCGGAAGAAAGTTGATGACCGCGGTTGTTTGTTTTCCGTTTGATAGCCGGCGGGCTGCCGCTGCGCTGACCTGGAAAACCGGTATCCCGGAGATGCCCGTTTCGGTGAACTGCACTTCGCCGGTTTCACAGGCATCCGCAATACGCACCTGCGCGGCTGTGCGTACACCCTTTGCCGCTTTGATTGCAGGATCAGCTGTCAGAAGAGGAACGAGCGCCGGCACTTCGGGAACGCACGAAAGGCCGAAACCTTTCGCGAGAGCCGTGCCGTCTCCGGTGCAGCCGAACGCCCTGCTCACTTTCCCGCCACAGGCGATAATAAGCCGGTCAAACGACAGTCTTCCGGCGTTTGTCTGCAGCAGAAACTGCTTTTCTTCATATACGGCTGCGCAGATTCTGGTATCCGGAACACATTGAACGCCGCTCCTGTGCATTCTTTTCAGAAGCGCCTGCGCAATCGTTTCTGCCTTCTCTGTTCTCGGATATACATAGCCTGCCCTGTCATGGAGCAGCACGCCCTCCGACTCAAAAAATGACATGACGGCATCAGATGCCCGGCCGTCCCACAGCGCGTGAAATCGCTCTGCGCATTCCGGATCCGCCTGCGTATGATACGCTTCTTTTTTCCGGCACAGATTCGTCAGATTGCATCTTCCGTTTCCGGTGGCATAGATCTTTCGCGCGCATTTGTCCTGCCGCTCGAAGACTGTAACCTGCGCGCCGTTTCCGGCTGCCGCGCAGGCTGCCATACAGCCGGCCGCGCCGCCGCCGATGACTGCTACTTTTTTCATGTTTTACACCCTATTCCGCGATCAGCCGCATCGCTTTCGCCGCAAGATAGATCAGCCTTCCAAAAGGAACCTTCGTAATGTTGCGAAGATCCGCCGCGTGTACCAGAAGGCTGAGGATGACGTATAAAGCGATATAGATGACTCCGAGAATCAGAGTCGCGGGGACGGCAGCAGCCTGCCCCGTCAGGAAATTATTCATGAGTACGATCGGAACGGCAGCTGCGGCACTCGAAAATGTGATCAGAAGGACGTCCGGAACCCATCCTCCTTTCAGCCCGCGCAGTGAACTTCTTTTACAGAAAACAGCTAAAAAGACAGCGGCCGCGAATGCTCCCGCGTCAACTGGAATGATGACGGCGGACGCGCCTGTACCGAACGCTCGCAGTATTAACGCGGAAAGCAGACAGCATATGCCGCCCGCCGTAAGAGAAATCAGAACCTGCAGTTTTCCGTTCCTGTTCCACAAAAACTGGATGAGCAGAATACAAAGCGAAATAAGAAATACCAAAGGGCTCAGACTCCGCATTGCAAAAACGCAGGTTTTCTTCTCAGATGTTGTCATCCCGGAGTAAAAAAGCCGCACGATCGGCTTTCCGGCCGCAAAGGTAAAGACCGCCGCCGGAATGGCCGCATAGGCGTACAGGCGGACAAACATGGAGAAATGCGCCTGCAGGCGGCTGATTTTTCCTTTTGCGCTGTCTGCGATGCAGACGCTGATCATTCTGGAGTGGCAGATTGCAATCAGCAGGGAAAGGCTGAGCGTTACAGGAAGCGCAACAGTAACCGCCGCCTTGAAGGAAGCTGTATTTTCGTTCCCTGCCGCGATCCGGTATAGAAGAAGCATTGTCAGCTGCGGCACGAACGCCGCGACGCCTGCCGGCAGCATTTTCACAAAGACATATCTTGCGGCCTCGAAAAATTTCTCGTCATTATCGATGGCAAGCGAATCCATCTGCCGTTCCAGCTGGCGGTAAACAAGGATATTCAGAATCAGTAGAAGGATAAAATACAGAAGCTGCGAGGCGAGAAGTCCCGCAAGCATGCCTGCGGCCGCGTAAATCGGCTGATACTGTGCATTTCGAAGAAGTCTTCCGACACTGATGCCGTTCGTGTTTCCTATCATCGCTCCCGCGGTCATGAATCCCAGGGAGAGCACGCCGTGAATCGTCATGGCCGCGCTGGAAACGGAGGATAAGCCGACGCCCTGCAGAAAGCCGTGCATGACCGCGAGAACGGAGCCGAGAAAACAGACAGCGCCCGCAAGGTACAGCAGCAGATAAGCATGAATTCCGGTAAAAAGATCCGCTGCGATGCTTTTCGCAAAAACCGAAAGGACAGCCGCCGTCAAAAGCCCTGTAACAACAGAAGCTGCAAGCGACGATCTGTAAAAAAGCGATGCGTCGTTATAATGAGATCTGGACAGTCGTACACCGATCTGCTGAGCGGTAAACGAGGAACCCGCAAACAAAAACGCGGTAAGATAAGCAAGACAGACAGATAAGGGGAAAAAGACATAATAAACCGTGTCCGTTCCCGTAAGGCGCGAAACTGCCGCGGCTGATACGAGGACGCACAGAAAGAAAAACAGGCCGGCTGCTTTTCCCGGATCAATTTTTCGGCTCTTTCGATTTCTTTCCGCCACGTCAGACCTCTCTCGTTATTCCAAGCTGATTCAGTACTCTCGTCTGGCGGCTCTCCATATCCTTCGCTTCCTCTTCCGTCATATGGTCATAGCCGCACAGATGGAGCGTGGAATGAGCAATCAGAAACGCGAATTCCCGCAGCTCGCTGTGCCCGTATTCTGCGGCCTGCGACTTCACGCGGCCCGCGTTGATGACAATGTCGCCCAGAACAAGTCTGCCGGTTTCCGGGTCAAACAGATCCGGAGCGTCTTCTTCCACAGCCGAAAAATCGGACGGTGTATCAAACGTAATTCCGGGGAAAGACAAAACATCGGTTACCCGGTCAATACCGCGAAAGTCTCTGTTCAGTTCCCGGATCTGTTCGTCTCCGACAACAGACAGGGAAACCTCGACGTCATACGGGCATTTCTCGAGAAGGAGAACTTCCCGGATCACCCTGCGCGCGGTGACGCGGATGGAAAAGTCAAATTTTTCCCGGCTTGCTACGTCGGTGATCAGCGTGACTTTGCTCATAATCCTCATACGCCTTTACAATCTTCTGAACGATCGGATGCCGAACGACATCTCTGGCGTCCAGTGTAATGAACGAAATGCCTTCAATGCGCCTTCTTGCAAGAACCCGCGTCGCGATGTCAAGTCCTGATACGCTTGCGGGCGCAAGGTCTTTCTGGGTTGCATCACCCGTAATGACCGCGTGCGAACCGAAGCCGAAACGCGTAAGGAACATTTTCATCTGCTCCGGTGTCGTGTTCTGCGCTTCATCCAGAATGATGTAGGCATTATCGAGCGTGCGGCCGCGCATATACGCGAGAGGCGCGACTTCAATCAGCCCTTTTTCCATATTTGCCTGAAATTTTTCGGCGCCCATGATCTGATACAACGCGTCGTACAAAGGGCGCAGATACGGATCGACCTTACTTTGCAGATCACCCGGCAGGAAGCCCAGCTTCTCTCCGGCTTCGATCGCGGGCCTGGTCAGTATTATTCTTTCGACTTCTTTATTCTGAAAAGCAGTGATCGCCATGGCCATCGCGAGAAATGTTTTGCCGGTGCCGGCGGGGCCGTTCGCAAACACAATCAGGTTGTCCCGGATCGCGTCCACATATTTCTGCTGCCCGATGGTTTTAGGCCGGACAGGCCTCCCGTTAATCGTGTGACAGATGATTTCTCCATCCAGCGAAGAGAGGGCGGCCGCGTCCTTCTCATCCTTCATTTCCAGCGAATAATCCACGTTCTGTTCCTCAATGTCAAAACCGCCGCGCACAATACCGGCGAGACGGTCCAGCACCGCAACCGCGCTGCTGACCTGCCTGCTCTCGCCGGAAACCTTGACCGCGCCGTCCCGCGGGATAATTGCAACATGCAGATCGTCCTCGATCTTCCGGACATACCCGTCGTGATTGCCGAAAATCTCCCGCTGAATATCTGCCGAATAATCCAGTGTTACTGTCATAAAAGCTTTACGCTCTGTTCTTTAAATAGCTGTCAATTTCCTTTGCTGCTTCCTTGCCGGCGCCCATCGCGAGAATCACAGTCGCGGCACCGGTTACGGCATCGCCGCCTGCAAAAACGCCGTCTTTTGTCGTTTCCTCGCTGCCGTCCCGTACAATGAGGCATCCTTTCTTATTGACTTCGAGTCCCGGTGTCGTCGTGTGGAGCAGAGGATTCGGACTCGTTCCCAGCGCCATGATGACACAGTCGCAGTCGATGTGAAATTCACTGCCCGGAATCTCTTCCGGCCGTCTTCTTCCCGAAGCGTCCGGCTCACCGAGCTGCATGCGGACACAGTTAATGCCGTTGACCCAGCCGTCTTCGGAAGTCGTGATCTCCACAGGATTCGTCAGAAGGTCAAAGATGATACCTTCTTCCTTCGCATGGCCGACCTCCTCTTTTCTGGCCGGAAGCTCCTGTTCACTTCTTCTGTATACGATATGCGTTTCCGCGCCAAGGCGAAGCGCTGTTCTCGCGGCATCCATTGCGACATTGCCACCGCCGACAACGACGGCTTTCTTTGCCCTCATGATCGGCGTTCTCGCATCGTCCCTGTACGCGTGCATGAGGTTGGATCTTGTCAGATACTCATTGGCGGAGAAGACGCCGAGCGCCTGCTCACCTGGAATATTCATGAATCTGGGAAGTCCCGCGCCGGAGCCGATAAAGACAGCATCGAAGCCCTCTTTCTCCAGAAGGTCATCAATCGTAGCCGAACGGCCGATAACAACGTCCGTCTCGATTTTGACGCCAAGAGATTCTACGTTCTCGATTTCCTTGGCGACAACTCTTTCCTTGGGAAGACGGAATTCGGGAATGCCGTAGACAAGGACGCCGCCGGCTTTATGCAGCGCCTCAAAAATTGTCACACTGTACCCGAGCTTTGCAAGATCACCAGCGCAGGTAAGTCCGGAAGGACCGGCGCCGATGACAGCAACTTTCTTCCCGTTCGGCCTGGCGCTGTTTACCGGGCGGATACCGAGCTCTTTCGCCTTGTCAGCGGTATAACGCTCGAGCTTGCCGATGGAAACCGGCTCTCCCTTGATGCCGCGGATACACTGTCCCTCGCACTGCGTTTCCTGCGGGCAGACACGGCCGCAGACCGCTGGCAGAGACGAGCTCTCGCTGATGATCTCATATGCCTTTGCGGGATTTCCGTTTTTAACTTCCTGAATAAAAGCGGGAATATTGATCGATACAGGGCACCCCTGCACACACCTTGGATTCTTGCAGTCCAGGCATCTTGTAGCCTCTGCCATTGCCTCTTCATCCCTCAAAATTCTTCGCCCGGACAGCCGGCTCCTGTTCACGGACCGGTACTTTTTTCATCATATCAACTGAAATTGCCATTTTGCCCTCCGTTATCTGCAGACGCCGCAGCCGCCTTCGTGTGTCTCACCCTCCTGCTCTTTTAACAGGAGTCTACCCTCTTCGGTCTTATAGAGTTTCGAGCGCTGCATCGCCTGATCGTAATCCACCGCAAAGCCGTCAAACTCCGGACCATCCACGCAGGCAAAGCGGACCTTACCGCCGACCAGCAGTCTGCAGGCACCGCACATACCGGTGCCGTCAACCATGACCGTATTCATTGAAACAACCGTCGGGATGCCGAGCTTTTTCGTGAGCATCGAAGTAAACTTCATCATAATCATGGGCCCGATAATGACGCAGTGATCATATCGTTTCCCCTCATCATAAAGCTGCTGCAGTGCCGTGCTGCCGGTGCCGTGCACGCCGTACGAGCCGTCATCCGTCGCGCAGTAGAGGTTCCCGCAGACCTCTTTCATTTCATCAAGCAGCCACTTTAACTGATGGTAGACCGGCGCCGTCCCGACGCCTCCCGCGATGAACAGAATTTTCATCTTCCGCAGCTGATCAAGCGGAATGTGCACAAGATCCGACGGATTGCCCAGAGGCCCTACAACATCGGCAAAATGATCCCCCTCTTCAAGCTGTGCCATCCTGTATGTTTCCGCGCCGACCGTCTGAAAAACAATCGTGATCGTTCCGTTTTCTTTATCATCGTCACAGATTGTAAGCGGAATACGCTCTCCCTCGCTGTCAACACGGACAATCAGAAACTGTCCGGGAAGTGCTCTTTCCGCCACTCTCGGAGCCCTGACCTCCATCAGGTATTCCTTCGGTCCTATGAGCTTCTTGCGTAAGATCTCAAACATGTTTTACTCCTTCTTCATCCTGCTGTTCTTTATTCAATGGGGGCAAGGGCTCCTCCGCTGTAGAGATTGACTGTCCCGTTGCTGATATTAACCGCAAACTCCCGTCCCGTGGATATCGCGTTCCCCTCATTATCTACCAGAGACTCTTCGAAAATGTAAAAATTACCGTATCCTTTGATTTCCTGAAGACTCTCATATGTGTAGGAAAAGCGGGCGCTTCCTCCCGCGATCGTACCGTCCGCGCTGACCACCTCTCCGCGTTTTATCAGAGCCACCAGAATGTAATTCGGCGCGTCGGATGCCGGAAACGCCGCTTTGACGCCGCTCGTATAGTGAACCTGGACGATCGGACTCATCTTCCCGTCCTGCGTTATCACAGCAAACCGGAAAACGGAATTTCCATCCGGTACCGGAATCGGCTTTTCATACTTCTTCGTCGACGCCGAAGGATCTGTTCCGTCATCAGTGTAGTATATCGTACCTTGCGTACCTTTGTGAAGTGTCGCGGTGATCTGCGTTCCCGGCTGCACTGTACCTGCCGACGGCGTAATATCCGGAGCCTCCGGTGCCGAGGAGCGGACGACGTAGGATCTCGCGATTGTTTTGCCGGCCGCGCCGTAGTGGTTTACATAAACAGCGCGGATACGGTACCTGCCTGTGGAAAGCCGGATCGGCTCACTGTAAAGAAGACCGGATTTTAAAGGATCCGAGCCGTCCATCGAATAAAAGACCGCACCGTTTCCCTTGCTCGATAGTTCGATTACAAGCTCCCCATCGTACTCGCCGGTCGGCTTGCTGAAAACGGGCTCATAGGCCATATATTCGGAAAAATGTTCTCTGACCTTTTCACTGCTGCACGCGGCGAGACTCTCCGCAATGCGGTCGTAATCTCCAAGCTCCGAATAAATTGCAATAATCGTGCTGTAGGCACTGATTCTGTCGTCATCCGTAGCATCTTTCGCGTTCACTGCCTTGAGCGACGAGTCGAGCGCCGAGGCAATATCTCCGCTCTTCTGCAGATATCCAGCCCGCGTGATCAGAAGCGGCGCACTGTCCTCCCCCTTTTTACGGATCGCCTCGTCGATCTTGCGGGCCGCGCCTTTATAATCTCCTGCCGATGCCAGCTGATAAGCCTGACCAACGTAATAGGAAGGATTTTGCGCACGGATCGAATGGATGACAAGAAGCGTCAGCAGAGACAACGATATAACACCGAGAACAATGACAGCACCGGCCAGTAACCTTCTGTGCCATTCCTGCGTTTTCCGCTTTTGCTTCTCCTGCTGCTCTTTCTCCCGGCTGTCCGCGTCAAGATCCTGGCGGATCGTATCCATCGTCTCGCTGATTTTCTGTTCAACCTTCGCGTCATAGGTCGGAACGATTTTAATATCGGCAAAACAATACTCGCAGAAAAGAGAACCGTCTTTAATCTCTCTTCCGCACTTCGGGCATTTCATTTTCTCTGAAGGTCCACGGCGTCAGCACAGTTTTTCATCAGCATGGCGACCGTCATCGGCCCGACACCGCCGGGTACCGGCGTGATACTGCCTGCTGTATCAAAGACATCATCAAAATCGACATCTCCGCAGAGCTTTCCGTTCTCATCTCTGTCCATGCCGCAGTCAATCACCGCCGCGCCTTGTTTAATATAATCCTTTGTGAAAAGCTTCGGCTTTCCGACAGCCGTGATCAGAATATCCGCCCGCTTTGTTACTTCCTGAAGGCTTGCCGTCTTCGAGTGCGCGACGGTTACCGTCGCGTTTTCGCGCAGCATCAGCATGGCCATCGGCTTACCTACAATATTGCTTCTGCCGACAATCACACATTCTTTTCCCTCCGCCCGGATTCCGCTTCGCCGGAGCAGTTCGATAATGCCGGATGGAGTGCAGGGAAGAAAGCACGGCAGTCCGATGGAAAGCGCGCCGACGTTCTGCGGATGAAAGCCGTCCACGTCCTTAAGCGGAGAAATTGCCCGGATGACCGCGTCAGGATCAATCTGGCGCGGAACAGGCAGCTGCACGAGAATACCGTTTACAGAGGGATCTGCGTTCAGCTCTTCTACTTTCGAAATCAGTTTCTCCTGCGTTGTTTCCTCCGGAAGAAGAATCTCCCGCGAGATAATTCCGCAGTATTCACAGGCACGCTTTTTGTTGCGGACATAAACCTGGCTTGCAGGATCGCTGCCGACAAGAATGACAGCCAGCGTAACCTTTATGCCGCTCTCCGAAAGCGACTGGACTTTCTGCTTCACTTCGTCTCTGATCTGCGCCGATATTTTCTTTCCGTCAATGATCGCTGCCATCAAAGGCTCCTTTCTCAGACTTTATTCTGTGCAAGATATGTCTCAAATTCTCCTTCGTCCATGAGGATCATTCTGGCTTTGGTACCCTCGGAATCCGCAACGACACCTGCTTCGCAGAGCTGATCCATGATTCTGGCCGCTCTGTTGAAGCCGATCCGGAAGCGTCTCTGCAGAAGGCCGATCGAAGCCGAATTCTTCTCGATGATGAATCTTCCCGCGTCGGCAAACAATTCATCCGCAGACGGGTCTGCCGCCGATGCTTCCGTCGGAGCGCTTTCCTGCTGCATTGCCTGCATCTGCGCGTCGATTTCTCTGGAATGATCTGTAACGACAGGGTTGTTTTTGCGGATAAAATCCACAACGTCCGTCACTTCGTCATCCGTCACAAACGCGCCCTGGATACGCACGGGATTGGAAAGTCCCTGCGGGAAAAACAGCATGTCGCCCTTGCCCAGCAGCCTCTCCGCGCCGTTCTGATCCAGAATCGTGCGGGAATCCGTACCTGAAGTTACGGCAAAGGCAATTCTGCTCGGCATATTTGCCTTGATAAGGCCGGTGATGACATCGACCGAAGGCCGCTGTGTGGCAATGATCAGATGAATGCCGGCGGCACGCGCAAGCTGGGCGATTCTGCAGATCGCGGTCTCGACATCATTCTTGGCAACCATCATCAGATCCGCCAGCTCGTCTACGATAATGACAACCTGCGCCATGGGCTTCAGCGGATTGCCGTCCGGCCCGGCCGTAATTCCCTTTGCCAGCTGTGTCCTCACATACTCATTATACCCCTGGATATTGCGCACACCGGCTTTCGGAAACAGCTGATAGCGCTTTTCCATAAGTCCGACACACCAGTTCAATGTCTGTGCCGCCTTCTGCGGGTCGGTTACAACCGGATACAGAAGATGCGGGATTCCGTTGTAAACGGACAGCTCGACAACCTTCGGATCGATCATGATCAGCTGCACTTCCTCAGGTGAAGCGTGATACAGAATGCTCATGATGATCGTATTGATGCAGACCGATTTGCCGGAGCCTGTCGCACCTGCGATCAGCACATGCGGCATCTTCGCGATATCATGGACGACAACCTTTCCGGCGATGTCTTTACCGACCCCGAAAGCAAGCTTGCTCTTGAAACCGCGGAACTCCGGTGTGTCCAGAATATCCCGCAGCTTGACCGTGGAAATGACCTTGTTCGGCACTTCGATGCCGACCGCGCTCTTTCCGGGAATCGGTGCCTCAATGCGGATATCGGTAGCCGCGAGCGCGAGTTTGATGTCGTCGGAAAGATTCACAATCCGGCTGACTTTGAGACCGACTTCCGGCTGCATTTCATATCTTGTAACTGCGGGCCCCTGCGAAATATTTGTGATCCTGACATGCGCGCCGAACGTATCCAGCGTCTTCTGCAGAAGCATTGCCGTATCCCGCAGTTCTTCATCGCTGCCGGACTGCTGCCCGAAGGTGCCGGGGGACAAAAGATCCAGCGGCGGATAGACATACGGCCTCGGTTTTGCCGTTTTCCCGTTTTCCTCCTTATTCGCGGTTCCGGTTGTCTGCGCAAGATGCGGAACAGCTACCGAATTGTCGGCAGACGCGGACGAGAGTCCTGCGCTTTTTTCAGAAGGGTCAGCTCTGGTAATTTCCACCTGCTGCGCGCTGCCGGCCGGCACTGTGCCTTTGACTTCCGGAGAAATCGCGGTAATCGTGGATTCTGCAGAAGGCGTTTCTCCCTTCTGCTCCTGCACAGGTACTGACGCCGCGTCCGCGGCAGTCGTCTCCACATGCTGGCTTTCGGAGACCGGCTGGTCTTCCGGAAGAGCATACGGAGTGTCATACTCCGTCTCCGGTGTCTGCGGAGCATCGTCCATATCCGGGTCCATGTATTCGGCAAACGAAATACGCGGCGCTGAGGATGGCACAAACGGCTCCTGGTCTGTGCGGTCACTGAAAGGCGCGGCTTTTGCTGTCTGATTGGATTCTACAGTTCTCGCAGAAGCTTCAGTGGATGGTACAGATTCCGCCAATTGTGCGGTCACGTCCGCAGCCTCTGTCTGCGCAGCTGCGGGAACCGGCGGGGAAGCCGGCTCTGTATACTGCGGATAAATCTCATAGATATCTTCCTTCGGCTCACGGGACTGCGGTATGTCCCGATGAGCGGTATCATTCTGCATATCCGTATCCGGTTCTGCGGCGGATTTGAGTGACTGCGTCGCAGCGCTTACAGGTGAAGGAGCGGGATTACCTTGCGCTTCCGCTTCCTGCCGCAGGTCGGACTGCACTGCATGCGCGGAAGGGTTCTGACGGAGCAGATCGCTATCGCCGGAAAATGCCGCCTGATCCTGCGGAGCGTCCTGAAAGGCTTCCTGATCCAGAAGCGTACTGCCAACAATGCCGCGGATCGGGTGGAACCCTTTTTCGGTAGGAGCGCCCTTCTGACGCATTTGGCTTACCTGCTGCGGATAATCACCGTATTCATTCGCATCGCCGCCATCTGCGTCGTCATCATAGGCATTATCCAGCGACTGCATGTGTCGCTCCTCCTCCCTGCGTAAACGGTAATCCTCGTAGCGGTCCCTTGCGTATTTCGCTTCGTCTTCCATCATCGACAGAAGAGACTTTCTTGAAATCAGGATAATACAGACCGTGGAGGCCGCAATGAGTACAAGGATCGTTCCGGGCAGCCGCAGCGCACTGTACAGAAAATATGCGGGCAGACCAAAAACAATTCCTCCGCCGGCTCCGGTTTTTCTGCTGCTGTCAAATAGCTGCGCGGCGTCAAAAGACGTCATGCCTCTGACCGGCCCCGCTGCAAGCGCGCAGATAATTCCGAGAATGACAAGCAGTCCCGCGGCACCGCCGATCTTCGACCCGGCGAACGGATCATCTTCTTCCGCTATGTAGTAAAGGACGCAGAAAAGGACAGCCGCAGGCAGAATATACGAGAGCAGCCCGAACAGTCCGAACATGATATCCCGGAAGAAATTTCCAAACGGGCCGAGAATGCCGAAATTGGCAAGAAAAAGAAAAACAACTGCAGCAAAAAGAAGAATCACCCGTATATCTCTGCGGATGATCTCCTGTTCCTGCAGCCTCTTACGGCTTTCATACTGCTGACGCCCTCTCGAAGAAGCTGCCCTTCCGGAAGAAGTTCTCGCAGAAGAGGCAGAACCCGCGCTTCTTCCTGCTGTACGCGGCGCCGCGGAAGCAGAGCGTTTTCTGGAAGAACGTGCTCCGCCGGCGCCGTTTCCCGCGCCGGACGGACGCCGCGATGCTCCCTGCGGGCTCCTTGTTTGTGTTCTGCTCCCTGCACTTGTTTTCTTGACTGCCATGTATCCTTCTTACCTGAAATTTTCCCCGGCACAATATAAAACAGACGAACACGCATGGGGAGACGGCAGAATGCTGCTCCCCTGTATGTTCGTACGAAAATCAGATATCAAAATCGTCGCCGTCAAAGATTGTGATATCAAAATCATCTTCACTTGTCGTCTCCGCCTGCACTTCCTTTTCCTCCGCGTCCTGAATATCAAATTCCATTCTGCGATGCGGTTTCAATACCGGTTCCGGAAGCGGACTTTTGAGTTTTCTGACAGACATCAGTCTTCGTTCTCTGCTCCTGACCAGTTGTGATAAACGTTTTTGACATCATCGCTGTCATTCAGACGATCCAGAATGATGTTCAGTCCCTTTACCGTATCCGGGTCTGTCACGTCGACGTAATTCTGCGGAATCTTGGTGATTTCCGAGGAAGCTACCGGGATCTTCTCCGCAAGAAGCGCCTTTTCGACCGCTTCAAAATCGGCAGGTGCTGTCGTGATGACAAAGTCATCATCCTCTTCCTGAATATCCTCGGCTCCAGCATCCAGCACAACCATCATGAGATCATCCGCGGTTCCTTCATACTCTTCCTTGTCGATGACAATCTGCCCCTTGTCGTCGAACATAAACGAAACACAGCCGGTCGTACCCATATTTCCATTGCCCTTGGAAAACGCGGCTCTTACGTCCGACGCTGTACGGTTCGGATTATCCGTAAGTGTCTCGACGATAATTGCTACACCGCCCGGGCCGTAGCCTTCGTAGGTATTGCTCAGATAGTTGACACCGTCCACATCGCCGGCCGCCTTCTTGATGCCGCGTTCAATCGTATCATTAGGCATATTGTTGGCTTTAGCCTTCGCGACAACCTGCGCCAGCTTGAAATTGTTGCTGGGATCCGGGCCGCCTTCCTTTACGGCAACCGCGATTTCACGGCCGATGATCGTGAAAATCTTGCCCTTTGCGGCGTCATTCGCCTCTTTCTTGTGCTTGATATTGGCAAACTTAGAATGTCCTGACATATTTCCTCCTGAATAACCAAAGTTTCTCTATAAAACGGTAATAAGCTTTACTTCTTCGCGGCTGCGGGAGCACTTCCGCTTCCGGCCGTCATCCGTAGTTTTGTGAGCATGACTTTCTGGACCTGCATGTTCGCGACCGAGAGCACCCGGAACCGGTATCCTCCGTATTCCGTCACAAATTTATCGTCCGGCAGAGGGACCCGGTCCATCCTTGCCATCATGAACCCGTTCAGCGTCTCGTACTCGCAGCCTCCAAAGTCGATTCCGAACCGGTCCTCGAGCTCTTCGAGCGGCGTCCTGCCGTCGATGATGAATTCGTTTGTATTCCCGGTAGCGGTGATATGGTTCTCGTCGATATCATATTCATCCATGATGTTTCCGACGATTTCTTCGAGAATATCCTCCATGGCAACAAGCCCCGAAGTCTGTCCGTACTCGTCGATGATGATCACCATCTGTGCCTTCGCGCTCTGCATCTGACGGAAAAGGTCATCAATGCTCTTGGTTTCGGGAACATAAATGGCATCACGCAAAACCTCGCCAAGAGAACCGATCGGCTTGTCGGCGTCCTTCGGATGCAGTTCCTTATACTTCACCGCGTCTCGAAGATGCACAATTCCTTTGATGTTATCTATATTGCTGACATAGACGGGGAATCTCGAGTTGTGCTTCTTCAGCATAAACATAATCGCGTCACCAAGCGGTGTATCCGCGTCGATCGCGATCATGTCGTTTCTGTGCGTCATGATATCCCTGGCTTCCTTGTCGGAAAACTCGAAGATATTCGTGATCATCTCCGCTTCGGTCTGCTGGATGACGCCCTGCTCATGGCCCTCGTTCACCATGGAACGGATTTCCTCCTCGGTCACATCGCCGGAAAGCGGCTTTCCTCTGACGCCGAACACAAAAAGGATTCCTCTCGAGACAGCGCCGATAATGCGGATCAATGGAAGCAGCAAAGCAAGCAGCAGGCGGAATATACCGCCAAAACGCCGGATCCATTTATCCGGCGACGCAGCCGCAAGCCTTTTCGGAAGCTGTACGCCAAAGACTTCGATAACAATAAGAAGTACGCAGATTGTGAGAACGAAGCAGAGCAGATACGGCCATCCTGCGGCTGCCGCCAGTTTCTCTGCCGCAGCAGGGACAAAACAAGCTCCTGCCGTCAGATTGATCAGAGCGGTTACGGAAGACACCGTATCCACATAATCCGACTGGTCATTCAGAACTTTTCGGATGATGCTTCTGTCTTTCGTCTGGTCACCGCGGGGCTCCGCTTCCTGCGAAGCAATCTCCGGACGGAGCGCCCGAAGCGCCGAGCCGAAGCCATAGACTACGATATCCAGAAATAATAAAACCGCGAATAATATGATATAACCGCCGGGACTACTGCTGTCCATACGGGACTGATCACCTCCTGCGTCTCCTCGTGTATGCGGAAAGGGCAGCGTAAAGCTTTCTGCCCATAATATACTGATTATGCTACAAAACCATGTGTTTTACAAGTTTGTGTGCGGGAGCAGCCGCAAATCCGTTTACCTGTAAATTCTCGGCACGCGGGGATTGATGTCGCAGACCAGCTCATAGTTGAATCTGCCGGAAAGATCCCCCAGCTCTTCGGCGGTAATGGTCTCCGCGCCGTCCGTACCGATGAGCGTGACCGGATCACCCTCTCCCGCTTCCGGAATGCCGTCGATATTGACCATGAACTGATCCATGCAGACACGCCCTATGATCGGTGCCCGCTTTCCGCAGATCAGTACATATCCTTTGCCGGACAGGCTTCTTGGATACCCGTCGCCGTAACCCACGGGAATTGTCGCAACTCTCGTCGTGTGGTCCGCGACATAGGTTCCTCCGTAGCTGACAGGCGTTCCGGCTTCAATTTCCTTGACATACGCGATATGGGAATGCAGGGAAAGCGCAGGCTCCAGACGGATGACGTTTCTGGGAACTTCCTCCGAAGGCCACAGACCGTACATCGTGATGCCTGCCCGCACCATATCCATATTGTAATCCGGATAAGATACGATTCCGGCACTGTTCGAGCAGTGGCGGATCGGTACACGGTAGCCCAGTTCCTTCTCGATACGGTCCGTGAACGAAAGGAAAAGCGCATACTGCTTCTTCGTGGCTTCGGCGCCGTTCTCTTCGTCTGCTCTCGCAAAATGCGTGAAAATTCCCTCGACGACAAGATTCGGGTAGGACAGGGCACGTTTTACAAATTCGAGGCCGGAGTCATCGGGCCGGATGCCGATCCGGCTCATGCCGGTGTCCACCGCGATATGAATGTTCAGCTTTTCTCCGACTCTGCCGGCTGCGCCATTCAGCTGTGCCAGCATATCCCTGCGGAATACGACAGGACGGATCTGCAGCTTTACAAGACTTTCATAACAGTACGGAAAAACATACCCGAGAATCAGAACCGGCTTGCGGATCCATTTTTCACGGAGCTGCTTGGCCTCCTCGTAAGTAGCCGCGCAGTAACCCCACAGATAATCCAGAGACTCGAGCTTTTCTGCAATCGCTGCGGCTCCGTGTCCGTAACCGTCCGCCTTGATCACTGCCGCCATTTTCGTTCCCGGCAGCAGATTATGATGCATGCTGTCCATATTCCTGCGGATCGCGTCCAGATCAACCCGCGCGTAAACTCTCATATTGTTATCCAATGCTGCTTCCTCCCTCTTATAAATCAAAGCCGTGCGCTCCGCGGAACAGATCAGACGCGATAACACAGCGCTCGCCTTCCTGTGCCGAAAGAGACTCCGCTCTGCGGCCATGCAGCCACGATGCAGCGCAGACCGCCGCAAACGGATCTTCCATGACGGCTGCGAAGGCCGTTGTCATGCCGGCCAGAACATCGCCGCTTCCCGCGGTCGAAAGGCCGCTGTTACCGGACACATTGAGATATATTTTATCACGATTGCAGGAAACTGCCACAGATCTGGCGTCTTTACACAAAATTGTGCAGTGATGTCTGTCCGCGTATTGTTTTAAAAGATGAAAAAGATCATCCGAAAGCACCTCGATGGAAACATGAAGGAGGTCCGCGCATTCGGCCAGATGCGGTGTCAGGATAACATTGGAGGCTCCTGCGGCAGCAGTCATCTGATCTTCCATCTCTTTCGAAGCAGCGATCAGACGGAGCGCATCCGCGTCCAGAACGATGGCCCGGAAACGGCCTTTCTGCTCCGCGCACACGCGAAGAATTTCCGACAGCATGATGCCGGCGGCCTGTGTCCTTCCGATTCCGGGTCCCGCGCAGATTGTATCCGCGAACGAAGCTGCGGAATCCACGGCACGTCGGATACTCTCCGGCTCTTCAGGCAAATAAGTCGTAAGGAGCGCTTCCGGCAGAGAGCTCTGTACAATAACGCGGTTTGCCTCCTCTGTCACAACACGTACCATGCCGCACCCGCTTCTGCAGGCCGCTTCCGCGCATAGAAGAGCCGCGCCGCTCATGCACACAGACCCCGCGAAAACAGACAGTTTTCCGAAAGTGCCTTTATTTCCGTCCGGGCGGCGCGCCGGCAGAAGGTCCGCGGTGGTTTCGGTATCATAGCAGAAGAGTTCCGGCTCTTTGCGCAGGCTCCGCTTCGTAATTCCGATATCCGCGCGGACGATTTTTCCGCAATACCGGACTCCCGGATAGAGCATTTCTCCCCTTTTCAGGAATCCCATGCAGACGGTGATATCCGCGCAGACGGGGCAGCACCCGCCCATCGGCTTTCCTGTATCCGCGTTCAGTCCGGAAGGGATATCGCAGCTGATCACCTTCGCTCCCAGTTCATGCAGCCGGTTTACATTGGAAATCGCGCCGGCAAATTTTCCCTCCGGCTCTCGCAGAAGTCCGATGCCGAAAACTGCGTCGACAACGATATCCGGTGTTTTGCTGCCTGAAGCAGACAACTCTTCCAGCGGATGAACCGTATATCCGTACGCACGAAGAATCGAAAGCTGTGTCTTCATAGAGTCCGTTGTCCTGCCTGGAGAAAGCATTCCATCCGACTGTATCAGACTGCAGTAAAACCGGACATGCATCCCGCGCTCACAGAGGATTCTGCCGGCAGCGAGCCCGTCGGCTCCGTTATTGCCGTTTCCCGCGGCAATAATAACTTCCGCGTCCGGCGCGGCATTTTTCATTACCTCGTCTGCAAGCGAAAGAGCCGCACGCTCCATCAGTACTATGGACGGGATTCTGAATTTCTCACTTGCCTGCGCATCGGCTGCCCGCATCTGTTCTGCTGTAAGTAAATACTGCATGTACATTCCTCCTGTCTGAAAGTGAATTCAGCCGGACCTGCCGGCCCGGCTGAATGATCGTTCCCCGAGGAACCTAATAGGAATCAGTTTTCTTCTGCCTGTGCCGCGCTGTTCTGCTCCGATACGCTTTCTTCATAGCGGTGGATTTCGTAGGACAGCCGCATCAGAGAATCGGACAGATGCACGTTCTCCACTTTGATTCTGCCCGGCAGATTCAGGTCCGTGTGCGCGAAATTCCAGATTGCTTTGATCGGACACCCGGATAGAACCTCGGCTACCTTGACGGCCTGCGCCTTTGGTATCGTCAAAACGGCGATATCAATCGAATAATCCCGGATGTACGAAGCCATGCGTTCCATCGGATAAACATCAATACCCGCGATCTGCCTGTCGTACAGCGCCTCATTGATATCAAATGCCGCCTTGAAATAAAATCCGCGGTTTCTGAAATTCATATATTTGATCAGAGCGGAGCCGAGATTCCCGGCACCCACAAGAATCATGTTATGCTTGTGGTCCAGACCCAGAATTTTTCCGATCTCCGCGTACAAATACTCTGTATTATAGCCATATCCCTGCTGGCCGAAGCCGCCGAAATGATTGAAATCCTGACGGATCTGCGAGGCGGTCACATTCATCATGCGGCTCAGTTCCAGAGATGATATGCGCTCTACTCCGTTGTCACGCAGGTCACCGAGATACCGGTAATATCTGGGAAGTCTCGCAATTACAGCCGATGAAATTTCTTTCTGCTTAGTCATTATTAAACTTTCTTTGCTATTATGCTGAAAATGTATTAATTTAAGAATGCTGAATATATATATTATAGTTTTGTGTTAAAAATGTGTCAATGTAATAAGGAGTACACCGATGATTCTCTCTTGTCATCATATATCAAAATCTTTTCTCGAAGTTCCTGTTCTGACCGATGTCACATTTCACCTCGAGAAGGGAGAAAAGGCCGCGATTGTCGGCATCAACGGCGCCGGCAAATCAACGCTGTTGAAAATCATTACCGGCGAAATGAAAAGTGACGAAGGCACGGTGTCCGTTTCAAAAGACACCGCACTTGGATATCTTGCGCAGAATCAGAATCTTTCTTCCGGCCGTACAATCTACGAAGAACTGCTGGATGTGCGCAGAGATATCGTGGAGATGGAGGACAAAATCGCCCGCGACGAAGTTTTGATGACGCAGCTGCAGGGCAACGAGCTGTCAGAGCTTCTGGATGAATACAATCAGCTAGTAACGAGATTCAGAGATCTTGACGGTTACGCCTACAAAGGGGAAATCACCGGCATTCTGCGCGGCCTCGGCTTTACGGAAAGCGAATTCGGCCAGAGCATCCAAACGCTCTCGGGCGGTCAGAAAACACGAGCGGCGCTCGCAAAGCTCCTTCTGGAGAAACCGGATCTTATGCTGCTTGACGAACCGACGAACCATCTGGACATACGCTCTATCCGCTGGCTGGAAACGTATCTGTCCAATTATAAGGGAACGGTTCTGATCGTATCCCATGACCGGTATTTTCTGGATAAAACAGTCACCAAAATCATTGAAATCGAGAATACGAAAGCTATTGTTTTTCCCGGAAATTACTCCTGGTACGCGGCGCGCAAAGAAGCTATGCGGAAGGAAGCCTGGCATCAGTATCTGAACAATCAGGCGGAGATCCGTCATCAGGAGGAAGTCATTGCAAAGCTCCGGCAGTTCAACCGCGAGAAATCCATCAAACGCGCGGAGAGCAGACAGAAGCTTCTCGATAAAAAGGAAGTCATTGAAAAGCCTGTGGAGCTGCGCGACGATATGCGCCTCGTTCTGCGCCCCTGTATCCGCTCCGGAAATGATGTCATGGCCGTACGTCATCTGACGAAGAAGTTTGCATCCAAACTTCTTTTTACGGATGTAACCTTCGATGTCCGCCGGGGTGAGCATGTTGCTCTTCTGGGTGATAACGGAACCGGCAAATCAACGCTCCTCAAGATCATCATCGGACAGCTTTCACCGGATGATGGGACGGTACGTTTCGGCACCAACGTGCATATCGGTTATTACGATCAGGAGCATCATGTACTGACAGACACGAACACGGTGTTTGACGAGATTGCCGAAGCTCATCCGGATATGACAAACACCGAGATCCGGAACCTTCTCGCGTCGTTTCTGTTTACGGGCGATGATGTTTTCAAGAGAATCGGCGATCTGTCCGGCGGCGAGAAGGGCCGTGTGTCACTCGCCAAGCTCATGCTTTCGGAAGCGAATTTTCTGCTTCTGGACGAGCCGACAAACCACCTGGATATGGTATCGAAGGAAATACTCGAGAACGCGCTCAACAATTATGAAGGCACCGTCTTCTATGTCTCTCATGACCGGTATTTCATCAACCACACCGCGAGCAGAATAATGCATCTGACGCAGAACCTTCTGCTGGATTATAAAGGCAGCGGCGAGCAGACAGTGCCGGATAAATACACCGGCAATTATGACCGTTTCCTGCAGAAGCAGCCGGAGCTCGAGGAAAAACTGATCCGGGACGAGCTGCGCGCAATGCAAAACGACGGCTGTCAGGGCCTGCCGCAGCCATCTGCCCCGGATTCTTCGGTGGAGCAGGAGGAGAACGGACGAAGCGCCGGCGCAGATGATTACAAACGGCAGAAAGAAGAACAGGCGCGGCTGCGGAAAAAACAGAATGACATTGCAAAATGTGAAGCCGCCATTTCCTCTCTGGAAGAAAGAAACAGCAGCATTATGGAGGAAATGGCACTTCCCGAGAACTGCTGTGACATCGCGAAGCTGAATCTTCTGCAGAAGGAACAAGCCGAAAACGAGGCAAAGCTCGAAAAGTTATATGAAACCTGGGAGGCTCTGCATTGACACTGCCGCGGCGGAATTTGTAATAAAGGGGATGCTGTATCAGCTGAAAATAACGCTAATACAGAATCCCCTTTGTATCAGGCAAGTTTTGCAGTCAATGTATCGCGGATCGCGAGTATAAACTCTTCGGTGTTCAGCGTAGTCACATTCGGAAGTGTTGTAATCGCAGCGAGGTCACCGGTCATTTTTCCGCTTTCGATCGTCTCTATTGTAGCTTCTTCCAGAGACTTTGCGAAATGAACAAGCGCCTCGTTTTCGTCCAGTTCGCCTCTTTTTTTCAGTGCGCCGGTCCACGCGAATATCGTTGCGACGGAGTTTGTGGATTCCTTTTCGCCCTTGAGATATTTGTAGTAATGGCGCTGCACGGTTCCGTGCGCGGCTTCATATTCATAGGCGCCGTGCGGAGAAACCAGCGTGGACGTCATCATCGCAAGCGATCCGAAAGCGGTTGCGAGCATATCACTCATGACATCACCGTCATAATTCTTGAGAGCCCAGACAAAACCGCCCTTCGAACGGATGACCCGGGCGACCGCGTCGTCAATCAGCGTATAGAAGTAGGTGATACCGGCCGCTTCGTACTTGTCTTTATATTCCTTTCTGTAGACCTCTTCGAAAATCTCCTTGAAGGTCCCGTCATAGGTTTTGGAAATCGTGTCTTTTGTGGAAAACCACAGATCCATCTTCTGATCGAGCGCATACTGAAAACAGGTCCTGGCAAAGCTTCTGATCGAGCGTTCTGTGTTGTGAATGCCCTGCACAATACCCGGTCCCGCAAAGTCATGAATCAGCTGTCTGTGCTCGATGCCGGTATCTTTCTCTGTGTAGACCAGCTCCGCTTTCCCGGCCCCGCCGATCTTGATTTCCGAGTTCTTATAGACATCACCGTAAGCGTGTCTTGCAAGCATAATCGGTTTTTTCCATGTGCGTACATACGGGTCAATTCCGCGGACAATGATAGGTCCGCGGAAAACGGTACCGTCCAAAGCTGATCGCAGCGTTGCGTTCGGGCTCTTGTAGAGCGCCTTCAGATGATACTCTTCCATCCTCGCGCGGTTCGGTGTGATAGTTGCGCACTTGACGGCAACGCCGTACTGCTCTGTCGCCTTCGCAGCCTCGAGCGTTACCTGATCACCGGTAGCGTCACGGTTTTTCAGTCCCAGGTCATAATAAATTGTCTTCAGGTCGATAAACGGAAGCAGCAGATCATCTTTAATCATTTTCCAGATGATTCTGGTCATTTCATCGCCGTCCATCTCGATAAGCGGCGTTGTCATTCGGATCTTTTCCATGGTGTTATCCCCCTAGTTTTTGTAAAGATCATAAAGGCCGTTCCTGACCATATTATCATAAGCATTGCGCATGTGCTCTGCGGCAAGAGCTTCGGCCTTCTCCGGATCTTTTGCCTTGATGGCTTCCATAATCGCGCGGTGCTCCGCGTTTGAAGCAAGCGCTCTGTCGAGCGTTGAGAGCGTCTTTCTGCGGATCCGCAGAACATACTGGTGATAATCGATCAGAAGATGCTCGAGCATTTTGGAGTTTCCTGCCGCGTACAGGATCATATGGAAATTATTGTCGAGCTGAGCCATCTGCTCCATATTGCCCTTTTTTGCGTGGAAGTCCGCCAGATAAAGGTTTTCTTCCATATCGTCCATCTGCTCTTTGGTGATGTAATCACAGGCCCAGCGCGCGCACAGTCCCTCCAGTCTGGAGCGGATCATATAAATGTCATGCACATCCTTCGCCTGAATTCCGGTGACAAACGCGCCCCGGTTTGGAATGATTTCCACAAGGCCTTCCAGCTCCAGCTGCCGCAGAGCTTCTCTGACGGGAGTTCTCGATACCCCGAGCTCCTGCCCGATCGTTACCTCCTTGAGCTCTTCGTTCTCTTTATAGTTGCCGTTGAGAATGTCTTCCCTGATCTTATGAAAAACACGCCCGCGCAGTGAATACTTGTCGCTCACATCATGCCGGACATCGTAGTCATTCATTCCGTTCCGCCTCCCGTTTTTCTTTGTGCCGCTCTTTCTCATAAAAGTCTTCCGTGTGCGGGATCCAGTCCGAGCTCCGTGGCCACTTTGTCAATTTCGGCAAGAAGCTCTTCGTCGGTCATAACAGTAACACGACCGCCTGCGTATTGTTCATCGACCCATGTTTTGACGGCTTCGACCAGAGGACTCTTCTTGTCCACCTGTCTGTCCTTCGGCAGGCGGAAATAATGGTTGATCCATAAAGCGATGCCGGCCAGACCCGAGGTATTGGAGATTGCAGCGACCGGCGGCCTTCCGAGAAATTTTCCGGTATCGAAGATATTGTAGATTTCCTCGTTCTTTAAAAGGCCGTCCGCGTGGATGCCTGCCCGCGTTACGTTAAAGTTGCGTCCGACGAACGGTGTCCGCGGCGGGATCTGATAACCGATTTCCTTTTCGTAATAATCGGCGAGTTCTGTGATGACCGTTGTATCCATACCATCCAGCGTACCCCGCAGCTGCGCATACTCGAAAACCATTGCCTCTGTCGGCGTATTGCCGGTCCGCTCTCCGATACCGAATAAGGAGCAGTTTACGCCGCTGCAGCCGTAAAGCCATGCAGTGCTCGCGTTGACGACGGCTTTGTAAAAATCATTGTGTCCGTGCCACTCGAGCTGCTCGCAGGGAACGCCGGCGTGCGTGTGAATCGCGTATATAATGCCGGGAACCGAGCGGGGAATAACCGCGCCGCTGTAATTGACGCCATAGCCCATGGTGTCGCAGCAGCGGATTTTGATAGGAATTCCGTACTGCTTCTGCAACTTCATCAGCTCAAGGCAGAAAGGAACGACATATCCGTAGATATCGGCTCTTGTGATGTCCTCAAGATGACACCGCGGGCTGATCCCCTGTTCGAGGCAGTCCCTGACAACCGAGAGATAATGCTCCATGGCTTCTCTTCTGGTCATCCGGAGTTTTAAAAAGATATGGTAATCGGAACAGGATACCAGGATGCCGGTCTCTTTCATGCCCATTTCCTTCACCAGCTTGAAATCTTCATGACTGGCCCTGATCCAGCTGGTAACCTGCGGGAATGCATATCCCCGCTCCATGCATTTATATACGGCGTCTCTATCCTGCTTGCTGTACAGGAAAAACTCGCATGCCCGGATCAGTCCGTTCGGGCCGCCGAGCTTATGAAATTCATCAAAGATGTGAACGATCTGATTCGTAGTGTAAGGAGCGCGTGACTGCTGTCCGTCACGAAACGTAGTGTCTGTAATCCAGATATTCTTCGGCATGCATTTGGGTACGGTTCTGTCATTAAACGGAATCTTTGGAACCTCCGAATAAGGAAACATCTGACGGAAGACATTCGGCTTCTTCACATCGTCCAGAATGTACATGTGCTCTTCGATCTGGAGCAGATTGTTATGGCCGTTCATCGAAACCGGCCGGTTTTCAAACGTCTCGGTAACCATTGCTGTCCTCTTTCTACCGCGAATCTTTCGACGGGCTTTTCGTAAATGTATGTATTATTGTATACACATAGTACATCAAAGTCAATCAAAGATCAGCAAACAGGGACAGGAAGGCGGCAGCAGATCTCAGTCTTTCGGCTGCATATAGAAATTTCCCCGAAGTTCGCTGGTTTTTATGGAATTGATGAAAGCGTCCGGATCAACACTGCGAATCGCCTGAATGGCCTTCTTTTCATCGGTGCCGGCGACGACCGAATAGACCAGTTCTCTGGATGTATGCCTGTAAGAGCCTTTCGCGTCCAGAATCGTAGCGCCATGGTGGCAGACATCATACATGGCGCGGCACACTTCGTCCGGCTTTTCGGTAATGATGAACAGGGTCTGCTGCTGATAATTGCGGTACAGAAAATGCAATGTCTGCGTAGAAACATACTGGAAAACGATCGAGTACAGCGCTTTATCCCAGCCGAAAATCAGTCCGGCCGCAGCCAGAATTACAACATTGACGCCCAGAATGATATTGAACGAATCCATACCCTTTTTCTGGGAAAGGTAGATTGCGATAAAATCCGTGCCGCCGCTGGTGGCATCTACCGAAAGGCACATACTGATCGCGATACCGTTGATGATGCCGCCGAAGATACTGATCAGCAGTGTGTCGTAAGTGAGGGCATACGCCGGCAGCAGATCGACGAAAAAGCCGTTTAAAAGAATCATGAGCAGAGAGTACAAAGTGAATTTTCTGCCGATGAAACGGAATCCGATATAAACGGGAACTGCGTTGGTCAGAATATTGATCAGTGTATACGGAAGCTCGACATGCAGATAAAGCTCGACAACTCTCTGGATCAGAATCGTAAGTCCCGTCGCACCGCCCGGGTACAGACCGCCGGTCCGCACAAAAGTGCGGATGTTCACGGACATCAATAGCGCTGCCAGAATGACGACAATCAGCCTTTTCAGTTCTTTTGTATACTTCGGGGACATAACTTCTGCTCCTTTATCCGGAATCTCTGCCGAAAGAAGATGCCGCTGCGTAAAGCGCGGCGGCATCTTCCCCCAATGATTTGTGAAATTATATTTCCGGCAGTTAACTTTCCGCGAATCCTTCGGCTGCCTTCTCCGCTCTCGCGGCAACTTCCCTGCTCTGGACATCGGAAGGAGCCTGCTCGTAGCGGGCAAATTCATAGCTGTATTCTCCACGGCCGCCGGTCATCGAACGAAGCGATGTGCAGTAATCAAAAAGCTCCATCTGCGGAACTTCGGCTTCAATGATCTGCTTGCCACCTCCGTCCGGATTCATGCCGAGAACTCTGCCGCGGCGTTTGTTCAGATCGCCCATAACATCGCCGGTATAGGTATCCGGAACAATGACCTTCAGGGAAACGATGGGCTCGAGCAAAACAGGCCCTGCCTCCATAAAGCCGTTCTTGAATGCCTGCTTGGCGGCCGTCTTGAAGGCCATCTCCGAAGAATCAACCGGATGATACGAGCCGTCGTACAGAACTGCCTTCACACCGACAACCGGATACGCGGCAAGCGGTCCTCTCTGTACGGACTCCGCGATACCTTTTTCGACTGCAGGGAAATAGTTCTTCGGGATCGCGCCACCGACAACCTCTTCCTCGAATTCATACGGTTTTGTATGATCGCCGGACGGGCTGAACCGGATCTTGACATGACCGTACTGTCCGTGTCCGCCGGTCTGCTTCTTGTATTTGTATTCGACATCCGATGTCTTCTTGATCGTCTCGCGGAACGCGACCTTGGGCTTTTCAACCTCGACTGCGACATTGTATTCGTTCTTGAGCATCGACTGAATGATCTGCAGATGGAGATCTCCCATGCCGTAAATCAGAGACTGGCCGTTCGCGGAGTCGTTGACCGAGCGGAAAGTGGGATCTTCTGCCGCAATCTTCGCCATTGCCTGCGCGATCTTGTCGATATCTCCCTTGTTGACGGCACGGTAACGCAGATACGTATACGGGACGGAAAGATCCATCTTCGGGTACATAACCGGCGTTGCCTTTGTAGACAGCGTATCGCCGGTTGCGACATCGCCGAGCTTCGCCAGAGCACCGAGATCTCCCGCATGCAGCTCCGGAATCTCCGAAGACTTGTTGCCCTGCAGAATATAAAGCTTGCCGCAGCGCAGTTCCGTATCTGTCCGGCTGTCATAAAGAAGATCATCAGTCTTTAAAACGCCGGAGCGTACCTTAATCAGGCTGTAGCGGCCGATGAACGGATCTACGATTGTCTTGAATACAAATGCGGTTTTAGGCTTCAGAACATCGAAATTCGCCTCGAAGATTTCGTTTGTCTTGATGTTGATACCGCTGACCTTGCGGCTCTCCGCAGACGGCATGTACTTGATGATATCGTCGAGCAGAGTGTAAACGCCAAGACCAAGAAGACCGGACCCCATTTCAACAGGAACAATTGTGCCATCCTGAATGGAAAGACGGACCGCTGTACGGATTTCGGCTTCCGAGAAAGTATCACCGCTGAAATACCGGTCCATGAACTCCTCGGAGGTTTCAGCGACCGCTTCCATCAGTGTGTCATTATACTGATCCATGTATTCCCGCGCGTAATCCGGGACATCGCAGGCAAGCGCTTCCTTGTTCTCATAATGGAACGCTTTCTTCTGAATGACGTTGACATATCCCGTAAGCTTTCCGCCTTCGCGGACCGGCATGTTGAACGGCGCGATTTTCTTGCCATAGACAGCGGTCAGATCTTCAATCGTCTGACGGTAGGAAACACTGTCAATATCCATATCTGTTACAAAAAACATTCTCGGAAGATGATACTTCTCGCACAGTTCCCAGGCTTTCTCCGTACCTGCCTCTATACCGGATTTTCCGGAAACGACGATGATGGCCCCGTCGGCAACACTCAATGCCTCTTCCACTTCGCCTATGAAATCAAAATAACCGGGTGTGTCCAGAATATTGATCTTGTAATCATTCCATTCAACCGGAATCAGAGAAGTTCTGATCGAAATCTCTCTCTTCTGCTCTTCCTTTGTGAAGTCACTGATTGTAGTTCCGTCTTCGACTCTCCCCATTCTCGAAGTCAGACCGCCCAGATAAGCCATAGACTCTGTCAGAGTTGTCTTGCCTGCGCTGCCGTGTCCGAGGATTACGACGTTTCTGATTTTGTCAGTTGTGTAAACTTTCATACGTTGCAGCCTCCAATACAATTGTTGATTTTCCCGTGTTTTTTCATTTCGGGACGGCAAAATCTAATGTATATTTTAACGAATTGCCGCAGCATATACAAGTTATATTTATGCAAACGCAACAAAAGAGGCAGCATTCCTGCTGCCTCTCCCATAATAGACGCGCGGAAGCACATTATTTTACGACAATATTGAGGATCTTTCCGGGAACATAGATTTCCTTGACAATTGTCTTGCCCTCAAGGAATCTGGAAACGTTCTCCTGTGCTTTTCCGGCAGCAAGAACCTCTTCCTTCGAAGCGCCCGCGTCCACCTCAATGGTTCCGCGGACTTTGCCGTTGACCTGCACGCCCATCTTGATCGTGGCGTCTTTGGTCTTCTCCTCGTCATATTCGGGCCATTTGGAAAGCGTGCAGAAGGTTTTCCCGTCCGGATTATATCCGAGATCTTCCCACATCTGCTCGGTCAGATGCGGCGCGAAAGGCGAGAGCAGCTGAATGAAGATACGGACATCTTCTTTCGTGACACTTCCCGATTTGTAGTATTCGTTGGTCAGCGTCATCAATGCGGCAATCGCCGTATTGAACTTCATATTCTCAATGTCTTCGCTGACCTTGCGGATCGTCTTGTGAAGCTTTGCCTCAAGCTCCGGATCTTCCTTCTGCGCATTCGCGAATTCTTCAAAGCCGGCTACGCGTTCAAGGAAACGTTTGCAGCCTTTGAGCGACTCATCGGACCACGGCGCAGCGCTTCCGTAATCTCCCATGAACATGACATAGGTACGCAGTGTATCCGCACCGTACTGATCGACAATATCTACAGGATCAATGACGTTCCCCTTGGACTTGGACATTTTCTCTCCGTCCGCGCCGAGGATCATTCCCTGATAGGTTCTCTTTGCGTAGGGTTCAGGTGTGCCGACCTCTCCGATGTCATAGAGGAAATGATGCCAGAACCTTGAATACAGAAGGTGTCTCGTCACATGCTCCATGCCGCCGTTATAGTGGTCAACCGGCATCCAGTAATCGAGCTTTTTCCGGTCCGCGAATGCCTTGTCATTGTGCGGATCGCAGAAGCGCAGGAAATACCAGGAAGATCCCGCCCACTGCGGCATCGTGTCCGTCTCTCTCTTTGCGGGTCCGCCGCACTTCGGGCATGTGCAGTTCACAAACGAATCAATCGCTGCGAGAGGACTCTTTCCGTCCTGTCCGGGCTCGAAATTTTCGACATCCGGCAGCGTAAGCGGCAGCTCGTTTTCCGGAACACCCACGGTACCGCACTTCGGGCAGTGAATCAGCGGGATCGGCTCTCCCCAGTATCTCTGCCGGTTGAACGCCCAGTCCTTCATCTTGTACTGCACGCCCCTCCTGCCGATACCCTTTTCCTTCAGGTATTCCTGCATCTTCGCGATCGAATCTTTCTTGTTCGTAAGCCCGTTCAGAACGCCGGAATTAATCATCTCACCGTCACCGGTATAAGCTTCCTTTGAGATATCGCCGCCCTTGATGACCTGCACGATCGGTACATGAAAAGCCTTCGCAAAGTCGTAATCTCTCTGGTCATGCGCGGGCACCGCCATAATCGCGCCTGTGCCGTATCCCATCATAACATAATCCGCGATAAACAGCGGAATCTGACTGCCTGTGATCGGATTGACCGCGGTGAGGCCTTCGATCTTTACACCGGTCTTGTCCTTGACGAGCTGTGTGCGTTCGAATTCGGTCTTCTTCGCGCACTCTTCGCGGTACGCTTCAACCGCATCCCAGTTGGTAATTCTGTCTTTGTATTTGTCAAGAAGCGGATGCTCGGGTGCGGCGACCATAAAGGTCACACCGTAAAGCGTATCGCACCTTGTCGTATAGACTTCGAGTTTGTCTCCAAGAGCAGCTCCGTCCTGATCCGCGACCTGAAAATCCACAAACGTTCCTTCCGATCTGCCGATCCAGGAAATTTCCTGCTGCTTCACAGATTCGGGATAATCAACATGCTGCAGTCCCTCAAGCAGCTTATCCGCGTATTCAGTGATGCGCAGGAACCAGACGTCCTTCGAAAGCTGAATGACATCACTGTGGCAGATATCGCACTTGCCTCCCTGCGAGTCCTCGTTGGAAAGGACAACCTTGCAGTGCGGGCAGTAATTGACCAGCGTTTTCGAGCGGAAAACAAGCCCGTGCTCAAACAGTTTCAGGAAAATCCACTGTGTCCATTTATAATAATCGGGGCGCGAGGTCGCGAATTCGCGGCTCCAGTCGAACGAGAAGCCGACCTTGCGCAGCTGTTCCGAAAAATGCGCTATGTTCTTCTCCGTAATGATGTGCGGATGCGTGTTCGTCTTGATCGCGTAGTTTTCCGCCGGCAGGCCGAAAGAATCAAAGCCGATCGGAAACAGCACGTTGTATCCCTGCATCCTTCTCTTTCTCGCGAGAACCTCAATGCTCGAATATGCCTTGATATGGCCTACGTGCATGCCCGCGCCGGACGGATACGGAAACTCGACGAGCCCGTACCATTTCGGTCTTTTATCAAAATCGACTGCCTTGAAAGCCTGTGCGTCAGCCCAGGCCTTCTGCCATTTCGGCTCGATTTTCCTGAAATTATATCTCATTTTCTTTCCTCCGTTCATAACAAACGCGTATGTTCTTCATAATAGAACCCGTCAATCGCAATGTCAATAAAGGCCGTGTTTACAGGCCCGCCGGAACGCAGGGAAACACCCGCCGGTATGCCAAGAAACGCCGTGCGCGCCGGCGCGTCAGGTGGTAAAATAAACCCGTTATTCCGGGCTTCGGCCCAAGGCACAGGAGATACAGCATGACAGATTTCAACCGGTTTCATTTCGGCTTCATAGGACTCGGCCTGATCGGCGGCTCGATCGCGAAAGCCATCCGCCTCTACTATCCCGAAGCGCGGATTACCGCCTATAACCCGTCCGAAGATACCCTGCGGCAGGCGCGGGACGAAGGCGTTGTAAATGACGGCCACTGCAAGGAAGAGGTGAAGAACGGCCATCCGTTCAACGGAGAGGCGTTTTCGGACTGCGATATCGTTTTTCTGTGCGCGCCCGTGCAGAAAAACGCAGAAAACCTTGCGGAGATCGCACCGTATTTAAAAAACGGCGCTGTTTTGACGGATATCGGTTCGACCAAAAGCGACATTCACCGGCATGTCCGGGAGGCCGGCCTTTCAAAGTTTTTCATCGGCGGACATCCGATGACCGGTTCCGAGCGGACAAGGTACCGTAATTCCAGCGCTTCGCTTCTGGAAAACGCCTATTACCTACTGACGCCCGAGCCGGCTGCCGGACAGGATAAAACAGCTCTTCTTTGCAGTTTTGTCGAAGGCATCAGGTCCCTGCCGCTGCTCCTGGAACCTTCTTTCCATGATTTCGCGGTTGCGGGTATCAGCCATGTACCGCATGTCGTCAGTGCTTCCCTCGTGGAACTGGTGCGGCGTTCCGATAATCCGGATGCTGTCATGCACGCGATTGCGGCCGGCGGCTTCAAGGACATTACGAGAATTTCCTCATCTTCGGCTGAAATGTGGCGGGAAATCTGCCTGACCAACAGCGGGAATATTGTAAAACTTCTCGATTCCTATATCGGGATTCTGAAACAGATCAAAGACAGTATCGCGAGCGGCAGTTCCGAAGATATCTACAATTTCTTTGACAGCGCGCGCAGATACCGCGGCAGTTTCGCCGAGACAGGGAGCGGCGCGAGGGACCGGAGCTTTGTCATCCATGTGGACATCGAGGATCACCCCGCATCGCTCGCCGAAGTTGTTACACTCCTTGCCGTCAACAGCGTAAATATCAAGAATATCGGCATCACACATAACAGAGAGTATCAGCAGGGCGTTCTGCGCGTGGAATTCTATTCGGAAAGCGATCAGACGGAAGCCGCGGATATTTTAAGAACCCGCAATTACACAATCTATCTTTGAGGTGCATGCAATGCTTACATTAAATCAACACGGGCCGCTGCGCGGTGAACTGACTGTCCCCGGCGATAAATCGATCTCCCACAGAGCTGTCATGTTCGGCTCTCTCGCAAAGGGCACTACGAAAGTCCGCGATATTCTGGACAGCGCAGATGTAGGTGCGACACTGGATTGTTTCGGCCGGCTTGGCGTGTCGATCGAAAGGACATGGGAAAAACCGCAGGATGTGATCATCCACGGCGCCGGGATGCGGGGGCTCTATCCATCCGCCGGAAGAGTCGTTCTGTACACGCAGAACAGTGGAACGACGACCCGGATTCTTTCCGGGATACTCGCGCCGCAGCCGTTTACATCTTTTCTTACAGGTGATGAATCCGTAAACCGGCGGCCGATGAAACGCGTGATTGATCCTCTGACAAAGATGGGAGCCTCCATTGTCAGCATGAATCAGGACGGCTGCGCACCGCTGCGGATTGATGGAAGAGCACTGCACGGTATTGACTGGAAGTCGGCGGTGGCATCCGCACAGGTAAAATCCGCCGTTCTCTGCGCAGGCTTATATGCAGATGCGGCTACTTCCTTTACAGAGCCTGCGCTCTCCCGTGACCACACGGAGCGGATGCTGCGGGCATTCGGTGCTGATGTAAAGAATGACGGGCTGACTGCTTCCGTCCGCCCTGCGAACGAGCTGTATTCGCCTAGTGAAATCAAGGTTCCGGGCGATATTTCATCCGCGGCTTATTTTATTGCAGCGGCGCTTCTGGTGCCGGGCAGCGATATTGTGCTTCACAATGTCGGGATAAATCCGACAAGAGACGGTATTATCAGAGCCGCGAGAGCCATGGGCGGAAACATTGAAATCCTGAATGAAACTGATACGGCAGAGCCATACGCGGACCTGCATATTACCGCTTCTTCGCTGCACGGAACCGTGATTGAAAAGGATATGATTCCGACGCTGATCGACGAGCTCCCTGTCATCGCGGTCATGGCCTGTGCGGCTTCCTCCGAAACGGTGATCCGGGACGCCGCCGAGCTGAAAGTCAAAGAGTCTGACAGGATCGCTGCAATGACGGAAAACCTCCGGGCGATGGGCGCTGACATCACGCCGGCAGAAGACGGCTTCATCATCCGCGGCGGAAAAGCGCTGCACGGCTGCGCCGTGAAATCCTTTAAGGATCACCGGATTGCCATGAGCATGGCGGTCGCGTCTCTGCTCGCGGACGGCGAAACAACGCTGGTTGATGAGAACTGCGTTGCAATCAGCTATCCTTCTTTCTTTGACGATCTTTCGCGTCTTCAGGTTTAAATCTGTCTGCATGCCCCGATGCCTTCCGGAGCACAACGTGAAAAGGGCATGAGCCCCGCGTATTCCCGCGGTTCTCACGCCCTTTTATATGCTGGAAAAGGGACTCGAACCCTCACTCCCTTTCAGAAAACAGATTTTGAGTCTGTCGCGTCTACCGATTCCGCCATTCCAGCAGAGTTCCCGGAAATACTGTCATTTCCGGGACGTACCAAGTGATTTTATCACAGACCAAGCGCCGATGCAAACTCCGTTGTATCAAATGTGGAAAAATAATCCTGCAGTGTTTCGGCTCTCCGGATCTGCTGCACGGTACCGTCTTCTTTCAGAAGCAGCTCACAGCTCCAGAGCCTTCCATTGTAATTGTATCCCATCGCGAAGCCATGCGCGCCGGTATCATGAATATACAGGTAATCTCCCATCTTAATTTCCGGGAGCATGCGGTCAATCGCAAATTTGTCGTTGTTTTCGCATAAAGACCCTGTCACATCATATAGATGATCACAGACCGCATCTTCCCTGCCGAGCACCGTGATATGATGATACGCACCGTACATTGCCGGCCGCATCAGGTTGGCAGCGCAGGCGTCGACGCCGATGTACTCCTTGTAAATATGTTTTTCATGGATTGCCTTCGTGACGAGCGCGCCATACGGCCCCAGCATAAAGCGGCCCATCTCGGTATAGACGGCGGCGTCTCCCATGCCGGCAGGTACCAGAATCCTGTCGTACTGCTCATGTACGCCCTCTCCGATTTTCATAATATCGTTCGGTGTGCCGTCCGGCGTATACGGAATGCCGACACCTCCGGAAAGATTAATGAAAGCGAAATGAATACCGAGCGCCCCATGAATCTCCGCCGCCAGCTCGAAAAGCTGTCCGGCAAGCTGCGGATAATATTCATTTGTCACTGTATTGCTGGCAAGGAACGCGTGCAGTCCGAAATGCCGGACACCGCGGGCTTTGAGCATTTCATAGGCTTCAAAAAGCTGGGCCTTGGTCATCCCGTATTTGGAATCTCCGGGGTTGTCCATAATGCCGTTGCTCATGCGGAAAACACCGCCCGGATTATAACGGCAGCTCATGGTTTCCGGAAATTTTCCTGCAAACAGACGGTCCAGCGTCCCGATATGCGTAATATCATCGAGGTTGATGATTGCCCCGAGTGATCTCGCCTGCAGATACTCCTCATCCGGTGTATCGTTCGAAGAGAACATGATGTGCTCTCCGTCCGCATGGACCGCATCCGACAAAACAAGCTCCGCCGATGACGAACAGTCGAATCCGAAATCATAATCCTGCATAATCTTCATAATATACGGATTCGGCGTCGCCTTGACCGCGAAATACTCGCGGAAGCCCGGATTCCAGGAAAATGCTTTCCTCACCCTTTCCGCGTTCTCCCGGATTCCCCGTTCATCATAAATATAAAAGGGAGTCGGAAACTTACTGTCAATCTGTTCTGCCTGCTCTCTTGTAATAAAAGGTACTTTCCTCATCCGTCTTCTCCTTCCGGCGCGGATACATGTCTGTTCTGCCGGCTGCAGCCGTCTTAACTAAGCATTATGCACGTTCGGAATCTGCCAGTCAATCGGCTTTTCTCCGTGCGATATCAGGAACTCGTTGCATCTGCTGAAATGACGGCAGCCGAAAAATCCGCGGTACGCGGACAAAGGACTCGGATGCGGCGCCTTCAGAATCAGATGCCGCGGATTTGTCAGCATCGGGATCTTCGCCTGTGCCTGTGAACCCCACAGCATGTAGACAACCGGGCGGTCCTGCCGGTTCACGGCTTCAAGGATCGCGTCCGTAAACTGTTCCCAGCCTTTTCCCCTGTGCGAGTTCGCCTGATGCGCCCGTACCGTAAGGACCGTGTTCAACAGCAGCACGCCTTGTTTTGCCCACGGTATCAGGCAGCCGTTATCCGGCATGTGACAGCCGACGTCGTCATGCAGCTCCTTGTAAATATTGAGCAGAGACGGCGGTATTTCCGGCTGCGACGGCTGCACGGAAAAACAAAGCCCGTGCGCCTGTCCCGGCTCATGATACGGATCCTGACCTAAGATAACTACCCGGACGTTCGAGAGCGGCGTCAGATGCAAAGCATCGAAAATGTCCTCAGCCGGCGGATAGACCGTATGCGTTTCATATTCCTTCCGGACAAAGAGGTACAGATCTTTATAGTATGGTTTATGGAACTCTTCCTGCACCGCGGGAAGCCAGTCTCCTGCAATTTCACCCATAGCCTTTTACCTGTCGCAGAGAGAAGGCAGCGCCGCAGTCAGGAACTGCCAGAGTCTCTGCGTTGAAGACAGACTGATCTTTTCCGATGGTGTATGGATGCCGCTCATATCAGGGCCGATCGATACGCAGTCGAGACCGCCGCTGACTTTCGCTGCGATCAGGCCGCATTCCAGCCCTCCATGCGTTACGGAAATTACCGGCTCCTTGTGATACTGCTCTTTATAAATGCCGGCGAGAATCCCGCAGAGCTCTGAATGCCGCGCGCGTTCCCATGCGGGATATTCTCCTTTTGTCTCCAAATCCATGGAGAGCACCTTTGCGAGGCACTTCAGCCGCTGCATCAGATATTTCTTCTGCGAGTTAATCGATGATCGTACAAGAGAAACTGCCCGGAAGGTATCGGTATCTGTTGATACAATGCCCAGATTCAGCGATGTCTGCGGCATATCCTTGATCAGAGGATCCGATTCCACGAGGCCGTTCGGGATAAGCATAAGGAAATTCAATATCCGTTTCGTATCCTCTCTTGACAGCGAAGGCACCGGCAGCTCCGTCTGATCGGTCCAGTCGCAGGTAATCTGCACATCGGGATCGGTGACCTGATATTCCCTGCGGATCTGGTCCGTAAACTTGTCGATGATGGAAATCACCTCTTTAATCGCCGCGCCGTCATCAAAAATCAGCTGCGCGTCACATTCTCTGGGAATCGCGTTGTCCTTGGTTCCGCCGCTGACGGATAGCAGGCTGCATTTGACTTTCCGGTCAATTTTAGCAAGGAGACGGCCCATTAAGAGATCTGCGTTTGCGCGTCCCAGATGAATGCAGGCGCCGGAATGTCCGCCTGCAAGTCCGCTTATATGCAGATGGAGTACCATCCCATAGCGCGGCGTTCTTTCAAAGGTAAATGTAAAATGCTCTTCGGCGCCACCCGCACATCCGACCGTAAAGACGCCTTCTTCTTCCGAGTCGAGATTGATCATGCGCCTTCCCTTTAATACGGATACATCGAGCGCGTCGGCGCCGAGCATACCGATTTCCTCATCTGTTGTGAAAACACACTCGAGAGGCGGGTGTTTCAGCGTCTTGTCATCAAGCACTGCCAGCATCATGGCGACCGCGATGCCGTCGTCGGCGCCGAGCGTCGTTCCGTCAGCATGCAGTTCATCACCGTCAAGGACAAGGCGGATCGGCTGCGTTGCCAGATCAGTTGTAACGCAGCTGTTTTTCTCGAGAACCATGTCCATGTGTCCCTGCAGGATGACAGGCGTGGCATTACCGCAGTCCGCGGAACCTTTTTGGAAGATGATCACATTGCCGGCCTTGTCCTGCACACATTTGAGTCCGCGGTCTTTTGCGAAGGAAACCAGATAGTCGCTGAGCTGTTTCGTGTGGCGTGAACCGTGCGGGATCGCGCTGATTTCCTCAAAATAATGCAGTACCTTCTCCGGTTCTTTATCCATCAGAATATAAACCATAATTACCTCGATTCTGTCTGCGGGTTTCTGATTACAGCCGCACCGGAATACCCTGCCCGTCAAGATATTCTTTCAGTGTGCTGATTTCAAGCTCTTTGAAATGAAATAAGGATGCGGCAAGAGCCGCGTCGGCGCCGCCTTCTGTCAAAGCTTCCAGAAAATGCTCTTTCGTTCCGGCGCCGCCCGAAGCGATGACGGGAACCGGCACAGCGTCCGATATTGCTCTTGTAAGAGCGATATCGTATCCCGACTTGGTTCCGTCGCAGTCCATGCTGGTCACAAGAAGCTCGCCGCTTCCAAGAGATACCGCTTTCTTTGCCCAGGCAACCGCATCCAGGCCGGTATCATGTCGGCCGCCTGCAGTGTAGACTGTCCAGCCGTCAGACGGCTCCCACGCGCGGCCTTCCTCCGGCACTCTTCTCCTCGCGTCAATTGCCGTCACGATGCACTGGGAGCCGAATCTTTCGGCGCCCTCCGCGATCAGCTCCGGCCGTTCAACCGCTGCCGAGTTCACGGAGATCTTATCCGCTCCCTCCCGCAGGATGGCCTTCATATCGTCCACGCTCCGGATACCGCCGCCGACCGTGAACGGAATAAAGACTCTCTGCGCGACTCTGCGGACCATGTCCGTCACCGTTGCCCTCGCATCGCTGGTTGCCGTGATATCCAGAAAGACCAGTTCATCGGCGCCCGCTTTGGAATACGCCTCGCCGGCTTCCACGGGATCTCCCGCATCGCGCAGCGAAACGAAATTGACGCCTTTGACGACCCGGCCGTTTTTCACATCCAGACATGGAATAATTCTTCTGGTCAGCATACCCCCTCCTTCCTGACGGAAAGAAAGTTCCGCAGAATCTGCATGCCGATGCGCTCGCTTTTTTCCGGATGAAACTGGCAGGCAAACACATTTCCCTTTTCGACGGAAGCGTCAATCATGGTGCTGTACTTCGTCCTGGCCGTGACAAGAGAAGAATCCGCGCACTGCAGATAATAGGAATGGACAAAATAGACATAGGCGCCTTCCGGAACGCCGGAAAAAAGCCGCCCATGATTGGGATAGGTCAGACTATTCCATCCGATTTCGGGAACCTTATATCTTGTTCCGCTGTCAGTCTCTTCCGGGATCCTCACGATTCTGCCCGGCAGAATGCCAAGACCGGATACGCCCGGAGATTCCTCGCTCTGTTCAAATAACAGCTGCAAGCCAAGGCAGATGCCAAGAAACGGCGTGCCGCCGGCGCACAGCTTACGGATTACCCCCGTGAGGTCCGCGCTGCGAAGCCGTTCCATCGCATCCCCGAATGATCCGACACCCGGCAGAATGACATGATCTGCAGACAGAATCACCGAAGGATCACTGGTCAGTACTGCTTCCTCTCCAAGGTACTGCAGCGCGTTCTGCACACTTCTGATATTGCCCGCGCCGTAATCGATAATCGCCGTCATTTATGTTTCCTCTGCCGTCTGCCGCGATTTTGCCGCTGTTTCAAGCTCAAACCAGAATTCCACACCATTGTCATAGTTGATGACGCCGTAGTCCTGATGCAGCAGTTCCATGATCGCCTTCACAATCGAAAGGCCTACGCCGGAGCCGCCGTATGCCCTTGTTCTTGCCTTGTCAACCTTATAAAACTTCTCCCAGATTCTCCCGACAGAGTCCTCCGGAATCGGATCTCCTGTATTGAATACGCTGATACGAACACAATTTTCCTTCTGTTCAAAGCGTATGTCAATGACTTTGTCCTTCTGCCCGCTCCCCTGCTTCTCCACAGACTTTGCGTGGTGGACGGCGTTGCTGAAGTAATTCTGAAAAACCTCTTCGGTCATGAATTCATCCGACCACACATAAACCGGTGAGAGCTCCTGATCAAGATAAATTCTGCCGGTTTCATCGGTATGGACATCCTGGGATCCCGTCTGCGCCTGTGTAATCCGGACATGAATATCATTCTCATTCGCGAGAAGTACTGCGCTTGAAAGCTCGCTCAGAATCAGCTGCGCCGCGTCAAAACGGGTCATTTCTGCCTTTTCACTGCCGAATTCCAGATGCGTCAGCGTAAGGAGTTTCTGCACCATTTTGTTCATCTTTCCGGCTTCATCCAGAATGACGCCTGTGTAAAAATCGCGGCTGTCCGCATCCTGCGCAATCCCGTCCTGCAGTCCTTCCGCGTATCCCTGAATCAGGGCGATCGGCGTCTTGAGCTCATGGGTGACATTGGCAATGAACTCGCGCTGCATCTGCTCGATTTTCTCTTTCTTTTCGATATCGCTGCGCAGTTCGTTATTGGCGGTTTTAAGCTCGGAAATTGTCTTCTCAAGCGTGCTGGAAAGCTCATTGAAATTCTCGCCGAGCTCTGCGATTTCTGTTCTGTCGTCCCCTTCGTACCTCGCGCTGAAATCCAGTAGCTTCATTCGCTGCGAGATCCGTGTCAGCTGCAGGATCGGCCTTGTAATTCTGGTCCCCAGGAGTGCGGCAACAAGAGCGCCGAGAAGAATCACGCAGATTCCGACAAGAATAATGAAGTGGTTCGCGGTCCCCGAGTTCTTCCGGATACTTTCGACCGCCGTCCGGAGAAGGTAAAAGCTGCCGTCTCCGAGCATTCCCCACATTTCCATATACTGGGTACTTGTCTTGCGGTCCAGAACAATCTGCACTCTTTGATTGTATGAATCCTGAAGACGCTTTACGATGTAATAGTCGCCCGGGTCATCCGAAGAATTTCCATTATGTTCCGACTGATCGGCTTCGCCTTCGCTGTAACCGGAAGGGAGGCTGTCGGTTTTCTCGAACATATTGTCCCACATCCGTTTGACCATGGTTTCCGCGTCGGAAGCATAGTATTTGATCGTTTTCGAGTCGTCATCCATCACAATGACGCCGATGTTGTCCTTGCTGGCAATCTGCACCAGCTCAACGCCAAACTTCGACGTTCTTATGGAATTGTCCGCGGCCGCCTGATTCAGCTTGACGTAAGCCTTATCCAGCGCTTTCTGTTTGTCCTTGAGATAATACCGCTCCAGAAAGAACGTATTCGCGAGGAAAATGATCATGATCGCGCCGGCGATCAGAAGAAAGAACACGAAGGTCAGTTCTGTCCGGATCGAATAGCGGCGCTTTCCGGAAAAAGGCTTTCTGTTTGTTTCCATGCCTAGTTCCTCAAGCCTCAAACTTGTAACCGATATTGCGTACGGTCTGAATCAGTTCGCCCTTTTCGCCCATTTTACTGCGAAGCTTCTTGACGTGCGTATCGATCGTACGGGGATCACCGTAATAGTCGTAGTTCCATACGTGGTTCAGAATAATTTCGCGGGAAAGCGCGCGCCCGTTGTTTTCCAGAAAATAAGTCAGCAGCTCGAATTCCTTGAAAGAGAGCTCGATTTCTTTCCCGTCAATCGTCACCTGATGTGCAGCCTTGTCGATGACAATGCCGCCGGCACTCAGCCGTTCGTCATTTACAGGTGCACCGGACCTTCGGAGGATCGCCTCCACCCTCGCGACCAGCGTCTTCGGGCTGAACGGCTTTGTTACATATTCATCGATGCCGAGATCGAAGCCCGTCAGCTCGTCCTGCTCCTCGCTTCGCGCGGTCAGCATAATAATCGGCACTTTGGAGTTTCTTCGGATCTCTTTCGTCACCTGCATTCCGTCCATGCCGGGCATCATCACGTCAAGGATGATAAGCGCTGTTTCGGGGTGCTCTTCGAATTTATGAAGCGCTTCCATACCGTCACCGGCTTCGATCACTTCAAAGCCGGATCTTCGAAGATAGTCTCCGACCAGTTTCCTCAGCATTTTCTCATCATCTACAACGAGTATTGTCGCAGCCATTTTCACCTCCCGGCATAAGCCGTGTCAGATCATCGTAAATACACAAATGCTTCGCTCCGTCATTATAAAGGATGTCACCTGCATATAGACAGGCTCGTCATAATAGTATTTCCCGTCCGGGTCCGCCGTGTTGATGCACATGCCCCAGGCGTGGCCTTCCGGAAGAGAAGGCAGCCGGACCTTCTGTCCTTTCCACAACGTGTTCAGAATGATGTAGACGACATCGTCCTTCTCTCTTGCCTCATCATAGCCGGAAAACAGTACGCCAAGCGCGGATGTATCCTTGCTGATGAAATGGTCATCCGGATCGGCACCCGAAATGACGAGTGAAGGAACGCCGGATTCTGCCGGCTCCATGTTTCTGCTGATGCAGGGATGTTTCTTCCGGAAACCGATAACTGAGCAGTAAAAATCAAAGAAATCATGGTTTTTCTCTAATAGCTTCCAGTCCAGCCATGAGATCTCGTTGTCCTGGCAGTATCCGTTGTTGTTGCCGAACTGCGTGTTCGCGAACTCATCTCCTGACAGAATCATCGGCGTGCCTCTGCTGCACATTAAGGCGGTGATCGCGTTGCGCATCATCCTGAAACGCAGAGACAGCACCTGCGGATCATCCGTGTCTCCCTCGAAGCCGCAGTTCCAGCTGCGGTTATCATTTGCCCCGTCGGTATTTCCCCAGCCGTTCGCCTCATTATGTTTGCTGTTGTACGAGTAAAGATCATACAGCGTGAATCCATCATGGCAGGTCAGAAAATTGACAGAGGAAGTATATCCTTTATATACGCCGTAATACAGGTCCGTGGAACCGATCATCCTCTGCGCCGCCTCCGGTGCTGTCCAAAAGTTGCCCTTGAGGAAATCCCGCATGCAGTCGCGGTACTTGCCGTTCCATTCCGCCCAGCGGTTGTAGGCAGGAAAGCTTCCGACCTGATACATGCCGCCCGCGTCCCAGGCTTCCGCAATCAGCTTGATGTTGCCGAGGATCGGATCGTAGGCCATTCTCTGCAGAAGTGGCGGATTTTCCATTGGTTTTCCGTTGCTGTCTCTCCCCAGAATGCTGGCCAGGTCAAAACGGAAGCCGTCCACATGATAGCTGGTCACCCAGTAGCGCAGACAGTCGATAATATACTGCTGTACGACCGGATGATTGCAATTCAGCGTATTGCCGCAGCCGGAGAAATTATAGTACTTGCCGTCCGGCGTCAGCATATACCAGATATTATTGTCCAGACCACGGAACGAAATAAACGGTCCGCGCTCGTTTCCTTCCGCCGTATGGTTGAATACGACATCCAGAATTACCTCGATTCCGTTCTCTTTCAGGAGCTGAATCATTTCCTTGAGTTCCCGGCCCTCACGGTTATATTCCGCCGACGCCGCGTAGCTGGTATTCGGTGCGAAAAACGCGACCGTATTATACCCCCAGTACTCATAGAGGCGTTTCCCGTGATACTCATGACCGTTGTTGACTTCATCGAACTCGAAAATCGGCATCAGTTCAACTGCTGTAACGCCGAGCCTGCGAAGATACGGAATCTTCTCAATGATGCCGGCAAAAGTTCCGGGATAAGTGACTCCGGAAGACGGATCCTTTGTGAATCCGCGCACATGCATTTCATAAATGATGGTATCTTCCATCGGCGTATTCGGAAAATGCGAGGTATCCCAGCGGAAATTGTTCTTGACCACCCTCGCTCTGTACGAGCCGTTGTACGTACCGCCCCGTTCCTGCTGTGCGCCCCATTTGCGCTGTCCTACCACCGCCTTGGCGTACGGATCCAGAAGCTCTTTCGTTTTATCGAAAAGAAGTCCCCGTCCGGGATCATTCGGTCCGTCAACGCGGTACGCGTACTCAAATTCCTCGACGTTGAGTCCGAAGACAATGATCGACCACACCTGCCCGATTCTGTAGGACGACGGAATCGGGATCACGCCGAAAGGCTTTGTGGCTTTTCTGTGATACAGAACCAGCTCGCAGGATGTCGCGTGACTGGAATAAATTGTAAAGTTTACGCCGCCAGGAACCTCCATGGCGCCGTTCTGCAGATAATTGCCGGGCCTTACCTTAAATCCGCCGATTTCATCCGTCGGCGGCAGTGCCGGCGAAATTTCCAGATCGGATGCCTGCTCTTCATACGGAAGGCTCCGCCGCATGGAGTCTTCGATTGCCTTGTTCCCGTCCGGTATGCCTTCCCGGATCAGCTTGTCTACCACGTTGTTTAACTTCATTGATGTCTTTGTCTTTCGTTTTTCCTTGATTTTAAAGGTTCTTTTGTTTCATGTTTTTAACCGAGTGCCACGGCGAGTGCCACGATCCGGTCGTTTATAACAATTTTTATACGACTTTTAAAATATCCGCAACGAGCGCCATTTCTTTTTGTTTCTCTTTATCCGTAATATGAACGTACCGGTTCATAGTAATCCCGATATTGGAATGACCCAAAATGCGTTGGAGGACGGCGGGTTTCATATTCCCCTCCAAAGCTCTCGTCGCGAAGACGTGCCGGAGATGATGCATAGAAATCCGGCGGATTCCGGCCATCTTGCAGCATTTGGCAAGCCCTACATCATATGTGCTGTTCTTAATTGGCATACCTTCCTTATTCAAGAATACATACGAAGACCATTCCACGGGTATGACCTTGATAGCGTCGTTTTTCTCCTTCTGGTCTTTCAGAATCCGGACAGCCTCGGCGGTTAACGGAATTGTTCGGTACCCGGAACTGCTTTTCGGCGGGCCTGTTTTCCAGGCTCGTTCTTTATACGCGTATTCCATCGTTCTGCTGATTTTTATGGTGCGGTTTTTTAGATTAACGTCGTCCCATTTCAGCCCTGTCAGCTCTCCCGTACGAAGACCTGTCTGCAGCAGAAAACGGTATTGATTCTCATATCTGAAACCCGGAAGAACATCGAGAAATTTTTTCTGTTCTTCAATCGTCAGCGCTTCACGGGTAACCGGCTGCTTCCCGATGTTCGTCTTCAGAGATTTCTTACATGGATTTGACAGTAAAATATCGTTGTCCCGCGCAAACTCAAGCATATTAAACAAGGTCGCCCGCGTCATATAAATAGTTGTACTGGTATACCCCTCTTCTGCCATCTTTAAAAAGATTCGTTGACAATGCAGGGGCTTTACGTCTTTCAGACGCTTACTGCCAATCTCGTTACGAATGTTTAGCCTGTAACGGTTTACATAATTTTGCAATGTGTGCGGCCTGATTGTCTGCTGTTTCATACTGATCCAGTAATTATACCATGCATCAACTGTCATATTGGACCCGCAGCTGAGACTGCTGTTCTGATCCATGTTTATTGCTTCTGCAAGCCACTTTCTGACTTCCTGCAGCTTTTTGGAACGTTTCGCCTTTCTGTGCCCGTATCGATCTACAAACCTAGCACAATAGGTTCCGTTTTTTTGCTGATAGATTCCATCTCCCAGCTCCTTTCCTTTTAAATCTTTTCCCATACAAAGCTCCTTTCCGTATTGTCCGTAATACATAAAGAAGCTCCGGATTAGCTGTAATTATTATACGCTACTACGGAGCTGGCCGTAAAATATTATTAATAATTCACCTCCAGTCGTTCAGATTTCTGTATTATCCGATATAAATTTTTCAAACTCTTTCCGCTTCACGAGTTTTTTCTTCCCGACATACAGAACAAACGGGCAGCGGGGATTCCGCAGAAGGCTTTCCAGTTTATTGATGCCGATATTCGAATATGCTGCGGCTTCCGTTACCGTTAAAGTCACCTTATCTTTAATTAAAACCTTCTCACTCATAACCCGTCTTCCCCTGCCTTATCCTGCTCGTACACTGCCCGGTATTTCTCTGTATGTTTTAAAAGCTCCTGTTTTGTCATTTTCGATACGATATACGCCGCGTGCATGCAGATCTTCGGGTTTTCGATCATCTCATCCACGATCTTGTTCCTGCCGGACTGCTTAACTCCGGTCAGGTCGCCGCTTTTGCGCTCCTTCAGATCCGCTTCCGCAATCGCAAAGCCATCGTCCGTCTCGCACATAACCTGAATTCTGTTATTCGGTTTGTCGGAAACCAAAATACAGTACGCCTGTTTGTTTCCCCGTCCGACACGCCCCCGCAGCTGATGCATAGTCGATAATCCGAATCTTTCCGCGTTGACCATAACCATGACGTTTGCGTTCGGGACATTTACTCCGACCTCAATGACCGTTGTTGAAACAAGGATCCGAATCCTGCCTTTATGGAAGGCATCCATAATCTCCTCTTTCTGATCCTTCTTCGTACTTCCTGTTAAAAGCCCCACCGGATACTCCGGTTCAAACGCTTCTTTATATTTTTCGTAAACAGCTGCGGTACTTTTCACATCCGCCATCTTTCCGTCCGGGTCGCCGTCTTCTTTCAAAGGGCAGACGACGTACGCCTGCGTCCCGGTTTTCAAGAGCTCTTTTAAAAACGCTTTTACATGGTTCCCATCATCGTAATAGGTAATGACCGGTTTCCTTCCGGCCGGTTTTTCCCTGATCTGGAAAACAGTTACACCGTCCCCGTAAACCGCGTTCGCGAGAGTTCTCGGAATCGGCGTTGCAGACATTGTGATCCGATGTACTCCCGCCTGCGCGATACCGCTTCTTTGCACAACGCCGAACCGGTGTTCCTCATCCGCAATGGAAAGGCCCTGTTTTTTATATTCGATTCCGGATGACAAAAGTGCCTGTGTCCCCAGGATAAAATGGCGCTTTCCTTCTTTTACGTCTGATACCAGCTGCTGCCGGTCCTTGTCTTTGATGCTTCCCGTAAAAAACGCGATCTCTTCTTCCGGAACGAGCTTTTTTAATTCTTCATAGTGCTGTCCCGCAAGGATCTGCGTCGGTGCCATGAGAACCGACTGGTATCCGTTCTCAAAGGCGCACATCATAAGAGAAAACGCGATGATCGTCTTGCCGCATCCGACATCACCCTGGATCAGGGCATGGACCCGTTTCCCCTGCCGTGTCATCTGGATGATCGAAAGAATTGTTTCCTTCTGGTCACCTGTGAGCGCATAAGGAAGGCGTTCAATCATGTCCCTTGTCTTTTCCGTCTTGAAAAACGGATATCCCGCTCCGTCCGGTCCGGCGGAAATTCTCTGCACCGCTTTTACATATACGATGTCATCGAGGATCAGTCTTGCGTTTCCGGTCTTTGATTCCCATATCTCCCCTGGCGTATGGACCATCCGGATCGCATCATTAATGCCGGGATACGTTCCGATCAGACGCTCCGGGATCGTATCTTTTTCACACTCCCACAGGCACTCCTTCATCTGCGCCCGGAATTTATTTTTCGAAATCCCGTACACTTTCGGATAAATCGGGACAAGCCTTGGATAAACATGCAGGTTACTGCTGACAGCGCTCTGGAAAGCCGTATATCCGTAAACCTGCGACCATGTAAATTTTCCCATAAAACACACGGGCCGCCGGATCTGCGACTGGAACCATTTCCTGATCCCCCGCATATTGGTATAGGTCACGGAAAACGGGACGTGATCCAGACCCTCCGCGCTGACCGTGCAGAGCTTTCGGTTATTCATCTCCTTAGCACTGACCTTTTTCACGTATCCGATAACCGCAATTTCTTCTCCTTCTGCCGGAAGATGCGTCCGGCTTAATAAAACCGGCGTACGGAAATCCTTATAGGCAGCAGGAAGAAACCGGCGCAGCAGTTCATCGTTCGTAATTTTCTTTTTCGCGTATGCTGTTTTCTGGCGTTCAGTCAGTGATTCAAACATTGTTTTGATTCGTGCTCCTACTCATGTGCTTGCAAGAGTCCAAAATGGCGTTTAAGAAAACCGGAAAGAATGACTTTCCGGTTCCCTGATCGTTTTCTGTCCTATGCGCCCTCTGCCCGCTTCTTTAACTGCGCAAAACAGTCGTCGCACAGCGTGATGCAGGTGTGTCCGCAGGACTCATGGCCTACCCTGATCGTTCGGAAGATTTCAGAGCCGGATCCATCAAGATCTGTCTTTCCGCATGAGGAGCAGCAAAGAAACCTTGTTTCCCGTTTGATTTCGATCATGACTGTACCTCCAGCATCCTGCGCAGATTCCCGGGAAGCTCCCGGAATCCGCAGAAGTGATTCGGTCCGCCCGTAAAATCTTTCGTATCCCTTGCAGTCCTGTATAAGATACCGTTTACGCCGCAGTCACTGCAGTTTACCGGCAGACCATAGCGCGGGATGTTATACGAAACATAGACGGTATGTCCGTTTTCCGAGACAAACCCGTGCAGATCGTAGTGGCCGGGTTTAATAGTGATCTCCGCGTCCGGAAGGTCTTTTTTCAGAGCGTTCCGAAACTGCGTCACAAACTGTTTCGCCTCCCCGGACATAAAACACCCGTCGTCCTCTACGCTTACGCCGTTCCACTTTTTGACAAATTCCTGCATTCCCATACTTTTCTCCTCCTTCGAAATAGACATTCATGCAGCTAATAGAAGTATGGGAAATCGGGACGCGCTACTAGACTACGCATACACGGATGAATACTTTTCCCTTTCCGCTTCCCGGATAGTGATTAAATATTCCTTATCCATCCCTCTGGTCGCGCAAATACCAGGTTCATATTCCGCATGATCCGCTTCCACAGTGATCTCGTAGTAGCCGGGTTTGACCTGCACGGTATAAGATCCGTCTTCCTGCCGTTCCATCGCTTTCTTTTCTCCCGTATAACAAAAGTCCGGGCGTTCCTTTTCTTTGAGACGATCCAGTTCCTCATGAATCGCGTTCCGAAGATCGAACTCCCCTGTCTGCTGCAGGGTAACCATATCGGAAATCGTAAGGCGCCTCGCATAGACACGCGCGCTCTCGTTCCTGACTCCCCTGACAGTAATCTTTCCTTCTTCGTCCACGACACATTCTCCTTAATCAGCGGCTTCTTTCAGCTCCGCAAACTTATCTTTTGTTTTCGCGTACACAGCCGCAGCCTTCTCCTTATCCAGAAGCTTCATCCGCAGCTGCAGCTCATACGATATATATTCCTGTGAGCACCTGACGGCCTCCCGTATCTTTTCCGGATCAACATCTGTTACGCCTGCGTCTTTCAATATCTCAATAAACGCGATGAATCCGGGATTGGACTCATTTGTTTTCTCTGTCCCAGGCTCATTTTTTATTTCCGGATCACTTACCGGCGGCGGAATAATCTCGGATTTTTTCTTCTTTCTTGTTCTGGTCACGCGCTTTTGTTTTGCGATGACTGTACTGTATCCGAATGCCTCCGCGGCTTTTGTAACTTCCGGATCGGCTGACAAAATGATGGTATCTTCCGGTTTCCCGTTCAGGCCGCCCGCGATCTTCCCAAACGCGAACGCAAACGACGATCCCTTTGGAACAGGCGTCATCTGCGCGGATAACGCGAGCATTTTCGATACATCCTGTGCCGCGAAAGACTCTTCGTCTTTGCACAGGATCATGATTTTGGAAGCCTTCGTCCCTTCCGGGATATTTTCTAATGATGCGACATCGGTAATAATGTACATAACCCCTCCTTTTTAACAGCTCGCGATTCCGAGAAACCGATCGTCTTCTACGGGCAAATATCTGTTTTCTCCGTATTTTACAAAAGGCGCAAAACCTGCCCGCTTATTCTCACGGACGCGCTCATACTCCTCTTTCGTGATTTCGTAGTACAGCTCTGTCACTGTAGAGATAATTGTCGGCACCAGCAGAATATACCGGTGGTTCTTTTTATCCTTTCCTGCAATCAGCCGGACATCGTCCGATACCACTCTTTCCGATACCGTAATTGGCAAACAATACTGCACCTGCTTCCTCCTTCTACCTTTGCATAGGAAAGCCGCTTACGCTTTGAAAATATGCTGCGCGCTTCTCAAAAACTTTTTCTTTCTTTATTAGTATGGAAAAACAAAACAAAACTGTCTTTTTAGAAATACGGCTGCAAGCCGATCTCCGTTTTTTTTAAGTATAAGAAAATTCACTACAGTCGATTTCTCTGCGCACACTTGTGAGGCGACTGAACGCGGTAATATGTACTAATATTATCTTTATTATCTTAAAGATAATTTTACGTTGACAAGGAACGTTGTGGACAGTATAATGTAATTAGAGTTATCTTTACGATAACATTAAGATTATGCCGCAGCTAAAGATGAGGAGGATTTTATGGACAGGGATTTGTTTTTACGTTTACTGAATACGGCAATCGGCCCCAGAACGCAGCGGAGCTTTGCAGCCCTTTGCGATATGACGCCGCAGTATCTGAACCGTTTACTGCATTCGGATACGGTGACGCCGACCATCGACACACTGACCAAAATCGCAACCCATGCGCTTGGAGGCGTTACGCTCGCGCAAATGATGGATGCGTGCGGATATGACAGAAGCTCTCTGCTTCCTGAAAAGGCGTCCGGGCATTTTTCGTGGATGGGTTGGAAACCTACAAAAATGGCAGACATAGTGAATCAGGTACTTTGTCAGATCAACGAGACATGGTTTGGCGGATCGGATCATGGATGCGCGAGAGCGCTCATCTTCTCCTGTGAGGATCAGATTACGGATCAGATATCTGCAGCGCTTTCCCGGATTCTTGAAACAAAAAAGGATACATTTACATGTGAAATACTGACGAATCCAAACGACTCAATGATTTCCGTTCCGGATAAGGATGCTGCCGGCTATCAATTGTTTCCGGTTATTCTCTCCTGGGAGACGCCGATTGTTGTCGCGAAACACAAATTCCTGCTGCGGGCGCTTCCGTCCTATAAGTGCACATGGGCCGCTGTTGGGTTTGATCTAAACGGCGCGCATTTTAGAAAGGCGTTCCCCGGTGAGACGGATCCTTCCTTTGGTGACCCATCAGATCCGGACTGCAAAAGTGGTATGAAAGATTCCGTTTACACAGAGATCTTCTATCTCCGTACCCCTGTAAAATCTACGGAAGAAAGACTGCTTCGCGAGATTTTCGGTAAGGACGGCGAGCGCGTGCAGGTTCCCGCATTTGAAGAAGGCCTTGGCTTCTACATCCCGGAGAAAGGTCCGGAGCTTAGAAAGAAAATCGCTGCGTTTTTTGACCGGCACGGGATTCCGGAAGGCGCAGAAGGAACTGCTCCGTATTATTTGGACTATGACGGCGGCGGAGAATACGATGACCGCGGTCCGTTCGGCCTCGTTACCCGGATCATGCGGGAGGAAACAGGGTTCCGGTTCTATTTCCTGGACAAGGGAGATTTTCAAGATAACCGTCCCTGCATCATGGTTCCGGAAAATCTGATCGGGACTTTCCGTGAAACAGACAAGCCGGACGCAAACACAATCCGGGGCGTTCTCATCCCATATGCGAAAGAACTGGGGGCTGCAAAGATCGGAACAGTCTGGAACCGGTACACGGTCGACCTTCCGAAAGACCCGGAAATTGATATTACAGATACCAGACTGCAGGAAGCAAAAGAAGATTTTGCGGACAAGGACTGAATGTATTGGGCCGTGCTACTTATAGCGCGGTCCTTTCTTTATGATTCTGCACTGAATCCGGCATTCTTTTGCTGCTCTTTCCGATTTCGATAAAGGATTTTTATTCATAGAGTGAGGAAAATTCCATTCCCACATATGGTATTCATGAATTATTTTTTTCTTCTCATCTTCTGATTCAGCATTCAAAATGTCAGCTTCCATTTGTTTCCGACGGTCATACCAAGCCTTCAAATTCTTATTCATAGTGCTGACATTTATATCGTTCTGGCTTTCACCAAAGCAAATACACATCTGACCATCAACTTCCTTCAATCGCAGATCGTATAGTGACTCCATCTCAAAAAACGCATACATAGCCCCAATATAGTTTGCTACCTGAGGATCAAGCAAAGCATTGGCTTCGACCTCTAAAGCCTCAGCTATCTGCTTACATAATTCAAATTTTGGTTTCCTTGCGCCGTTTTCATATTGCTGTATGCGATTTGCGTTCAGTCCAACCTTCTCTCCCAGATCGCCTTGAGACATATCTTCTTCCTGTCGTATTGCACGAATCCTTCTTCCAATACGGCTCGGAGCTGTTTCACGGTCAAAGTCCTCTGGTGCTATTCCGAACGGATTATAAGCGTACATAGGATCCATCTCCCTCTTTCTCAGTCTTTTAAGGTTTATAACACACATCTATTTTATCGCAAAAACAACAAAATTTATATCCCGAACTACATTTTTGATGTTTTTGATGAAAAAGTAACATAATTGCTGTTTAAATTAACATTTAATGTTGACATAAGATTTCGATGTCTATATCCATAATTTTGGCACGGGTACCCCGTCCATAGCCGTTAGGCTTGGGCGGGGCGGAAGTGCCATGTGCCCTGTTAAGGGTGCTTACGCTTTCTGCAGTCATGGAGACCTGCAGCATCTCGTACTTACGATCACGAAGATCGCAGTAACGGTGGTCCACATCGCCAATGTTATCCACGGGTCGATTGCAGCTGCCGCACGCTGCCTGCCCTCAGCAAAGGTTTAACGGCAGTTCCCAAGAGGTCTGAACTTGTGGAGCATCCAGACGTAGCTCGTGGTAACGTAGTGCTCAAAGCACTTAGGCTAATCAACCAGGCTCGAAAAGCTGTAGTAGCCTTTCCAAGCCTCGTCTATAGTCCGTTAGGACTTAGGTGGGGTAGTTGACTTCGCCAGAGCTACTAATGGAAGTTCCTCCGGCTTGACATTCGGATCAAGTTGCAGAGCCTTACCGCTAATCCGAAGGGCGTTGCTACCCATGCGAAAAAAAACTCGTCTGTTCTACTCGGTAGATTGCCGAATCCCCCTCCAGACGGCCCAGATCCTTGATCCGCATATCTGCACGAATCACCGGTGTGCCATCTGACAGATCATAACGACGTACACCTTCACCATCTGGTTTGTTGTTCATCGTTCTGATTTCCTGTTCGAGTCTGGAAATAGCCTTTGCACGCATATCCTCTTCAAGATTCGGGACAAGCATGATCTGGACATCGATATGGAGATCTTCCTTATTATCTTCGAGGAATTTGTTCAGGCCTTTTGACCGTTTCTCCTCCGCAGAAATGGGCTCAAACTTATCGACATACTGAAAGTACTTCAGACCTCCGGAATCGCGGTATTTGCCGACCCGTTCCTGCAAGCGGTCGAACATCTTCTTATTTGTTGAGACAACTGCACTATGCTTATTCTGCACAGCATTGATCTTAAGTCCTTCTTTTTCAGCGATGTCGCGGTTACTATACACTTCCATATTTTCCGGGAGCACCATTTTGAAGATCATGATATCCTCATCGCTTAAGGAGTCATTCTCCAAATGAGAATACGCTGATACGATATTCCTTAACCCGGTGGAAAGCGTCGCTCCATGGACAGAATGATCTAACCCTCGATCTTCTGAATTCCCACGCAGTTTCTTATCCTTCCGTTCTACTTCTTCATCAGGAATCCACAGATTCTGTAGCTGATCGCTCATTTGCCTCTTCCTCCTTTCCGGCATTCAGTCGTTTGCCTATTTGGTAATTCAATGTTGTAGCCGGTACACCGAGTGCCTTGGCGATGTTCTTCTCAGAAACCCCGGCCTTCTTCATCCGTAGGATAACCTTCCATGTATCCTCATTATTATTAGAATACTTCGTCAGCTGGCGGATCAGGATAATTGTAGCGTCCTCCATCTTGAAGCCCTTCTTCAGCACGTTTTCCTTGCCGCAGGCCTTAGCCCACTCGAGAATATTCGCACAGCTCAGGCCTTCGGATATGCTGGCAAGAGTCCTGTAGTTGAACTTCCCGGAGATATCAAACTCCTGAAACCACTTCTCTATGAGTTTCTTCCTATTATCAACGTCCGGCAGGCCTAGCTGAATTGTTACATTGAATCTCCTCCAGATCGCCGGGTCCAGAAGCTGCTCATGATTTGTTGCTGCGATCAGAAACACATTAGGTGGCATGTTGTCGAAGTTCTGCAGCAGCGTCGTCACTACCCTCTTCAGTTCTCCAAGCTCATTGCTGTCATCGCGCTTCTTTGCAATCGCATCGAACTCATCAAGGAAGAGAATGATGTGCTTGTCTCTCACGGCATCAAATACCTTCCGGAGATTTGTGCTGGTCTGGCCTAGATAGGAAGATACAAGGCCGTCCAGTCTGACATATGCGACCGGGATCTGCAGCTCATGGGCAATGGCATACGCAGTCATGGTCTTGCCGCATCCCGGAGGGCCACACAGCAGCATTCGGTTGGCAGGCGTCAGATTATGCTTCAAGAATTTATCGGCATTTTTCTGCTCATTGATTACCTGTTGGATCACCTCAAGCTGGCTTCCCGGCAGAATTACATCCTTCATTCAATTCCACATCTGGCTCCATGATCTCGAACAGCTCCAGAAGACTGTCCTTGTCTCTTGGGAGTGTGGACTGCGTGGTGAAAGACTGGGTGGAAAAGGTCATAGAACTCTGGGCGAATTCGGATGCTGCACTAGGCTGTTTCTTCTTCGTACTGTATGCGTTCCGAATAAGGGTAGCCAGAGGAATATTACCCTTCTTCTCTTCATCAGCGGCCAGCATTTCTACCGCTGCTTTAAATTTGCTCTCATCACCAGTACTATGAGCGATGATGAGGTTCTCTATCAAATCGGCTTTCATCTGATTCGCTCCAATTGATTATTCCGGTGCGGCAAAGCCGCCTGTCCGGTTACCAGGAAACCAGTAGTCCGGCCAAGCGGGAACCACACCGATTCTTCATTGTGCAGCGGAGCCGCCAGGGATGCTACCCATACCGGTCCGTCTGTTACCAGTGCTTACTGCGCCAGCGATGGATCCAGTCCATAGACTTCTCTCATGGAGACGTCCCGATTCGGGTCGAGGCTCTCAATCGGGATCTTGTATGAATCAAAAGCGATCCGATCCATGATAGCATCGGTGAGCGGATTGTCTTTGCCGCCGAACTTCTCGTACCATTCT
>ONHF01000012.1 GCA_900317555.1 uncultured Lachnospiraceae bacterium | reverse complement strand
CTCCTTGTAGGATGGTGCAGGAGAAATGCGGACTGCGGCAAACTCCTGCGGATGAAAAAGTCTGCGTGCATGAGATTCGTTCGAATGAACAGAAGTGATGGAAAGACAGGACCGGTAAAAGCCGGCGTTCATCAGAAGACGAAGAGCATGTCACTGCTGTGATTATAGCATAGATGCATCCTATCGGTGAAGAAAATAAGAGCGGGCCACGCGGAATAAATCAGGCCGCGCGGCGCTGACAAGATTAGAGAAGCTTCATGCAATATATAAGAGCTGCGTTGCGCCTGCCTGAAAACCGATTGCACGCGGCGCCCCGCAAGGTTACAATGAGGGCATGAATTACAAAAGAAAAGGACATCAACCAATTTTACAGGAACAAATTTACAGGAATGAGGACGGGAGCAGGCTTCCCGTCCTTGTTTTTCCGGCGCTCAATGCAGCCGGGTTTGCGCAGCACTGTTTTACAACGAGACTTGGCGGCGTGAGCGACGGATATCTTGGTACACTGAATTTGTCCTTCACAAGAGGCGACGATCCCGCGAACGTGCACGAAAACTTCAGAAGAGTCGCCGCGGTGTTCGGCAAGGGAGAGGACAGCTTTGTTTTGTCGTGTCAGGAACATCATACGAACGTGCGGCGGGTCGGCAGAGAAGACGCAGGCGCGGGTGTCATAAAACCGCTCCCCTGGACGGACGTTGACGGACTGATCACGGACGAGCCGGGCATTATTCTGGGGACGTTCTTTGCGGACTGTGTTCCGCTCCTGTTCGCCGATCCCGTGCACCGCGCGGTCGGCGCGAGTCATTCGGGCTGGCGCGGAAGCGTCTCCCGCATGGGCGCCGTCACACTGCGACGAATGCGCGAAGAATTCGGAACAAGACCGGCAGATGTTCTTTGCGCGGTCGGGCCGTCGATCTGCCAGGAGCATTATGAGGTTAGTTCGGATGTAGCGGAATGTTTCCGGAAGGAATTTCCGGGATATGAAGAGCAGATCCTGATTGACAAGGAAGACGGACACGCACTGCTGAACTTATGGGAAGTCTGCCGGATAACGCTTCTGGAAGCCGGTGTCCCGGATAAAAACATTTCGGTCACCGACATCTGTACCTGCTGCAATCCGGAGCTTTTGTTTTCTCACAGAGCCAGCCGCGGCAGACGGGGCAATTTCGGCGGCTTTATCATGATCAAAGACGTATAATTGCAGCGGACAGCTGCCCGTCATAACAAAAAGCCGGGGCGCTGCCGCCCCGGCTTTTTAGAACAAATGCGCCCCGGCGCATCATATATATCCGTAAAAACTTTAAGCATTCGCTACTGCATCAACAAACGCGTCGAGCGCCGCTTCGTCACAGGCATGCAGGGCGGAGCGGATGGTCAGTGTATCGTCCAGAATATTGCAGTTCTTGAGGCTTTCTAGCTTCGCGCGCATAAGTTTCGCTGCTGCCGGCGCCCAGGTGCCGTTCTCCGCAAGCGCGAAGGTGCGGTTCGATACACAAAGCGCTGTCATATCCTCAATAAAATCGTTCACCGGAGGATAGATCCCCATATTGTAGGTCGGGCAGAACAGGACAACCCTGGAGCAGCGCCATACTTCGCTGATCAGGTAAGAAACATCGGTTTCGCTCGCGTCATACAGAGAAACACCCCGGCCGGTCTTTGCCTGCAGCTTTGCTGCAAATTCCTGTGCAGCGCTGGCCGTATGGCCGTAAAGACTGCCGTAAACCACAAGAACATCGTCTGTCTCCGGCTCATCCGCACTCCACTTCTGATATTTATCCAGGATATAAGAAAGATCTTTGCGCCATACCGGTCCGTGCAGCGGCAGAATTTCCTGAATATCCAGACTTCCCGCCTTGCGCAGCGCCGCCTGAACATTCGTGCCGTATTTGCCGACGATATTGGCATAGTACCGTCTTGCCTCGTCCAGGAACTTTGTCTCGAAATCATAATCATCCGCGAAAATGCTGCCGTCTGGCGCCCCGAACGTGCCGAAAGCGTCGGCCGAGAACAGTGCCTTCGTATACTCGTCATACGCAAAGAGTACTTCCGGCCAGTGAACCATCGGCGCCGTCATGAAACGGAAGGTGTGCGCGCCGGTGACCAGCGTGTCGCCGTCCTTTACAATCTGCTTTTTCTGACCGCCAAGTTCCGGAAAGAACTGTCCGATAAAGCGGAACGTCTGCGCGCTGCCGACAAGGACGACATCAGGGTATCTGGATACGAATGTCTGCAGCAGAGCGCAGTGGTCCGGCTCCATATGCAGAATAACGAGATAAGAAGGACTGGCGCCTGCAAGAGCCGTTTCCAGATTTTCCAGATACTGTCCCGCGACCGAAACGTCTGCCGTGTCGAAAACAACGGCCTTTTCATCCTTTACAACATAACTGTTATAGGAAACGCCCTGCGGAAGAGGGAACAGGTTCTCAAACCTTGAAAGCCTCCGGTCACTGCCGCCGATCCAGAACGTATCCTTTGCCGCTTCCTGAATATTGATCATGAACTACTCCTTCCATGAACTGATAATGAACGCCACGGCAAGTATAGCAGATCGGTAAATGCGATGCTAGTCATGAGGAGGCTGTTTTGTTATAATATGATGGATCATGGGCATATGCGGCAGTGTCTGCGGCGCTCGTGAAGAACTAAGGCCAGGCTTGTTTTGACAGCCTTTCACAATACACTTTATGGAGAAATATATGAGAAAAACGAAAATTATCTGCACTCTCGGACCCGCCAGTGACAGTGAGGAGATGATCCGCAAACTGATCAGCGCGGGGATGAATGTTGCCCGTTTCAATTTCTCGCACGGGACACATGAAGAACAGCTTGAAAAATACAGAACGCTCTGCAAAGTCAGAAAAGAACTGGGACTGCCGGTCGCGGCGCTGCTTGACACAAAGGGACCCGAAATCCGCCTGCGCGATTTTGAGGGCGGAAAGATCACACTCGAGAAGGGACAGCAGTTTACGCTGACAACCGAAGAGTGCATGGGGACACAGGAGAAAGCTTCTGTGACGTATAAGGGGCTTCCGCACGATGTAAGGGAAGGCGGCAGCATTCTGATTGACGACGGCCTGATCGAGCTGCATGTGGACCGCGTCGCCGGAAGCGATATTGTCTGCACGGTTGTCAACGGCGGACCTGTTTCCAATCACAAGGGCGTGAACGTCCCCGGCGCGGATCTGACCATGCCTTTCATCAGCCCGCAGGACCGTTCGGATATCGAGTTCGGCTGCGCGAACGGTTTTGACATGATCGCGGCTTCGTTCACAAGAACTGCCGACGATATCCGTGAAATCCGCTATATCCTGCACAACAATAACTCGAACATGAAGATCATCGCGAAGATCGAGAGCGTACAGGGAATCCGCAACATTGAGAGCATTCTGGACGAGGCGGACGGCGTCATGGTCGCCAGAGGTGATATGGGCGTTGAAATTCCGCTGGAAGATGTGCCTTCGATCCAGAAGAAGATTATCAAGCTTGCGGAGTCCAAGGGAAAGATGTGCGTTACGGCGACACAGATGCTCGATTCGATGATCCACAATCCGCGCCCGACCAGAGCCGAGACGACGGACGTCGCGAACGCGATTTATGACGGAACGACAGCAATTATGCTTTCCGGTGAAACGGCGAACGGCGCGTACCCGGTGGAAGCTGTCTCGACGATGGCCAAAATCGCGGAGCGCACGGAACAGGACATCGATTACAAGAGTAGAATGATGAAGCGCGTCATGGGAGAGACCGGAGACTCGGATGTGACAAAAGCGATTTCCCATGCAACCTGCACGATCGCTGACGATGTGCACGCGGACGCGATCATTACCGTTACAATGTCCGGCCGCACCGCTGCGTCGCTTGCGAACTTCAAGCCGACGGCGCCGATTATTGCCTGCACGCCGAGTGAGCAGGTGGCCTGCCAGATGAATCTGCTCTTCGATACGACGCCTGTTGTCATCGGTCAGGAGCCGTCCGCGGACCTTCTGTTTGAAGCCGCGATTAACAGCGCGAAGAGCGCGCACCTTGTTTCTTCGGGCGACCGTGTAGTCCTGACGGCAGGTGTGCCGCTTGGCGTATCCGGCAACACCAACATGATCAGAGTCATTGAAGTATGGTGAAAGGATTCCCATGCATAAACTGTTCTGCCTGATGGGCAAGAGCGCGTCCGGCAAGGATACCATTTTCCGCTCTCTTCTGCTTGATGAGAGCCTCGGTCTGCACAGGGTGATCCCTTATACAACAAGACCCATCCGGGAAGGTGAAGAGAACGGGCGAGAATATTATTTTGTATCGCCGGAGCAGTTTGAACGCTTCCGCACGGAAGGGAAAATTCTGGAGCAGCGCTGCTACGATACCGTGTACGGCCCGTGGCATTATTTCACAGCCGATGACGGTCAGATCGACCTCTCGTCTTACAGTTCTTTGATGATCGGGACACCGCAGGCGTTTGTATCGATCCGGGAATGTTTTGGCGTAGACAACGTGATCCCGGTCTGCGTCAGGGTCGAAGACGGAGAGCGGCTTCTCCGGGCAGTCCAGCGGGAAAGAAGGGAAGAGAAACCGCGCTATGACGAGCTGTGCCGGCGTTTCCTTGCGGATCAGGAGGACTTTTCGAAGAAGCGGCTTTTGTCTTGCGGCGTTACGAATTTCTTCGACAACACGGATCTGGACACCTGTATCCGCGAGATCGCGGACTTTATCCGGAAGAAGACAAGGGCGTGATGGCAATGGACCGTTTTGAAGATATCATCGGTCAGGACGAAGCGGTGAGGCACCTGCAGACCGCCCTGAAGGAACACAGAATTTCACACTCTTATATCATCCACGGAGACCGCGGCAGCAGCAAGAAGGAACTGGCGATGGCTTTCGCAGCGGCGCTTCTTTGCGAGCAGCCGGAAAACGGAAACGGCATCGTGGAGCCGTGCGGCAAGTGCCGCTCGTGTCTGCAGGTGCTGGCGGGGGACCATCCGGATATCCGTGTTTTTACGCACAGGAAAAAGACACCTTCGGAAAAATCGGTGGCGCTGAACGTGGACGAGGTACGTGCTCTGCGAAGCGATGTGCAGATCAAGCCGTACAGCAGCGGCTATAAAATTTACATAGTGGAACACGCGGAGAGCATGAACGCGTCCGCGCAGAACGCACTCTTGAAGACGCTCGAAGAGCCGCCGGAATACGCCGTGATTTTTCTTCTGTCAGAGAACTTGTCAACATTTCTGCCGACAGTCCTGTCCCGGTGCGTGACGCTGCAGCTGCATCCTGTAGCGGAAAATCTGATCGCGGCTTATCTGGAGAAGAAGGAACTCGCTTCAAAGGAGCGCGCGGCGCTGCTTGCGGGACTTTCCCATGGAAATCTGCAGCGGGCGGCAGAGCTCTCGCGGGATGAAGACTTCGCGGCGTTTCTTGGAGAAGCACTGGCACTGCTTCGAACTCTGCGGGGGAGAAATGCTGCGGAGATCATTGATTTTACACAGAAGATCGCCGATAAGAAGCTGGAGATTTCCCGCGCCGATGACTTTCTGGACATTACGGAAAGCTATTACCGGGATATTCTCCTGCATAAGGCCGGCATGCGGCAGGAGAGTCTGATATTTAAAGGTGAGATACCGTATATTGCGGAAACGGCGGAACAGCTGTCCATGCAGCAGATACAGCAGATCCTGGAGGCCGCGGAAACAGCGCGAAGGAGGCGCTCAAACGCCGGAAATGACGCGCTGATACTGGAGATGATGCTGCTGGATATCCGCAGCGTATTAAAGAGCAGGTAACAGACCAGAAACTGACCTGCAAGCTAAAGGAGCCGTATATGGCGTTTGAAGAGCAGATAGAAGAAGAGAAGGAGCAGGAGCTCCTTGAAGAGATATCAGAGGAATCGCAGACCCCCGCGGGGCTGGACGACGATATCCTGGGAGAGGATGCGCAGGCGCCCGGAGAAACCGAAAAGAGCGGAAGTATCCGGGTTGTCGGCGTCCGTTTCCGCATTGCCGGAAAAGCGTATTACTTTGATCCCGCGGAGCTTCCTGTCCGGCGCGGCAGCCATGTGATTGTGGAAACCGCGAGAGGAATCGAGTACGGAACTGTAGTCTGCAGTCCGATGGAAATTGAAAGAAAGAAATGCAAGGCACCTGTCAGACCGATTATCCGGATGGCGACGCCGGACGATGATGCGCGGGAACAGTCGAACAGAGAACATGAAAGGGAAGCATTCAGGACCTGCCAGAGCAAGATCCGCCAGCACAGGCTGGATATGAAGCTGATCGACGCGGAATATACGTTCGACAACAGCAAGATCCTGTTTTACTTCACGGCAGACGGACGGGTTGATTTCCGTGATCTTGTAAAAGATCTGGCCGGAATTTTCCATACCAGAATCGAGCTTCGGCAGATCGGTGTGCGCGACGAGACCAAGATTCTCGGCGGGTACGGCATCTGCGGAAGACCGCTTTGCTGTCATACATATCTGTCTGATTTTATACCAGTTTCGATCAAGATGGCCAAGGAGCAGAATCTTTCGCTGAACCCTTCAAAAATTTCGGGCGTCTGCGGGCGGTTGATGTGCTGCCTGAAAAACGAAGAGGAGACCTACGAGGAGCTCAATAGAAAACTGCCCAGAATCGGAGATGAAGTGCAGGGCAGCGACGGACTTACCGGTGAAGTGGAAAGTGTAAACGTACTCCGGCAGAGAGTCCGCATCCTGGTCGAAGTGGAAGATGAGAAGGAGCTGCACGAGTACGCGGCGGAAGATGTCACGATTCTGCGCCGCAGAAAAAGAGGACAGGCACGGCCGAAGTTCAAAAGAAACGAGGAGAGACCGGACGGCCGCAGAGCAGGCGCATCCTCTGCCGTACGGGGAACCGCGGCAAGCATAACTTCCGAGGCCGGCGGGGATGCGGAGCAACCGCAGGAGCAGGGCAGTGTGGCACACTCCGGCTCCAGGCAGGAAAAGGTACAGCCGGGAGCAGCGGCAGGCAGAGATAAAGACAGACGCGGCAGCCGGGAAGAGAGCCGGGGCGATGAGAAAGCCCGCGGAAGAAGAAACCGTGGACCCAGAAGGGAAGAGCGGGACGCGGGAACCGGCCACGCCGCCGCTGCAGTACAGAAGCCGGAGCGCGAGGAAGGGAACGCGCCGGACGGCAATCCCGGGGGTGCGCAGGGCAGCCGCCGAAGAAGCCGCGGAAGACGAAGACCCGTCAGAAAACCGCAGGAACCGGGAGACAATCAATGAGCATCAAGCTGGATGATCTGCAGTGTTCGAACCTCCGGATTTATCAGGATACGGAGCGGTTTTGTTTTGGCATGGACGCGGTGCTGCTTTCGGGCTTCGCGAAAGCAGCGGAGGGGGCGCAGGTTCTGGACCTGGGCACAGGTACCGGCATCATACCGCTTCTTTTGAGCGCGAAGACGAAGGCCGCACACTTCTGCGCGCTTGAAATTCAGGAGGAGAGCGCGGACCTTGCGAGAAGAAGCGTCACGCTCAATCATCTGGATGATAAAATCGACATTATCACAGGCGATATCAGGGAAGCAGGCGAAATTTTTCCGGCTGCTTCTTTTGATGTGATCACTTCCAACCCGCCTTATATGACAGGCGGGCACGGGCTGCTGAATCCGGACAGCGCGAAGGCAATCGCGCGCCATGAGATTATGTGCACGTTCGAGGATCTTGCGTGCTCGGTGGAAAAGCTCCTGCGTCCGGGCGGGAGTTTCTACCTTGTACACAGACCGTTCCGCCTTGCCGAGATCCTGTATGTACTGAAAAATCATCATCTCGAGCCAAAGCGGATGCGTCTCGTCTATCCGTATATTGACAGAGAGCCCAATATGGTCCTTCTTGCGTGCGTGCGCGGCGGAAAGGAGCGGATGCAGATCGATCCGCCGCTCATTGTTTACCGCTCGCCCGGCGTTTATACGGAAGAAATCCGCACGATTTACGGCTATTGAGCCGGAAGGAAAGCTATGGCAGGAACATTATATCTTTGCGCGACGCCGATCGGAAATCTCGGGGACATTACGCTGCGCGTTCTGGATACTTTAAAAGAAGTCGATCTGATCGCAGCAGAGGACACACGGAATACACTGGGGCTTCTGAATCATTACGGAATTAAGAAACCGCTGACCAGCTATCACGAACATAATAAATTCGAAAAGGCTGACGAGCTGATCCGACAGCTTCTTCTGGGTAAAAACATCGCCGTCGTAACCGACGCGGGAACGCCCGCAATTTCCGATCCGGGAGAAGTGCTTGCGGCAAAGTGCCTGGAACAGGGGATCCGCGTCTCATCGCTGCCGGGCGCCTGCGCTCTGATTACGGCGCTAACGATGTCGGGCATGAGCGCAAGACGCTTTTGTTTTGAAGGCTTTCTTCCGCCGGATAAAAAGGAAAGGGCACATGTCCTCGATCGGCTCTCCATGGAGGAGCGGACAACGATCTTTTATGAAGCGCCGCACCATTTGAAATCTACGCTGCGGGAACTGCTTTCCGCCGCGGGAGACCGGAAAATGACGATCTGCAGGGAGCTGACCAAGAAATTCGAGGAAGCGGTACCAACGACGCTGCAGGGCGCTGTGGATTACTACGAGGAAAACACGCCGCGGGGCGAATATGTGCTGGTGATCGCCGGCGCGGACCCGGAAGAAAACAGAAGGCGAAAAGAACAGGACTGGCAGACCCTTTCTCTCGAAGAGCATATGAGGATCTACGAGGACCGGGGCTGTGACAGAAAGGAAGCCATGAAGAAAGTCGCGGCTGACCGGGGCGTCTCCAAAAGAGACATTTACAACGCTCTCCTATCGAAAGAAGAGTCGGACTACCCTGTATAGATGACAGCAGAGCGATTTTCTGTACTGTGCAGGCCCGCTGATTTCTTAAAATTGTGAAAAGAAAGTGAATTCTGCGGCACGGGTTATTGTCTGACTCGGGGAAGTATGGTATAAATTTATAGGCGTTAAAAAAGTAACAAACTTTTATGCATAGATTTACAGGAGGAAATACAAATGGCAGCAGTTGATCTTACCCAGTATGGTATCACCGGCACGACAGAGGTTGTCTACAATCCGTCGTACGAGACTCTGTTTGAAGAAGAGACCAAGCCCGGCCTTACAGGCTATGAAGTCGGCAAGGTGAGCGAGCTCGGTGCAGTTGATGTTTTTACCGGCGTATACACAGGACGTTCTCCTAAGGATAAGTTCATCGTTATGGATGAGAACTCCAAGGACACGGTATGGTGGACTTCCGACGAATATAAGAACGACAACCATCCGGCAAGCAAGGAAGCATGGGACGCTGTCAAGAAGATCGCGCAGAAGGAGCTGTCAAACAAGAAGCTCTATGTCGTCGATGCTTTCTGCGGCGCGAACGAAGACACCCGCATGGCTGTACGCTTCATCGTTGAAGTTGCATGGCAGGCACACTTCGTAACAAACATGTTCATCAGACCTACGGAAGAGGAGCTTGCAAACTTCAAGCCTGATTTCGTAGTTTACAACGCTTCCAAGGCGAAGGTTGAGAACTATAAGGAACTCGGCCTCAATTCCGAGACAGCGGTTGTCTTCAACATCACATCCCGTGAGCAGGTTATCATCAACACATGGTACGGCGGCGAGATGAAGAAGGGCATGTTCTCGATGATGAACTACTACATGCCTTTAAAGGGCATCGCTTCGATGCACTGCTCCGCAAACACCGATTACGAAGGCAAGCACACATCGATCTTCTTCGGTCTGTCCGGTACCGGCAAGACAACGCTGTCCACAGATCCCAAGAGACTGCTGATCGGCGATGACGAGCACGGCTGGGACGACAACGGCGTCTTCAACTACGAAGGCGGCTGCTACGCGAAGGTTATTAACCTTGACGCAGAGGCAGAGCCGGATATTTACGGCGCAATCAGAAGAGACGCTCTTCTTGAGAACGTAACGATTGACGATAACGGCAAGCTTGATTTCGCTGACAAGAGTGTAACCGAGAACACCCGTGTATCTTACCCGATCGATCACATTGAAAAGATCGTCAAGAAGGTTAACGGCAAGTCCGCAGGACCGGATGCCGAGAACGTCATCTTCCTTTCCGCAGATGCGTTCGGCGTTCTTCCTCCGGTTTCCATCCTGACTCCCGAGCAGACCAAGTATTACTTCCTGTCCGGCTTCACAGCAAAGCTTGCAGGTACAGAGCGCGGCATCACAGAGCCTACGCCTACGTTCTCCGCATGCTTCGGCCAGGCATTCCTCGAACTGCATCCGACAAAGTACGCGGAAGAGCTTGTCAAGAAGATGGACAAGGTCGGCGCAAAGGCTTATCTTGTAAATACAGGATGGAACGGCACAGGCAAGCGTATCTCCATCAAGGATACCCGTGGAATCATCACGGCAATCCAGAACGGCGATGTAGCAAAGGCGGAGACAAAGAAGATTCCTTACTTCAATTTTGAAGTTCCGACATCCCTGCCGGGCGTTGATCCCGCAATTCTGGATCCCCGCGACACATACAAGGACGCAGCGGAGTGGGATGAGAAGGCAAAGGATCTGGCAGCAAGATTCCAGAAGAACTTTGTGAAGTATACATTCAACGAGGCAGGCAAGGCTCTTGTAGCGGCAGGTCCTCAGCTCTGATTGAAAGAGCAGTACATAATAATAAAGTCACTGAGCGTCATCCGGTGTTAAGCCGGGTGGCGCTCTTTCGGGTTGTTTTGCGGCGGGGAATTGTATGGCAGTATACGCAGTCAGCGACATCCACGGAGCACTGGATGAGTTCGAAAGACTTCTGAAAAAGATAGGTTTTCAAGGCGGTGGTTCCGACACCTTGTATCTTCTCGGGGACTACGGCGACTGGGGAGCGAAGTCGATGGAGACGCTGCGCTTTGTGCAGGAGCTGGATGAAAACTATGAAAATGTCCATTGCCTTCTCGGAAATCACGAGCAGATGTTTCTGGACACGATCGCTTCCGGTTATCGTGGTTCGGAACCGGACAACCAGATCGCGCGGAACTGGATTGTAAACAATCACGGGCAGGTCACCTGGGACGCGTTCGCGGACATGCGGCAGCAGGACCGCAGAAAGCTGGTCGCATGGATGAGCAGACTTCCGCTTTCCTATTCCGTTTCGGTGGAAGGACATCTGTACATGCTTGCCCACGCGTTTCCTTACCATTATGACGTCGAATACCCGGAGCAGGAGGCGCAGCGAAGACGCAAAGACGCGATCTGGCACAGAATGCTGATTTCCGAGGACCCGTTCGAGCAGTACAAAGGACAACAGCCATATGAAACACTGATCTGCGGGCATACGATTTCAGACTACTATTACCAGCAGGCAAGAACAGACGGCGGCAAAACAACGCTAACCCCGTCCGTGCCCCAGAGAAACCGTATCTTTCACGGGAACCGGTTTGTCGACATCGACTGCGGCGCGAAATGTATGGATGAAAAGCCGGGCGAGGGGGAAGTCATTCACGCCGCGGCGATGCGCGCCCAGCTTGCCGCCTACCGCCTTGATGATCAGGAAGAGTTTTACGTGCACAGAACTGCCGCAGAGACCGTTGCCGGCGGCATGGACATGCATCTGCCGGACATGCATCTGCCGGACATGCATCTACCGGACATGCATCTGCCGGATGTACATCTTCCGGACATGAATTTTCTGAACAAATACTTATGACAGCACAGATGATTTACCTGCTCACGGGCGCCTGCATTCTCGCAGCATTTATCGTTCTTCTCCTTTTTCTGCGAAGGAATGCGCGGAAGCGGAATACGCCCGACGGCATGGAAGGACATGATTTTGAATACTATTGCGCGGAACTGCTGCGCGGGGCAGGATTTTCGGGCGTCCGCGTAACGAGAGGCAGCGGGGATTTCGGCGCGGACATTCTTGCCGAAAAGGAAGGCGTAACCTACGCGGTCCAGTGTAAATGCTACAACGGCCCTGTCGGCGTTCCGGCGGTTCAGGAAGTTTACGCGGGCGCGGCTTTCTACGACAGGATGGTTGGCGTGGTTATGACCAATACCTTTTTTACCGCTCCGGCAGTTACGATCGCCAGGAAGCTTAATGTTCTGCTCTGGGACCGGGAGTATCTGGAACAGGTTCTTGGCGGCGGCAGATAATACAAAGCTGCGTTTCTCTTACAAATTCGTATGAAGACCGATCTTGAACTGTTCCGCGCGTTTTGAATATGCTACTATATAAGCTGTTGATCAGAACACACCGCAGCAGACAGGAGGTTTTACGTGAATACACTGGAATTGCAGAAGACGGCGAATGAAGTCCGCAAAGGCATTGTCATCGCTGTGCACGCGGCAAAATCCGGCCATCCGGGCGGATCTCTCTCCGCGGCTGAGATTTTCACATATTTGTATTTTGAAGAAATGAACATTGATCCGGAGAACCCGAAGAACCCTGACAGAGACCGCTTTGTTCTCTCGAAGGGACATGCGGCCCCCGGTTTGTATTCCGTGATGGCCGAAAGGGGATACTTCCCGAAGGAAGAGCTTGCAACGCTCCGGCATTTAGGATCAAGACTGCAGGGGCATCCCTGCATGCAGTATCTGCCGGGCATTGATATGAGCAGTGGTTCGCTGGGACAGGGAATCTCCGCGGCGTGCGGCATCGCTCTGGCAGGCAAGATCGATCACAGGGATTACCGTGTCTATACGCTGCTTGGCGACGGCGAGTGCGAGGAAGGACAGGTCTGGGAGGCGTCCATGTTCGCAGGCGCGAAGAAGCTGGACAACCTTTGTGTGATCGTAGATAATAACAACCTGCAGATTGACGGTAAGATTACAGATGTCAATAATCCGTATCCTCTGGATAAAAAGTTCGAGGCATTCAATTTCCATGTGATCAATGTGAACGACGGGAATAACTTTGACGAGCTCCGCGCCGCGTTTGAAGAAGCACGCAGTACGAAGGGCATGCCGACTGCCATTATCGCGAAAACATTAAAGGGAAAGGGTGTTTCCTTCATGGAAGATCAGGCGGGCTGGCACGGAAAGGCTCCGAATGACGAGCAGTTTGAGACCGCGATGCAGGATCTGGAAAGGATTGGTGAAGAGTTATGCCGCAGGTAAAGAAGATTGCAACCAGAGAAAGCTACGGCAACGCGCTGAAAGAACTTGGGGCGGAGTATCCGCAGATCGTTGTTCTGGATGCGGATCTTGCCGGGTCAACGAAGACAGCCGTTTTCCAGAAGGCGTTTCCGGACAGACATTTTGACTGCGGTATCGCGGAGGCGGATATGATGGGCATTGCCGCCGGCCTTGCGACCTGCGGAAAGATTCCGTTCGCAAGCTCTTTCGCGATGTTCGCAACCGGCCGCGCGTATGAAATCGTCCGCAACTCGATCGCATATCCGCACCTGAACGTCAAGATCGGAGCGACACATGCCGGCATCAGCGTCGGAGAAGACGGCGCAAGCCATCAGTGCCTTGAGGACATTGCCCTCATGCGCGGTCTGCCCGGCATGGTTGTCATGTGCCCTTCCGATGATGTGGAAGCCAGAAAGTGCGTTAGGGCGGCAGTCCTGCATGACGGTCCGGTTTATATGCGTTTCGGCCGCGCGGCGGTTCCTGTCATTAATGATCCGGACATGGATTTCAAGATCGGAAAAGGGACACTCCTGCGGGAAGGCAAAGATGTGACCATCGTGGCAACCGGTCTTTGCGTGAACAGCGCGATGGAGGCAGCCGGGATTCTGGAGCAGCAGGGAATCAGCGCGGAAGTCATCGACATCTGCACGATTAAGCCGCTCGATGAAGAGCTTCTTCTTGCTTCCGCCGCCAAGACAAAACATGTCGTAACCGCTGAAGAGGGCTGGATTACCGGCGGCCTTGGCAGCGCTGTAGCGGAGCTGCTTTCGGAAAAACTTCCGACAAGACTCTGCCGCATCGGCGTCGGCGACCGCTTCGGCGAGTCCGGAACCATGGAAGAGCTGATTCATCTGTTCGGTCTCGACGGCGAGGGCGTTGCAGCCAAAACAGCCGCGTTTGTCAGAGCATAAGCGGATGCGTTTGTCGGAGCATAAACGGGAGCTGCCGGAAGAGCTGTAAAATCCATACGGTTATGGTATAATAGTCTGCAATCTGTGGCTTTTGCCGCGGACTGCAGACTTGATTTTTTTGGAAAGGAACTCCATGTATATACTGTCTCCCTCAATACTGTCTGCGGACTTCGGACATCTGCGAAGCGAACTGGATGCCATCAAAAGCGCGGGCGCGCAGTACGTTCACATCGATGTCATGGACGGCGTTTTCGTGCCGCAGATCAGTTTCGGTATGCCGGTGATCAGGAGCATCAGAAAGGATTCTGACCTTTTCTTTGACGTGCATCTGATGATTGTCGATCCGATCCGCTATATTCATGAATTTGCTTCCTGCGGAGCGGACGGCATCACATTTCATCTGGAAGCCGCGCAGGATCCGTCGGCGGTGATTGATGCGATCCATGCGGAGGGGAAGAAAGCCGGACTTTCGATCAAACCCGGGACGCCGGTGGAAGCTGTCATCCCGTACCTCGATAAAATCGATATACTTCTGATCATGACCGTGGAACCGGGCTTCGGAGGGCAGAAATATCTGCCGTCCTCTGACGAACGGATCGGAAAAGCGGCGCAGCTTCTTCGCGGCGCAGGCTCGCACGCGGATCTGATGGTCGACGGCGGAATCTGTAAGGAAACCATCGGGCAGGCGCTCCGTGCCGGCGCGAATGTGATTGTCGCGGGCTCTGCTGTTTTTCGCGGAGACACACAGGCAAACGCGGAATACTACATGGATATCCTGCGCAGGAAAGAGGCGGAAGAAAGAAAATTATGAAGATGACAAAATATGACCGCAACGCACCGTGCTGGTGCGGCAGCGGAAAGAAATACAAGCACTGCCATGAGGCATTTGACGAGAAAATCCGGGAGTTTGAGGTAAGGGGCGCTGTTGTACCGGACAGAAGCATTATCAAGACGCCGAAAGATGTTGAAGGGATCAGGAAGAGCGCGGTGATTAACATCGCTGTTCTGGATGAAGTCGCGGACAAAATCCATGCGGGCATGTCCACGCAGGAAATTGATGATATTGTTTACAACACAACCGTGAAGATGGGCGGCATTCCGGCAGACCTTCACTATGAAGGCTATCCCAAGAGTGTCTGCACGTCGGTCAATGATCAGGTATGCCATGGAATTCCCTCGGATAAGGTCATTTTAAAGGATGGAGATATTGTCAATGTCGACTGTTCCACAATTCTAAACGGCTATTTCTCGGATTCTTCCCGCATGTTCTGCATCGGAAATGTAGACCCTTCGTGGAAAAAGCTTGTTGATGTCACAAAGGAATGTGTGCAGATCGGCATGGAGCATGTAAAACCCTGGACATTTCTGGGTGACATGGGTAATGCGGTTTATCAGCACGCGCTGGACAACGGATATTCGGTTGTCAGGGAAATCGGCGGCCACGGCTGCGGCTGCGAGTTCCATGAAGATCCGTACGTAAGTTATGTCTCAAAGCCCGGTACCGAGATGCTGATGGTGCCCGGCATGTGTTTTACCATTGAACCCATGGTCAACATGGGCACGGACCGCATCTATGAGGACGACAGCAACGGCTGGTCTATTTATACGGATGACGGCAAGCCGTCGGCGCAGTGGGAAGTGCAGGTCCTTGTCACGGACGACGGATATGAACTGATTACGTACTGAGTACGAAAGCCCGGCAGGAGAAAGGGTAAATATGCAGAATAAGGGAAAATATTATATTACGACAGCGATCGCCTACACGTCCGGAAAGCCGCATATCGGCAATACATACGAAATCATCATGGCGGACAGTATTGCCAGATGGAAGAGAGCGGACGGCTATGACGTGCACTTCCAGACAGGTTCGGATGAACACGGCCAGAAAATCGAGGAGCGTGCGGCGCAGGCGCATATGACACCGAAGGCCTTTGTCGATGAAAAGGCTGGCGAGATCAAAAAAATCTGGGATCTGATGAACACTTCCTATGACCGCTTTATCCGCACGACAGATGAAGACCATGAGAAGCAGGTGCAGAAGATTTTCCGCAGGCTCTATGATCAGGGCGACATTTATCTCGGCTCTTACAACGGCATGTACTGTACCGAGTGCGAGGCGTTCTATACAAAGTCGCAGCTGGTTGACGGGGACAAATGCCCGGTCTGCGGCAGCACGGTGCATGAAGAAAAGGAAGAGGCGTACTTCTTCCGGATGAGCAAATACGCGGACAGACTCATGGACTATATCGAGTCGCATCCGCATTTCATCGAACCCGAATCCAGAAAGAACGAGATGATCAACAACTTCCTGAAGCCCGGACTGCAGGATCTGTGCGTTTCAAGAACCTCGTTCAAGTGGGGAATTCCCGTAGACTTTGACCCGAAGCATGTCGTTTACGTCTGGCTGGACGCCCTGACCAACTACATCACGGGCATCGGCTATGACGCGGACGGTCATTCTTCGGATGAGTTTAATAAATACTGGCCGGCAGATCTTCACCTGATCGGCAAGGATATTGTACGCTTCCATACAATTTACTGGCCGATCTTCCTGATGACACTGGATCTGCCGCTTCCGAAACAGGTATTCGGCCACCCGTGGCTCTTACAGGGCGGAGAGAAGATGTCCAAGTCCAAGGGAAACGTCATTTACGCGGACGATATGGCGGATCTCTTCGGGGTTGACGGCGTGCGCTATTTTGTTTTGCATGATATGCCGTTTGAACAGGACGGCGTGATTACATGGGAGCTTGTTACGGAGCGCTTCAACAGCGACCTCGCGAATACGCTCGGCAACCTTGTCAAGAGAACCGTGTCGATGAGCAACAAGTATTTCGGCGGTGTCACATGCAATAAGGGCGCGGACGAACCGGTTGACGATGACCTTAAAGCGGTCTGCACGTCGGCGTACGGGAACGTCTCGAAAGATATGGACGGCCTTCGCGTCTCAGACGCGTTAAAGGATATCTTTGCGGTATTCAAGCGCCTCAATAAATATATTGACGAGACGGAGCCGTGGATTCTGGCAAAGGATCCCGCGAAGGCGGACCGGCTTTCGACTGTGATGTACAATCTGACCGAAGGCATCATCATGGGCGCCTCGCTGCTTGCTCCTTTCATGCCGGAGACGGCAGAGAAGATCGCGCTGCAGCTGAATACAAAGCTGCGTGATTTTGACACACTGGATACCTTCGGTCTGTATCCCTCGGGAACAAAAGTGACGGAGAATCCCGGGACGCTTTTTGCAAGGCTCGATGAAAAAGAAGTCATGAAAAAGGTCGGCGTCATTGTTGAAAAGCAGAAGGCGGAGGCAGCTGCCGCAGCCGCCAGAGGCGAGACGGGCGACGCGAAGAAGGAAGGCGGCGCCCTGAAGGAAAGCGAACAGGCGCATAAACCGCAGACGCAGATCGAAGATTTCGCAAAGCTCGAGCTTCGTGTCGGTGAAATCATTGCCTGTGAGGCAGTGCCGAAATCGAAAAAGCTTCTCTGCTCCAAAGTAAGAATCGGCAGTGAGACAAAACAGATCGTATCCGGCATCCGCGGCAGTTATTCTCCCGAAGAGATGGTCGGAAAGAAAGTCATGGTTCTTTGCAATTTAAAGCCTGCAAAGCTTGCCGGCGTTCTTTCGGAAGGCATGCTGCTTTGCGCGGAGGGTGAAGACGGTACGCTGGCTCTCATGACGCCTGACGAAAACCGGAACATTTCTTCGGGATCGCTGATCAGCTGATTGTTTATGAAAAAACAGCACGGACAATACAAAAGGCGGATTGTGACTGCTGCAGTGGCCCTTACGGTCGCTGCGGCTTTTCCGCCTGTTACAGTATCTGCGGAAATCCACGCGCCTTCCGGCTCGCAGAACGTTTCGACGAAGAATACCGACAATTTCCTTGAGGGAGAGCGGCGGAAGTTCCTCGAAGCAATGGAGCGGCTGGATGATATCGGACTTTCTCCATCTGCCATTGTGCATACGCTGACTGCCCGCGGGCAGAGGCCGGACGCCGCCGCAGAAGCGGGAGCAGGCAGTTCCAGGGAAACCGGCGGGCAGGATAATGCGGCGAGGGGTGAGATTCCGGACGCCGCCGGCGGGCAGGAAAGCGGCTTTTCCAGGAAGGCGGGAGATGCCGGCAGCAGCATTTCAGAGAAGGTGGGAGACGCCGGCAGCAGCATTGCCAGAAAGGCAGGAGACGCCAGCGAAAAGCTTGTCGAGCAGGCCGGCATCGCGGGAAGTCAGATGATCGAACAGGCAGGCGGAGCAGTACAGGAACAGACACAGAAAATCGTTGACGACGCAAAGGAATCTCTGAAGGACCGCCTGAAGGACTTGATCAGTTCCATGATCGACAAGTTATAGGGTAACCGCGAAAGAGCGGAGAGGGAATCGGTATGGATAAAATTTTCGGACTGGACAGTCCTCTGACAAGGTTTCTGACCAAAGCAGCGAACCTGATGATACTCAATGTGCTGACACTTGTCTGCTGCGTTCCGGTATTTACGGCGGGGGCCGCGATTACGGCAATGCATTATGTTCTGCTGCGGATGGTCAGAGATGAGGACGGCTACATTGTCAAAACATATTTCAGGGCATTCAAGGATAATTTCAAACAGGCAACAGCAGTCTGGCTGTTTTATCTTGTACTCTTTGCGTTCTTTATCGTGGATATCATGCTGATCCGGCAGAATCCGGATGTGCTGCCGCATTTTATGATTTATATCCTGTCCGCGGCCGCGATGGTGCTGTTCATGACCGTACAGTGGATTTTTCCGCTGATCATGCGTTTTGAGAACCCGGTCAGTGTTAACGTCAAGAACGCGATTCTGCTGATGGTCGCGCAGCTTCCGAGAACGCTTCTTATGACAGTGATCTGGGCGGTACCGGCGGCTGTTTTTGCCCTTTTTGTGTACGCGTTTCCGGTGCTTCTGATGTTCGGCATTTCGCTGCCGGCCTATGTATGTGCATGGATGTACAGCCCGGTATTCAAAAAGTTCGAGCCGGAAGACAGAGGGGAAGACGGCGTGGATGATGTCTCCTCGGAAGAGGAAAAAGAGAAGGCTTATACGGAACTGCGAAGACAGATGGAGGAAGACAAAGAAAGCGCGGAGGATGAGAATCAGACAGAGCAGAAGCTGTGATTTGGTGATTCTGAACGCAAATCAGTCAAAGCATTGTGAAAATTGTCTATGTAAATTGGAAATGCGGCAGGAATGCCGCATTTTTTCATATGAAAATCAGAAAAAGTTTGGGCAAATGCGCCGTATACCGCACGTATGATTTCCGATATACTGTTATCAGTTTGAAACAGAAATATTCCGTATATTTCGGGGAGGGTATCAATGGCAAGTCTGAATCTGGAGCACATTTACAAAAAGTATCCCAATGGATTTGAAGCTGTCAAGGATTTCAATCTGGATATTGAGGACAAGGAATTCATCATCTTTGTAGGACCTTCCGGCTGCGGAAAGTCTACAACACTGCGTATGATCGCAGGACTTGAAGATATCTCGAGCGGCACACTCAAGATTGACGGCAAGGTCATGAATGATGTAGAGCCCAAGGACCGTGATATCGCGATGGTTTTCCAGAACTACGCGCTGTATCCGCATATGACCGTGTATGACAACATGGCATTCGGCCTCAAGCTCCGCAAGGTTCCGAAGGATCAGATCGATACGATGGTTAAGAACGCGGCGAAGATTCTGGATCTGACACAGCTCCTCGACCGTAAGCCCAAGGCTCTTTCCGGCGGCCAGAGACAGCGTGTCGCGATGGGACGTGCTATTGTCCGTAACCCGAAAGTATTCCTGATGGACGAGCCTCTCTCCAACCTGGACGCGAAGCTCCGTGTTCAGATGAGATCCGAAATCGCCAAGCTCCATCAGAGACTCGGCACAACGATCATCTATGTAACACATGACCAGACCGAGGCTATGACACTGGGCACCAGAATCGTCGTAATGAAGGACGGCGTTGTTCAGCAGGTCGACACACCGCAGCACCTGTATGATGATCCCGGCAACCTCTTCGTTGCGGGCTTCATGGGATCTCCGCAGATGAACTTTGTTGACGGCGTTGTCAAGGTGAACGGCAGCAAGGCATGCGTTACGGTTGCAGGCATTGATATTCCGCTGACACCAGCAAAGGCAAAGGCGGTCATTGACGGCGGCTATAATGGCAAGACCGTTACTGTCGGCATCCGTCCCGAGCATATCGCGGATCTGGACGAGGAGACCATTCCGGAAGAGGGCGCTCCTGTTTTCCAGAGCAAGATCAATGTCCGTGAGCTTCTGGGCGCTGAAGTCTTCCTGTATTTTGATATCGACAACACGCCTTTCACAGCCCGTGTCAATCCCAGAACCAAGGCACAGGTCGGCGATACCATCAAGCTTGCTTTCGATATCGAAAAGATTCATCTCTTCGACAAGGAAACAGAGAAGACCATCACCAACTAAAAGCTTTTTCAGCCCGGTGTATACCGCGGCGTAAACAAATACGCAGTTGCAAGGCATTCGTCCTGTACGGGGCGGATGCCTTTTGTATTGTTTTCACGAACATGAAATTGTAAAATGGAACCAAAAGACAGACAAAACAGGCATGAAAATCTGTTCACCTTACAGACAGAAAGGGGCAGCTTATGTTATCGGCACAAATCGTGAAACAATGTCTCGAAGAACTAACGGCGATTACAAAAGTGGAATTCTGCATGCAGGATCTGAACGGTCAGCTGTTCGCAATGACATCCGGCGCTGTGATTCCTTCCACGCAGACGGTTGCGGGCTTTGCGGGCTCTTCGGTGGACTCGCAGATCATCGGGGATCATTATCTGATGAAGGTATTCGAGGACGATGAAGTCTCCTACATTCTGACGGCGATCGGCCGCGGCGAGCATACGCTGATGGTTGCCAAAATCGCGGTCAGCGAAGTTCAGAATCTGATGATTGCCTACAAAGAGAAGTATGACCGGAACAACTTCTTCCAGAACCTGCTGCTGGACAATCTGCTGCAGGTGGACATACACAACCGGGCGAAAAAGCTTCATATCAGCTGCACCGGCCCCCGCGCCGTCATTGTCGTCGAAACGATGGCGGAAGGAGATTCGGTTGCGGGAGAGCTGCTCGGCAGCATTTTCACAACGCAGAACGGAGACTATCTGACCGAAGTCGATGAGAACAGTGTAATTGTCATTAAGTCGCTTGACCGTGAAGACGATTACGAAAGTCTGAACGCGGCGGCGCAGACGGCCGTGGACATGCTGAATACGGAGGCCATGGTCAAGGCCCGCGCGGCGTTCGGCAGCATAATTCTGGATCTGAATGACCTCTCGAAATCATACAAAGAAGCAAAAATGGCGCTCGATGTCGGCAAGATTTTCTACGCGGAGCGGCTGGTTACTTCTTACGCGGAGCTCGGCATAGGACGGCTGATTTACCAGCTGCCTTCAAACCTGTGCGAGACGTTCATTCACGAGGTTTTCGGAGATCATGTGCCGTATGATCTCGATAACGAGACGCTCTCGACCATCAACGCTTTTCTCGAGAACAGCCTGAATGTTTCAGAAACGTCCAGAAAGCTTTTTATCCACAGGAACACGCTGGTCTACCGGATCGAGAAGCTCCAGAAGACAACAGGACTGGATATCCGCATTTTTGACGATGCGATGACCTTCAAAATCGCACTGATGGTCATGAATTACCTGAAATATCTCGAGAAGAAGGATTACTGAAACGGGAAACACCGGTTCCGTCAAACTTAGGGATAAAGCTTTCGGACACGGTTCCTCCTTCCTGGAGAAAACCGTTTTCTACACCGATCGAAACCGCGAAGTTCACGACTTCATCATATTCTTTTTCGGAAACCGTCCTCGAAAGAAGAGGATCATCTTTTACCGCGGGCATGGGCGTATACTGATTCATGATGCTGATAAAAATCTGATTTCCGTAGCGCTCATGCAGATAGCGGATCACCTTTTTGGAATCCTCTGTATGCCCCGGCATGACCATATGCCGCACAATGACACCTTTTGTCATCAAAGGGTCATTCCTGTCATCTTCCTCGTCCAGCGCGTGTGTCCCGTCCGCAAAAACCGGCAGCGGCTGCTGGCGCACCATCTCGTCAATCGCTTCTGCCGCAAACCGGAAATAGTCTTCCGTGCCTGCATACCGCGCAGAAAGCTCACCCGAATAAAATTTCAGATCCGGCAGATAGATATCCACGAGCCCGTCCAGCGCGCGAAGCGCTTCCGCCTTTTCATAAGATGCCGTATTGTAGACGACGGGAATGGAAAGTCCGTTTTGCCTCGCCTTTTTCAGCGCCGGGAGCAGAAACGGCACGACATGGGATGGCGTGACCAGATTGATGTTCGCGGCGCCCTGTGTCTGCAGATCCCGAAAGATCTGCACAAGGTCCTCCGCGGTGAGTCCCCACGCGGGGCGGGAAGCGGAAGAACCTCCGGAAATCGTATGGTTCTGGCAGAACACGCAGCCCATGTTACAGCCGTCGAAAAAGACCGCACCGCTCCCCTGCCTTCCGCTGATGCAGGGCTCTTCATAATACAAAAGAGCTGCTCTCGCCGCGCGAAGGAAGGCACCTTCCCCGCATCTTCCTGTCTTTCCGTGCAGACGGTCCGCGCCGCATTCCCGCGGGCAGAGAACGCAGTGGGAAAGATCCAATATACCGGATGGAATAGCTTCTCTCGGCATCAGTAAAAACCTCGCAAAACAATACAAAAAGACGGACACTTCCGGAGCCCTGCCAGGCACCCTTACGGCACATGAAAGGATCTGCTTAGTGCTGCTTCGTTCCCGATCTGACACGGTTCGCAGGATTCATTGCGCAAGACCCGGCAGGGCTGCGGAAATATCCGCCGGTCACAATAACGTGACAGTAAGACTATATACAATCCGGCGCGTTTTTTCAAGTCCCGGATGCGCGGGAGCGCATCTGCCGGAAAAAGCGCTTTAACAGTTCCCTGCACTGCGGCATCAGAACACCGCGTGTCACTTCGGACTGATGCATGAGGAGCGGGTTGTCGACAATGTTCAGTATAGAACCGCAGCACCCGGACTTGTCGCTGGGCGCTCCGATCACGACGCGGTCTATACGCGCCTGTTCGATCGCACCGGCGCACATGGGACAGGGCTCCAGCGTGCAGTAGAGCACGGCACCGTCGAGCCGCCAGTCGCCTGTCTTTCTGCCGGCCTTGCGGATCGCGGTTATTTCCGCGTGCGAGAGTGTGGAGTGGTCGGTATTTCTGCGGTTATAGCCGCGGCCGATGACTTTTCCGTCCTGAACGATCACGCAGCCGATCGGAACTTCCCCGAGCGCCATGGCCTTTTCGGCCTGTTTAATCGCCTGCAGCATATATTTTTCATCCATGCGTTCCCTTGCGGATTTCCGGATAGAGCCGTCGGAATTCTCTGCTGCCGGACGCATGGCGGATTTTACCAGAATTTTAGGAGAAGTTCTCATTTTACGCTTGAAATTCCAAAATCTACCGTTATACTGGGATTAGCAAATAACCCAGATCCGATAGGAATAGGTAATTATGTTCCGGACTGTAACTTCTGTTACGGGCCGCTTCCGGGCACCAGTATACAATAGCAAGGAAGACGGAAGCAAGAAGCGGCACTTACCTGCCGGAACAGAAAGATACGGACAGCCGGCCGGCATCACGTTGCAGTGTTTTCGCGAACGTGTTAATGTTATGCGATAGGCCGCGCCCCGGACAACGATGAGGTACGCTGTATGAAAATTTCAACTAAAGGACGGTACGCACTGCGGATGATGCTGGATCTTTCTCTGCATGATACAGGGGAGTTCATCAGTCTCAGAGACATTTCGCAGAGGCAGAACATTACCGTGAAATATCTGGAACAGATCGTCACGGTACTTACAAGAGCGGGGTTTGTGCGTTCGCAGAGAGGAAACAACGGCGGTTATAAGCTGACGCGTGAGCCGAAGGAATATACGGTCGGCGATATTCTGCGCGTTATGGAGGGAAGCCTCAACCCGGTTGCCTGTGTAGCGGAAGCCGGCATGTGCGACATGAGCGCGGACTGCGCGGTACTTCCGTTCTGGAAGAACTTCGCGAAGGTCATCAATAACTATGTTGACAGCGTAACTTTACAGGATCTCAAGGATCAGGCACTGGCAATGATCGGCAATGATTTTGTGATTTAACAGGACATCCAAGGAAAGATTTCAGGAGGATATTATGGCAGCACCTTTATTACAGGTACGCGATCTGTGCGCTTCGATTGAGGAAGGCGAATTACTGCACGGAATTGATCTGGATATCCGCGCCGGAGAGACTCATGTACTCATGGGACCCAACGGCGCCGGAAAGTCCACGCTCGGTTATACTCTGATGGGAAACCCGGGGTACAAGGTTACGAAGGGTTCCATTGTTTTTGACGGTGAGGATATTACGAAGCTGACGACGGACAAGCGCGCGGCGAAGGGAATGTTCCTTTCGTTCCAGAATCCGCTGGAGGTACCGGGACTTTCTCTTGAAGAGTTCCTGCGGAACGCGATCCGGCAGCAGACCGGCAAACCGATTAAGATTTTTACATTCAAGAAGCAGCTCGAAGACACGATGTCGCTGCTGCAGATGGACGCGTCTTACGCGGACAGAGACTTGAATGTCGGCTTTTCGGGCGGCGAGAAGAAAAAGGCGGAGATTCTCCAGCTCCTGATGCTCAGCCCGAAGCTCGCGATTCTTGATGAAACCGACTCCGGCCTGGATGTTGACGCTGTCCGCACCGTTTCCCGCGGTATCGAGGAATATCAGAAGAAGAAAAACGGCGCGCTTTTGATTATCACACACAGTACGAAGATTCTGGAAGCGCTCAAGGTCGACTATACCCATATCCTTGTAAAGGGAAAACTCGTGCATACGGGCGGCCCGGAGCTTGTGGATGAAATCAATGAACACGGTTTCGAAAAATTCACAGGCGCAGGCGATCAGTAAAAGCGGGGTGAACGAAATGGCAGACCAGAAGATACAGGAAGTCGACAGAAGCTTCTACGATTTCAGGGACGACGAATCCAGGGGCTTCTATCGCATGAAGGAAGGCCTGACGAGGGAAATTGTCGAGCAGCTTTCGGAGGAGAAACATGATCCCCTCTGGATGCGGCAGTTCCGTCTGAAATGCCTTGATATTTACAATTCACTGAAAGTTCCGGACTGGGGACCTTCGATTGACGGCCTCGATATGGACCGCATTACCAACTATGTCCGCAGCAAGTCGGACATGAAGGGAAACTGGGAAGATGTTCCGGAGGAAATCAAGAATACCTTTGACAAGCTGGGAATTCCGCAGGCGGAGAGAGAGTCCCTTGCCGGCGTCGGCGCGCAGTACGATTCCGAGCTTGTTTACCACAACCTGCAGAAGGAGGTTGCGGATCAGGGCGTTGTCTATATCGGCTTCGAGGACGCGGTATCCGGCGAATATCAGGATATGGTAAAAGAGTACTTCATGAAGCTTGTGCCGCCTACGGACCATAAGTTTGCAGCTCTGCACGGCGCGGTATGGAGCGGCGGCTCGTTTGTCTATGTCCCCAAGGGCGTGCATGTGGAAGTCCCGCTGCAGTCCTATTTCCGTCTGAACGCCAAAGGCGCCGGACAGTTCGAGCACACGCTCATCATCGTCGATGAGGGCGCGGATGTGCACTTCATTGAAGGCTGTTCCGCACCGAAGTATAATGTCGCGAATCTGCACGCGGGCTGCGTGGAGCTTTATGTCAAGAAAAACGCAAGACTCCGCTATTCGACGATCGAGAACTGGTCGAAGAATATGTACAACCTCAACACCAAACGCGCGATTGTTGAGGAGGGCGGACGCATGGAATGGGTTTCCGGCTCTTTCGGCTCCCATGTTTCCTATCTGTATCCGACGACAATTTTAAAGGGCGACAATTCACACTGCGAGTTTACAGGCATTACATTCGCGGGCGCCGGGCAGAATCTTGATACGGGCGCGAAGATGATCCACATCGGAAAGAATACATCTTCGTACATCAATACGAAATCCATTTCCAAGGGCGGCGGCATCAGCACCTACAGAAGTTCGGTCGTGATTGAAAAGACGGCAAAACACGCGAAGGCGTCCGTTGACTGCGCTTCCCTGATGCTCGATGATATTTCCCGTTCGGATACGATCCCCGCGATGGATGTGCGCACCGCGGACGCGGATGTCGGACATGAGGCGAAGATCGGCAGAATCAGCGACGAAGCTGTTTTCTACCTGATGAGCCGCGGGATCAGCGAATCCGAGGCGCGCGCGATGATTGTGTCCGGTTTCGCGAGCCCGGTATCCAAGGAACTTCCGCTCGAGTATGCGGCGGAAATGAATAACCTGATTAAACTGGAAATGGAGGGAATGTAATGGACAGAATACAGGTAGGACATATCCCTTCCATCACATGGAACCGCCTGAAAACCAACGCGGCGGTTATCGAGAAGGCGCCGGTTCTTGACGTTTCTGTTGACACGACATTTCAGAAGCTGCCGGAAGGCGTGTCCGTAAAAACCATGTCGCCGGACGACGCCGCAAAATGGATGAAGGCGCACGCTCCGGAAGAAGAGCCGGAGAAAGTCGTTGCCTCGAAGCAGCCGATTTATCATCCGCAGGCATTCGCGACGGGCCTCGGGGAAGAATATGACACATATATGCGCGGTTCCCTGCGGGAAGTTCATCTTCTGGAAGTGAAGGACGGTGTGCAGATAGAGACACCGGTCTTATGGGATCAGACATTTTACAGCGGCAATCAGGCTGCGTCCGCCCAGATTATCCATGTAGGAGAGGGCGCATCCCTTACGCTGGCCATGACCTGCCGCAGCAGCCGCAAGGCGCATGGGACGGCGGCGGTTTCGACGAAAGTGCTTCTTGAGAAAGGAGCAAAACTGACGCTTGCAAAAGTTCAACTTCTCGGGAAGGGCTATACGCACTTCGACGATCTTGGCGCCGCACTTCTGGATAAAGCTTCGATGCAGTTTATCAGTCTGGAGCTTGGAGCCGGAAATTCCTATACGGGCGCGCAGGCAGAGCTTGTGGGAAACGCTTCTGCCTTTCAGGCGAAAGTCGGATATATCGCCCAGGATGGTACGACAGATATGAATTACAACGTCGTGCAGCGGGGCAGAAAGACAAACTGCGAGATGAGCTTTGACGGCGTGCTGGATCATGGCGCGGTAAAGCGCCTGTCGGACACCATCGATTTCCGCAGAGGCTCGAAGGGCTCGTATGGCCATGAAAAAGAGAACGTACTGCTCCTCGCGGACAATATTGTGAACAAGTCGCTTCCTGTCATTCTCTGCGAAGAAGAAGATATGGAAGGCAGTCACGGAGCAACGATCGGACAGCTGGATCAGGACATGCTGTTTTATCTGGCGAGCAGAGGCATTGATGAAAAAGCCGCACAGCAGCTGATGGTCCGCGCAAGGCTCGGGGCAGTTGCCCGTGAGCTGCCGGAGGAGAAACTGCGCGAAGAGGTCCGGGACTATATTGAGGAGGCATTTCAGGCATGAACAGTTTTCGTAAGGATTTTCCGATTTTCAGCGGAAATGACGTGATTTATTTTGACAACGCGGCGACGACCCAGAGACCCGTGCAGGTATTGGACGCGATGCGGCAGTTCAATAATTCCTGCAATGCCAATCCCCTCCGCGGTCTGTATGACTGGAGTATCCGGGCGACCGAAGCCTATGAGGACGCAAGACACGCCGCGGCGCAGTTTATCGGCGCGGATATGGACTGCGAAATTGTTTTCACGCGTAATACAACGGAATCACTGAACCTCGTGGCATACAGCTACGGGCTGAGCCATGTTCATGAGGGCGACGAGATCGTCATCTCGATCATGGAGCATCATTCGAATATTCTGCCGTGGCAGATGGTCTGCCGGCAGACCGGTGCGAAGCTGATCTATATGGAACCTGAAAAGGACGGCACACTGACAGAGCAGGAAATCCGCTCGAAAATTACGGACAGAACGAAGATTGTTTCGATCGCCCACGTATCCAACGTGCTTGGTGTCACAAATCCGGTCCGCAAAATCGCGGATACGGCGCACGCGCACGGCGCGGTCGTTGTTGTTGACGGTGCGCAGTCGACGCCGCATATTCCCGTGAACGTGAATGAACTCGGTGCGGATTTCTACGCGTTCTCCGGACATAAGCTCTGCGCGCCGATGGGAATCGGTGTTCTTTACGGAAGAAAGGAACTTCTGGAAGACATGCCCCCGTTCCTGACAGGCGGCGAAATGATCGAGTATGTCGAGCGGCAGACTGCTACTTTTGCCGATGTGCCCGAGAAATTCGAGGCAGGTACGGTCAACGCGATGGGCGCTGTCGGACTTGGCGCCGCAATTCACTACCTGCAGGGCGTCGGATTTGATACAATAAGAAAGACGGAAGAGGAACTGACCGCGCGGCTTATGGACGGTCTTTCACGAATTCCGGAAATTACGGTTTATGGCAGCAGCGATCCTGCGAAGCACTGCGGGATTGTTACCTTCAATATTGAAGGGTGCCATCCGCATGATGTTGCTTCGGTGCTGGATACAGAACACATCGCGGTACGGGCAGGACACCACTGCGCGCAGCCTCTGATGAAGTGGCTGCAGGTGAACGCAACGACACGCGCGAGCCTGTATTTCTACAATACGGAAGAAGAAGTGGACCGTTTCGTTGCCGCCGCGGGGAAAGTGAGGGGCTGGCTTGGATATTAAATCTTTATATCGCGAAATTGTAAATGAACACAATCTGCACCCGTCGCACAAACATGATCTGGACAAACCGACCATGGTGTTAAATGGCGTGAATCCCAGCTGCGGAGACGACATTAATCTGCAGCTTCAGATCAAAGACGGTATTATTGAGGATGCCGCCTTTAACGGAAGCGGCTGCGCGGTTTCCCAGTCTTCCGCAGATATGATGTGTGATCTTATTATCGGCAAGACACAGGAAGAAGCACTGGCGTTGTGCGCTGATTTCATGGGCATGATCCGCGGAACGGCGACGCAGGAGCAGAAGGAGGCACTGGACGAGTCGGCTTCTCTTGAGGCGGTCTCCCATATGCCTGCCAGAGTAAAATGCGCAACGCTCGGCTGGCGCACAATGAAGGAAATGGTGGAGTCTCTTCTGCAGAACGGAACAGTTGATGGCAGGGTATCCGCCAATAATTCGGAAGTCTGCGGCGCATGCGCCAGAACGGACTGTGAACGGAAATAAGGGTGCAGTATGGCTGATTCCAACGCGACGAAAAACGCTCTCGCGGCGTCCATGAAAAAGCTCATGCGCAAGAAGCCTTTTGAAAAGATCAGTGTCTCGGATATCTGCGAGGACTGCGGGATCAACCGGAAAAGCTTTTATTACCACTTCAGAGACAAGTACGATCTGGTAAACTGGATTTTCTATGTCGGCTTCATCGGCGAACTGGATGTGAACTCCTATGGCAGCGGCTGGGATATGTACAGCGACATGTGCAAGTATTTTTACAGGGAAAAGGAATTTTACAACGCTGCTCTGAAAATTGAGGGACAGAATTCCTTCAAGGATTATCTGATTGAGACGGTTTCACCGCTTGCGGAATTTTTCTTAAAAGACATTCTGCCGCATAACGAGGATGACAGTTTTGTCGTCGCGTTTGTCACCGATGCACTTTTAACTTCGCTTGTCCGCTGGCTGTCCGATGGATACGGCCGTGAAATCGGAGCGGAAGAGTATATCGCAAAGATCAAGGACATCAGCATGCAGATTGGAAGCATGGCCCCTGTCCGCTAGAAGAATCATGATAAAAGCCGGCGTTTCCAAGGCAGATTGCCCGGAAACGCCGGCTTTTCCGACTGTGTACCGAAAGGGTTGTTTTAACCCTCAAACGGCGGCATGACCTGCCGCAGCGCTTCGGAGAGCGGCAGATCAAACGCGAAAGCGGTTCCTTTCGAGCCGTCCGGACGAACGACCCTTCCGAATTCATCCAGTTCCAGAAGATAGGGATGCTCGGTCAGGACACCGCTGATGCTCTCTCCGTCGCCGTAATAGTCCATCTCAACGCACGGATATTCCTGCCGGAGTCTGGAATCATAGCAGTACTGGCGCGCGACGTTTTTCGTGCCGTCTTTGGAAATCGAGAAAAATAAAGCAGTCTCACTGGTCAGGACATGCTCCATGACATTGCGGAACTGGTCGTCGGAGATATTGTCATCGTAGAGCATGTGCATCGCGAAGATCACTTTCTGGTCCCGCAGAATTTCAGATGTCAGAAGCGCTTCATGGACGCCTGCGGGGAGGGAGACAACAGTGTTCTTGCAGACCTTGAGCATCTGGATCTGCGCGGCGGTCAGCCGCCCGTCTTCCTTGAACCAGACAAAAGCGCAGTCGTTGTAGCGCCCGAGCAGTTCCAGCAGTGCGTAGGAGTCGGTATCATTTCCACTCTGCCGGATAAAATAGACATAGATACCGAGCTTTTGCCCCTGATCAATCAGGGATGCGAGCTTTTCTGTATTAAAGGCAGCAGGATTATTATTTTCGGATGCGTCATAGCGGAGACGGATGCTCCACGGAATGCAGAAGCCTTCCTTTTTCTCCAGCTCACGGATTGTCGCGGCGCCATAAGCCCAGCTCATGTAGCCGAAGTTGACGCCGAACTTACGCAGCGCTTCATGGTCGGAATTCTTGAGCAGGTTATGCATCATATCGTAGTAGGCGCTGTTTTCGTTGTCGAGCAGTTCCTGGATGATTGAAAAAACCTGATCCTGGAAACGGTTTTTGGAAAACTGTCTGCCGAGATCGGCAAGCCTGCGGATGCTTCGCTCGGGATCCTCCTCCATCTCGCGGATGCCGCGCGCGACGGCAGCCTCGATCATGGCCTTTTTCATCAGATAAGTGTCCATTTGACCTCCGGAAAAATCACGTATTGTAACCACTTGAGTATATCATCACGCCGCACTTTCTTAACGCAACAAAATTTCCGAACTGTCCAAGATTGCTGTATACTTTTTACATGGCAGTGATCGCTGCCGGATAGAATATTCCGAATCGGAGGGGACTATGGTACAGGAAGGGAAAATCTGGATCGGCAGCAGAGAAGATGGAACAAGGGTTTATCTTCTGCCGGAAATGGCTGCAAGACACGGTCTGATCGCGGGAGCGACCGGCACCGGCAAGACAGTTACGCTGAAGGTGCTTTCCGAGGCGTTCAGCGATCTTGGCGTACCTGTATTTCTTTCGGATGTCAAGGGTGACCTCGCGGGGATGGTCAGTCCCGCAGCGGACTCGGAAGACATGCAGCGGCGCATACAGAAGTTCGGGCTTGCACAGGCGGGCTTCGAATACAAGGGATATCCCGCGGAATTCTTTGATATCTATGGAAATCGCGGCATCCAGCTCCGCACGACGGTTTCGGAGATGGGACCGCTCCTGCTTTCCAGAATTCTCGGACTGAACGATACGCAGTCCGCACTGCTTTCGATTGCGTTTCAGATCGCGGACGCCGAAAACCTTCTGCTGATCGATATCAAGGATCTGAAGGCACTGCTGAATTTTATAAATGATAACCGGAAAGTCTATGAGAGCAGCTATGGAAGGATCAGCCCGGCTTCGATCGCGGTCATCATCCGTTCCCTCGCGGCACTTGAGGGGGCGGGCGGCAACCGGTTCTTCGGAGAAACGGCTTTCGATATCCGGGATTTTCTGCGGACAGATCAAGACGGCCGGGGGATAATCAGCATTCTGGATTCTTCGAGCCTGATTGCAAACGGCACACTGTATTCCACGTTCCTTTTGTGGCTTCTGTCCGAGCTCTTTGAGGTGCTGCCGGAAGCCGGGGATCTTGAAAAACCAAAGCTTGTCTTTTTCTTCGACGAAGCGCATCTTCTGTTTGACGGCGCGCCGAAGGCACTGCTTGATAAAATCGGACAGGTGGTCAAGCTTATCCGTTCCAAGGGCGTCGGCGTTTACTTCTGCACGCAGAATCCGAAAGACATTCCGGACGGCGTACTGGCGCAGCTGGGGAATAAGATCGAGCACGCGCTCCGCGCATATACGCCTTCCGAACAGAAGGCGGTACGGGCTGCGTCAGACGCTTTCCGGACGAATCCCGCGTTTGATACCTATGAAACAATGCTTTCGCTCGGCATTGGAGAGGCACTTGTTTCTCTTCTCGGGCCGGACGGTGTTCCGGGAATCGCCGAAAAGATCCTTGTTCTCCCTCCGCAGAGCAGAATCGGCGCAATCGATGATCTGACCAGGCAGCAGACGGTGAACCGGAGCAGCCTTGCGCAGAAATACGCGAACGCGGTCGATCCGGATTCCGCGTATGAGTTCCTGCAGAGAAAGCTCGGAAAAGAGGCTGCTCTTCTGCAGAAAGAAGAGGAAGAGGCGCAGCGGGCCAAGCAGGAAGAGGCTGCAGCCAGAGCCAGAGAGAAGGAAGAGGAAAAGGAACAGAAGGCGCGGAGCAGGTCCTACAAACAGGCCGCGAAATCTGTCGGCAGCAGCGTCGCGGGAACGCTCGGACGCGAAGTCGGAAAGAATGTCGGTGAATCGATGTTCGGTAAATTCGGGAAGACGCTCGGCGGGAACCTCGGCGCGAGTCTCGGCAGGGGGATCATGAGTACGCTTTTCAAACTGCGCTGAAACAGAGGCAGACGGAGAGCGGGCACGGAAGATAATGCGGGGAAAGAGAACAGGTAAAGAGAAAGCCGCGCGGGCAGAGAAAAGGTTCTGCCCGCGCGGCTTTCTGCTGCCGTTATGTTCATAGTGGCAAAAATACGCGCAGCTGCCAGCGTTGTTCGCCTGAACGCAAAAAGAAACACCGTCCCCATGGCTAAACCACAAAAACAGTGCTCCGCGTGCGCCTTCAGGGACTCGAACCCTGGACACCCTGATTAAGAGTCAGGTGCTCTACCAACTGAGCTAAAAGCGCATATCTGTAAATTGTCTGCCGGAGAAGCAGCTCTTTAAATCTGTTTTCTCGCGACGAATGTTATTATATGAAAACCACATTAAATAATCAAGTATTTTTTTGAAAAAATGTTGCACATGTTTCTGGCGTACAGTCGGACCTGTTTTGGCGATAATTACCATTTTGGCGCTGAAAATGGGCTTTGTCCGGAAAGCCGGAGACGAAATCCTTTACAATCCGCGAGGCTGCGCATTAAATGATGGTAGAATGGAGACAGGATATGATATTCGATACACACAGTCATTATAACGATGAAGCGTTCCAGGATGACCTTCCCGCTATTGTACGGCAGTTTCCGGAGGCAGGCATCTGCGGCGCGGTCAATGTCGCTTCGGATCTTTCCAGCATTGATGAGGTGCTGGCGCTCGCAAAGGCTTATCCCCAATTCTATGCGGCTCTGGGGATACACCCTTCCGACTGCGCGCCGCTTACGGAGAGCAGGCTTCTCCTGATACAGGAAAAGCTTCATGAACCGAAGGTTGTCGCGGTCGGAGAGATCGGTCTGGATTATCATTATGATGAACCGGACAGGGAAATGCAGAAGAAATGGTTCCGCAGGCAGCTGCGCATGGCACAGGAGGCGGACCTGCCGGTCATTATCCATTCCAGAGACGCAGCGCAGGATACGATGCAGATCCTCCTGGAGGAGCAGGGACATTTCAGCGGCGGAGTTATTCACTGCTATTCCTACAGTCCGGAAATGGCGGAGCAGTTTGTACGGATGGGTTATTACATCGGCGTTGGAGGCGTTGTGACCTTTAAAAATGGCAGACGCCTGAAGGAAACCGTGCAGCGGATTCCGCTGGAGCGCATAGTACTGGAAACGGACTGCCCGTATATGGCGCCCGTGCCGCACAGGGGAGAACGCAACAGCTCGCTGTATCTGCCGCTTGTCGCGCGGGAAATCGCACAGCTCCTGCAGATACAGGAAGAGGAAGTCATCCGCGTGACTTATGAGAACGCGAAACGGCTTTACCGGCTGGATGAAAGAAAAGAACCGGCAGCGGAAAACGGGGAACCGTCCACGGATGAGGATATGGGAGTACATTTGAGATGAGTGAGCTTCTGACAAAACCATACGCGACAATGCGCGTGCTGGATCAGTTCGGCATCCGCGCGAAGAAAAAGTACGGGCAGAACTTTCTGATTGACGAGGGCATTGTGAACGGGATCGTGGAGGCGGCCGGCGTAACGAAAGAGGACTGCGTTCTGGAAATCGGTCCGGGCATCGGAACGATGACGCAGGCGCTGTCCGCGGCTGCGGGGCATGTTGTCGCCGTGGAAATCGACACGTCGCTGGAACCGGTCCTTGCCGTCACGCTGGATGCATGTCCGAATGTAACGGTTCTGTTTCAGGATATCCTGAAAACAGATCTCTCCGCTCTTTGCAGTCGTTTTAATCAGGGCCGTCCCATGAAGTGTGTCGCGAACCTTCCGTACTACATCACCACCCCGATTCTGCTGCAGCTGTTGAAGCAGAAGAACTGTTTTGACAACATTACGGTAATGATTCAGAAAGAAGTTGCGGAGCGCATCTGCGCGACACAGGAAAACAGGGAATACGGAGCGCTGTCTCTCGCGGTTCAGTATTACGCGCGCCCGGAAGCTGTGCTGACCGTGCCGCCCCGCTGCTTCATTCCGCGCCCCGGCGTGGATTCGCAGGTTCTGCGGCTGAATGCCTTCACAGAACCACCGGTAGACGCGGACGAGGAATTTATGTTCGCCATTATCCGCGCCGCCTTCAATCAGAGGCGCAAAACACTTGCAAACGCGCTGTCCCACGGCCTTTCCTTTGAGGGACGGACGTTTACAAGAGAAGACGTGGAAAAGGCCCTTTCGGAGCTTTCTCTGGACAAAGCCGTGCGGGGAGAGAAACTCTCGCTCGCCCAGTTTGCCGCACTTTCAAAAGCACTCAAAGTATGCTAAAATTTTCATGAATTATGCTCGGGAGTATCATGTTTTGATCGGGCACCGGACTGCCGGCAGCAGAATTACAGACTAGAGGAACCAGACTTTGGATAAGTATGAGTACAAGATTACTCTTCAGGAACTGAATGCGCTGATCGGGGAAAGGCGTTTTGATGAGGCCGCGCGTCTTGCGGATACCGTTGACTGGAATAAAGTCAAGACCATTAAAACGCTCTGCATGGTCAGCGATGTCTATAAAATTAACCGTGAATATGAAAAAGCCCGCTCTGTCATGAAGGTGGCGCTGCGCCGCCTGCAGATCATGCCGCAGCCGGACACGCGGGAGCAGCAGGAAGAATTCGAGAGAAATCAGGCGCTGGTGATTTACAATCTCTGCGAGCTGACGATCTTTCTTTACGGCAGGAACAATCTGCAGAGCGATCTGGCTTCGGCGCTGACGCTTGTGCAGGAATATTCGCAGATTCAGCCGGAAAATCCCAAACGTCTTGTTTTGCAGTATAAGATGTATCAGGTTTCACCGGTCAGCATGAACGAAAAGATCGCGATTCTCGAAAAACTCCGGCAGGAGAAACATACCCAGCGCTGGGGATACGAGCTCGCGCTTTTGTATCATCAGGCCGGCAGAGACGAGGACGCCGTGAAGGAGTGCCTCGATATCACTGCGCAGTTTTCGGGCAAATACGCGAACAAGGCTGCGGATCTTCTGGATGAAATTCAGGGGAGTATTCCGGAAACCTCTGCGGATACGCAGGACCACCTGCAGCAGAATGTAGCGGAAGGTATGCGGGACATCTACCGCGGCGGGAACGATGCGCCGCAGGAGCCTGTGACGGAGCCTTCGCCGGAGCCGGAAGCTGACGCATATGCTGCGCCGGAGCAGGGATACAACCGCTCCGCATATGATACACCGGAGCAGGGATTTAACCGCGAAGAAGCGCGGACACAGGCTCCGGAGCGCAGGGAACAGCGCGGTCAAAGCCGCGCCGCGGAAACCGTGAACGGGCAAAGCGGCGAAAAGCCGGAACAAGAGACGCACAGCAGCCAGCGCTCCATCAGCCAGGTCATGCAGGAATGGGATCAGGTACGCAGGGGTATCCGCAGCGCCAATGATGAGAAACGGGCGCAGAGAATTCTTGAAGATACCGGTCCGATCATGAGAGATTTTGACGAGACCGCAAGACATGGCCTTCTCGAAGACATCGAGAAAAATTCGAATCGGGCGATCCGCTCGGCAAGAAGTGCCGCGGCGGCTGTGCCGGTTTCGGACGGGCTGACGGGAAGCGAGAGGGCGCGCGCGGCAGCCGCGGCCGGAAACCGCTTTAATGATCTGAAGCCGCTGGAACAGGATGCGCGCGCGGATGAAACAGGTTCGTACGCGGATACGGAACGCGGCGGGGATACAGATTCTTACACGAATGCAGACCACGGCCTGAACGCGGATACGTACACCGGTACAGACGCCGGTTATACTGCTCCGGATTCGTATTCCTACGCGGGAGCGGACGCAGACTACCGCGCTGATGAGACGTATCCGATGGACGAAGTGCAGGAAGCTTATCCTGCGCAGGATGAGGCGCCGGAAACGCTGCAGCAGGAAGATGCGCGGGAAGAAGAACAGGAAGCTTCTGTCCCGGCAGAAGCGGCGGGAGACCGGACCGGCACAGTAGTTTATTTTGGTGATCATGCGGCAGCACCGCAGCCCGGCACTGCGTATGACGATATGCCGGATCATGAAGCGGCAGACGACGATGCGGCGCACGATGCCTTGGGTCCGGACGCCGGGAAGGCTGCAGTCGTTGATGCAGTAGAAATGCAGCCGGTGGCAGGTGAGAGCGCACCGCAGGATGGCGCCGATGAAGACGACCTCAGCACAAGACGCTGGAATCCGAGTGAGGTACGTCTTGCGATGAGCCGGCAGCAGGCGCGCTTTGAGGCGGCCAGAAAGAGGCTGGACGCAGAGAAGGCCGCGCGGCAGGCTGCGGAGGCGGAACGCGAGGCATACGGCACTTCGCTGGAGGAGAACCGCACGGAAGGCGGACAGCAATTCACACAAGGTGAAGACCTTGACACCGGGGACTCCTACGAAGAAGCATACAGAGACACAGCTCCGGAAGAATATGCGGAGGAGCCGGGCGAAGCGCCGGAAGAATCCACGGAGGAGCCGGCCGAAGCGCCGGAGGAAGAGCCGGAAGCGGATTCCGAAGAGTATGCGGAGGAGCCGGCCGAAGCGCGGGAGGAAGAACCGGAAGCGGATCCCGAAGAGTATGCGGAGGAGTCGGCCGGGGAACCGGAGGAAGAACCGGAAGCGGATTCTGAAGGCTCTGCAGAGGAGCCGGACGAAGCACCGGAGGAAGATGCCGGACACGAACCAGAGGAGGAGCCTGCAGAAGAACAGGAACCGCTGCCGGAGGAAGAAGATGTGACGGGGGAAGCGCCGGAGAACTCTGCGCCCGCAGAGGCGGACGAAGACCGGCAGATGTCTGCGGCGGTGAAGCCGGATGACGGGCAGGAAATGCAGGCTGCCGCGAGGGAGGTCAGGCAGCGCAAAGCCGCGCCTTCCGGACTTGGAAGTCTTGCCGGGGCACTGACCGACGAGCAGAAGCATATGTTCGGACCGCTGTTCCGCCAGAAGGAAAATCAGAAGCAGATTTTTGATGCGCTGGATCAGATCAGCCTTGAACCGGACACCGGAAATCTGATCATTACAGGGCCGCGCAATTTCTGTGAGCGGACCGCGCAGAGCATTCTTGAAATTGTGCACGCGGCAGATCCGAATTTCAGCGGCAAAACAGCAAAAGCCAACGGCAAGAGTATTAACGCCCTGCCGGAAGGCCAGATGCAGAAGATCCTCGCCAAGATTGATGGCGGGGCTCTGGTGATCGGGAACGCGTCTGTTTTGACGGAAGAGGCGATTGCAAGACTGAAAAAGTCCCTGAGCGCCAGCCATGGAATTATCCTGATTCTGATGGATACAAGAAGGGCAATGGATACGCTGCTTGCAAAGAACAGCGATGCCATGCGGAGCTTTGATGCGAGAATCGACATCCGTCCGCTCGGCGTCCGCGCGCTCACGGCATACGGCAAGGAATATGCTCTTTCAAAGGACTATGTGCTGGACACGTTTGCGGAGCTTCAGCTCGCGAGCCGGATCGCCGCGCTGAATGTGCCGCGGCACCATCCTACAATCAATGAGGTGCAGGAGATTGTCGACGCGGCGATCGCACACGCTTCAAGGAAATCGCTTCATACGCTCTGGGAAATCATCACCAGAAAGCGTTATGATAAAGATGACAGGATTATTCTCCACGAGAAGGATTTTATTGAAGGGAAGAAAAAGAATCCTTCGGACGAAGGCTGATTCTGCCGGGGTATGCAGACAGGAATTTCATCAATCCGGGGAAAAGAAGGTAAGCTTATGGCAAGAGCGAAAAAGGGAGTTGCGGCTGCGGATACTTTGAAGGTACAGGATGAGCGGGTTTTCATTTCCAATGACGACTGCTATCTGTTCGGGCAGGGAACGCATTACGATATTTACAAGAAACTGGGCGCGCATGAATCCTGCGAGGACGGGAAAAAGGGTTTCCACTTCGCGGTCTGGGCACCGAACGCGGCAGCGGTACATGTCATCGGTTCCTTTAACGGATGGAATGAAGACATGTATCCGATGAAAAAGGTCGGGGAAGGCGGTATCTGGGAGACATTCATTCCGGATATTTCCGCCGGGGAACTGTACAAGTTCCTGATTTTCACGCCGGAAGGCCGCAAAATTTACAAGGCCGATCCGTACGCGAACAGCGCGGAGCTGCGGCCCGGAACCGCGTCGAAGCTGGTCGGCCGCTCTTCCTACAAATGGGGCGACAGCCGCTGGATGGACGCGCGCGACGGAAAGGACTACTTCAAGCAGCCGATGTCCATCTATGAGTGCCACATCGGCTCCTGGATGAAACATCCGGACGGAACGCCGGACGGGTTTTACAACTACAGGGAATTCGCGGACCGCATTGTCCAGTACCTCAAAGAGGTGCCGTTTACCCATGTAGAGCTGATGGGTATTTCCGAGCATCCGTTCGACGGCTCCTGGGGTTATCAGGTGACCGGATATTACGCGCCGACATCGCGATATGGAACGCCGGATGATTTCCGGTATCTAGTGGATACGCTGCATAAGAACGGCATCGGCGTGATTCTCGACTGGGTACCCGCGCATTTCTGCCCGGATGAGCACGGACTGGCTTGTTTTGACGGGCAGTGCATTTATGAAGATCCGGATCCGCGCCGCGGTGAACATCCGGACTGGGGAACGAAGATCTTCAATCTCGGAAAGCCCGAAGTCAAGAATTTCCTGATCGCGAACGTGCTCTACTGGATCCGCGAGTTCCATGTGGACGGCATCCGTGTGGACGCGGTGGCTTCGATGCTGTATCTGGATTACGGCAAGAAGGACGGCCAGTGGCTGCCGAACAAATACGGCGGAAACAAGAATCTGGAAGCTATCGAATTCTTCAAGCATCTGAATTCAGTCGTCCGCGGCATGTACCACGGCTTTGTCACCATCGCGGAGGAATCCACGGCGTGGCCGAAGGTTACGGGACCAGTCGAAGAAGACGGCCTGGGCTTCTCGTTCAAGTGGAACATGGGCTGGATGCATGACTTCTGCGAATATATGAAGCTCGATCCTGTGATGCGCAGCGGTTCGCACTATTCGCTGACGTTCGCGATGAGCTATAACAGCGCCGAGAATTACATCCTGCCGCTTTCTCACGACGAGGTCGTGCATCTGAAATGTTCGATGGTTGAGAAGATGCCCGGCTATGAAGCGGACAAATATGCAAATCTGCGTGTAGGATATACATACATGCTTGGCCATTCCGGCAAGAAACTCCTTTTCATGGGGCAGGAATTCGGTCAGGAACGAGAGTGGAGCGAGGCGAGAGAGCTCGACTGGTTCCTTCTCGAAAGAGGACTCAACAGCGGCATGCAGAAGTATGTGGCGGAGCTGCTGAAAATATACCGCAAACATCCGTGCCTGTACGAGATCGACAATGACTGGGCAGGCTTTGAATGGATTAACGCGGACGACAAGGACAGGAGTATTTACAGCTTCTTCCGGAAGGCTTCGGACCCGAAGGCGAAGAAGCTCCTGTTTGTTTTGAATATGACACCGGTCGAGTACAAAGACTACCGCGTCGGCGTACCGGAGAAGGGCACTTATAAGTTGTTGCTGAACAGTGCGGAGGAAAAGTACGGAAGCATCGTACACAGTCAGCTTCCGGCTTCGATCCGTTCCAAAGCCGGAGACTGTGATTACAAGCCGCAGTATATTGCCTTTGATCTTCCGGCATACGGCGCCCTGATCTTCGAGTTCTGACCGGGGCGGCCGGCATGACCCGCGGCTGAAACCGCGTTCAGGCAGAGCCGCCGGCCATGAAGGAGGCATTATGGAAATTCATGAATCCGCGGAGGATTACCTCGAGACGATACTGATTCTCGAGAGGAGGAACGGCTCTGTCCGGTCCATCGACATCGTAAATGAGAGGAAGTATTCCAAGCCCAGCATCAGCATCGCGATGAAAAAGCTGCGGGAGAACGGTTACATCGAGATGGATTCCAGCGGGTATATCACACTCCGCGAAGAAGGCAGGGAAATCGCCGAGAGAATCTACAGACGCCATGAACTTCTGCGCGCGATGCTGGAAGCGGTCGGCGTTGAAGAGAAGAAAGCAGCTGACGAGGCGTGCCGGATCGAACACATCATCGATGATGATACGTTTGACAAACTGAAGGCGTATTACAACAGCCGGATGGCTGAAAAGAACTAACGGAAGGAAACAGCAGGCAGTATGACAGATTCAAGACTTTTGGATGGCAAAACTATTCTGATCACCGGAGGCACAGGCTCTTTCGGACATTGTTTTATCAGGTATGTGCTGGAGCATTACAGCCCGAAGAAGATCATTGTGTATTCCCGCGATGAGTTCAAGCAGTTCGTGATGTCCAACGAGTCCCCGTACAGGGAAAACGCGAAAGTCATGCGTTTCTTCATCGGTGATGTGCGCGACAAGGAAAGACTGGAGCGCGCAATGGAGGGCGTGGATTATGTCATCCACGCGGCCGCACTCAAACAGGTTCCCGCCTGCGAATACAATCCTGCCGAAGCGATCAAGACAAACGTGCATGGAGCTATGAATGTCATTGACGCTTCGCTCGATCAGGGCGTAAAAAAGGTTGTCGCGCTGTCCACAGACAAGTCGGTGAACCCTGTCAATCTCTATGGCGGCACCAAGCTGGTTTCCGACAAGCTTTTCATTGCCGCGAACGCATACGCGGGGAATAAGGACATCAGCTTTTCGGTTGTGCGCTATGGCAATGTAGCGGGCTCCAGAGGCTCGGTGATCCCGTTTTTCAGAAGTCTCATTGAGAAGGGCGAGACAACACTTCCGATTACGGACTACCGGATGACCAGATTCTGGATCAGTCTCGACGAGGCTGTCGAGCTGGTGATCAAGGCACTTGGAGAGGCGAAAGGCGGAGAGACCTTTATTTCGAAGATTCCTTCATTTTATGTTAAAGACCTTGCAGAGGCGCTGCTGCCCGGCTGCAAAACCGTGGAGACCGGCATCCGCCCCGGCGAAAAGCTGCATGAGGTGATGGTGACAGCGGAAGACGCACCCAATACGCTGGAGTTTGAGAAGAATTTCATCATCTATCCGCAGATTACCTTTAATTCCAAACAGGTGAAGGACCCTTCGGGCAAACCGGTTCCGGACGGCTTTGTATATTCTTCGGGAACCAATACGAGGTGGCTGAGTGTCGAAGAGATCCGGACGCTCCTTCAGACTGTGAAAGAAGACTGATTTCATGAGTGAAAGACAAAACGAAAAGCTGCCGGCGATTGAAGGCGGATCACCTGTCCGCACGACGCCGATTCATTATTCCCATCAGTATATCGATGCTGCTGATATCGCGGAGGTTGTCCGCGTTTTAAAGAGCGATTATCTGACAACCGGACCGGATATCGACTCCTGTGAGCGCAGGCTCTGCGAAGTGACCGGCGCGAAATACGCGGTCCTTTGCGCAAACGGCACTGCGGCGCTGCATATCGCCTGCATGGCGGCAGGTCTTGGCGAGGGCGACGAGCTGATCACAACACCGATCACTTTTGCTGCTTCCGCGAACTGTGCGCTGTATGTCGGGGCGACGCCTGTTTTTGCGGACATTAATCCCCTGACCTACAATCTGGACCCGGCTTCGGTCGAAGCGCACATCACGCCGAAGACAAAAGCCGTGGTCGCGGTCGATTTCGGCGGCCAGTCGGTGGACGAGGACGCGTTCCTTTCCCTGAAGAGGAAGTACGGTTTTGTCTATATCGAGGACGGCGCTCATGTCATCGGAACGACTTACAAGGGCAGACCGAACGGCTCCTTCGCGGATATGACGACGCTTTCGTTCCATGCGGTCAAAACAATTACCGGCGGAGAAGGCGGCGCAGTCGTTACCAATGATGAGAACTATTATAAAAAGCTTCTGCTTTACCGCACCCACGGCATTACCAGAGATCCGCAGCAGATGGTACATGAACCGGACGGGCCGTGGTACTACGAGATGCTGGCACTCGCGCCGAACTACCGCATCACGGATATGCAGGCGGCGCTGATCGAGAGCCAGCTGCGCAAGCTCCCTGTTTTTGCGGCGAGGAAGAAAGCGATTGTAAGAAAATATGATGAGGCTTTTGCAAAGCTTCCGGGACTTGTCCTGCAGCAGGAGACAGATGGCTCGGACACGGTCCGGCATCTGTATATACTCCGCCTGAACAAAGATCATATCCGGATTGACCGGAGACGCTTTTTCGAGGCGCTTGCCGCAGAGAATGTTTTCTGCAACGTGCATTATATTCCTGTCTACTATTTCCCGTACTATGAGAAACTGGGTTATAAGAAGGGGCTTTGTCCGAACGCGGAAAAGCTCTATGACGAGATGCTGACGATTCCGCTCTACTACGCGATGTCTGATCAGGATGTGGACGATGTGATTGCCGCGGTGACAAAAATCGCGCGGTATTACGCTGTTTAACGCGCGGGAAACGGACTTTTCCTATGAAACTGAGTGTCATTGTTCCGGTCTACAACATGGCTTCGCAGAACAAGCTCTCGTACTGCATGGACTCCCTTGTGCGGCAGACGCATAAGGACCTTGAGATTCTCGCGGTGGACGACTGCTCGACTGACGAATCCTATGCGATATTAAAGGAATACGAACGCCGTTTTCCGGGCCGCGTGCGCGCTTTTCAAAGCGAAGTAAATCACCATCAGGGAGGCGCGAAGAACATTGGCCTTTCGCATGCGGATGGCGATTGGATCGGCTTTATTGACGCTGATGACTGGGTTGTACCGGACTTCTATGAAAGGCTGCTGCGGAAGGCGCTGGAAACAGGAGCGGACTGCGTGGGAACGGACTACAGCCTCGTGTACAGCCATACGATGACGCCGGGAACTGTCGTGCACAATAATAAACTTTCTCAAACCGGCGTTCTGGACGAGCCGAAATACCGTTCTCTGATGCTTGACTTCGGCTCGTTATGCGTGAAAATCTACCGCCGCGAAATCATTCTTGACTGTCCCTCCCGCTTTCCGGAAGACATTTTCTATGAGGACAATGCCCTCGCCAAAACATGGATCAGCAGGATCAAACATTTCGAATATATACCGGAGCCGCTGTATTTCTACTATCAGCACGCGGCCTCCACGGTCCATACCGTAACGAAGAAGCGGCTGCAGGACCGCATGGAGAGCGCGGGAATCATGCTCTCGGAAGCCAAAAGGTACGGCTACTATGAGCGCTTCAAGCCGGAGATTGAGTATTCGTTCACGGTTTTGTTTTATCAGAACACGCTCTTCTCGGCGATGCGCGCGATGCGGGAAAAGGGCAGATATAATTTCGTGACTTCACTTTCCAGACAGATGCGGGAGACCTTCCCGGAATTTATGAAAAACCCGTATTACACGGAGAGGACCAGCCCCGAAGAGAAGAAATATATGGCGATGCAGCAGAAGTCGCCGCTTCGCTTTTATCTGCAGTATCTGGCACTCTGGAAATACCGGGATTTAAAAAATATACTCGTTTATAAAAGAAATGCAGGGAGGCAGGATGAAGACAGACATTGAAATTGCGCAGGAAGCCTTTAAGCAGCCGGTCGCGGAGGTCGCGAAAGAGATCGGTGCCGGAGACGACGACCTTGAGCTGTACGGAAAATACAAGGCGAAGCTGTCGGAACGCTTCGTGCAGAAAGCCATGCAGACGCCGTCCGGGAAACTGATTCTTGTGACCGCGATCAATCCGACGCCCGCGGGAGAGGGAAAAACAACGGTCAGCATCGGTCTTGCCGACGCGCTGCACCGCCTTGGCAAAAAAGTCTGCCTCGCGCTCAGAGAACCTTCGCTCGGCCCTTGCTTTGGCGTGAAGGGTGGCGCGGCCGGCGGCGGGTATGCGCAGATCGTCCCGATGGAGGATCTGAACCTGCACTTTACAGGTGATTTTCACGCAATCACTGCCGCAAATAATCTGCTGGCTGCCGCGATTGACAACCATCTGCACTTCGGCAACGCGCTCGGCATTGACCCTACCAGAATCGTGTGGAAGCGCTGCATGGATATGAATGACAGGGCGCTGCGCAACATTACGGTCGGACTGGGCGGACATATCAACGGACCGGTGCGCGAAGATCACTTTGTGATTACGGCAGCTTCTGAAATCATGGCGGTATTCTGTCTTGCGGAAGATCTGGAGGATCTGCGCGCGCGTCTTTCGAGAATCGTTGTTGCCTACACATATGAGAACAAGCCGGTAACCGCCGGAGAACTGAAGGTCGTCGGCTCGATGATGGCTCTGTTAAAAGACGCGATGCAGCCGAACCTTCTGCAGACGCTGGAACATACGCCGGCACTTGTGCACGGCGGGCCTTTTGCAAACATCGCGCATGGCTGCAATTCGGTCCGCGCGACGAAGACAGCGCTCGGACTTGCGGATTATGTCGTTACGGAAGCCGGCTTCGGCGCGGATCTGGGCGCCGAGAAATTCATGGATATCAAGTGCCGGCTGGCGGGACTTCACCCGGACGCGGCTGTTCTTGTCGCAACTGTGCAGGCACTCAAATACAACGGCGGCGTTCCCAGAACGCAGCTGCGAGAAGAAAATCCGGAGGCTCTGAAAAAGGGCATTGTCAATCTCGGCAAGCATATCGAGAACCTGCAGAAGTTCGGTGTACCGATTGTTGTCGCGATCAATCAGTTCGCTTCCGATACGGACGGGGAAATTGCGTTTATTGAATCGTACTGCAGGGAGCGGGGCTGCGATTTCTCGCTCACCAGAGTCTTCGCGGAAGGCGGCAGAGGCGGGGAAGATCTGGCGCAGAAGGTTCTGTCTGCGCTGGAAAACAAGCCTTCCGCCTATAAGCCTCTTTATTCTCTGGATCTTGGACTGAAAGAAAAAATTCAGACGATCGCGCGGGACATTTACGGCGCGGACGGCGTAGAATACACCGCCGCAGCGGAGAAATCCATCCGCACACTGACGGATCTTGGCTTCGGCAGCCTTCCTGTCTGCGTCGCGAAGACGCAGTACTCGCTTTCGGATGATCAGAAGAAGCTCGGGCGGCCGGAAGGCTTCAACATTACGGTCCGCGACGCTTACGTCAGCGCAGGTGCGGGCTTTGTCGTTGTTCTTACCGGAGAGATCATTCAGATGCCCGGCCTTCCCAGAGTACCGGCAGCCGAGAAAATTGATGTCACGAAAGACGCACAGATAACAGGTTTGTTCTAACGGCAGTAACGGGCAGCCGCGGAAGACAGCGCCGGCCCGGTGGAGCGGCAATGCGCCGCACAGCATAACCGGAAAGTGAGGTAAACCGTATGCTTATCGCAGTTCTGATTGTCCTTTTGGTAGTGGTTTTTGTGCTGATTGCGGCCAATATCCGCATTGTTCCGCAGGCACATGCTTTTGTTATTGAACACCTGGGAAAATATAAGACTACCTGGCAGGCGGGCCTTCATGTGAAGACGCCGTTTATCGAGCGCGTGATCCGTAACATCAGTCTGAAGGAACAGGTGCTGGATTTTCCGCCACAGCCGGTCATTACAAAGGACAACGTCACGATGCAGATTGACTCCGTTGTCTTTATGAAAATATTCGATCCGAAGCTCTACACGTACGGTGTGGATAACCCGATCGCGGGCCTTCAGAATCTTTCGGCTACGACGCTGCGCAACATCATCGGCGATATGGAGCTGGATGAGACACTGACTTCGCGCGAAATCATCAACAGCAAGATGCAGACGACACTGGACGAGGCGACAGACCCCTGGGGAATCAAGGTGACCCGCGTCGAAATCAAAAATATCCAGCCGCCGCGCGAAATCGAGGAAGTCATGACCAAGCAGATGCGCGCCGAGCGCGAACGCCGCCAGACAGTGCTGGAAGCACAGGCACATCAGGAGGCGGTCGTTTCGCGGGCGGAAGGCGACAAGCGGGCGAAGATCCTTGCCGCGGAAGCCGAAAGAGACGCGCAGATCGCGCTTGCGGAAGGCCGCGCCAGATCGATTGAGCTGGTCTATAAGGCAGAGGCGGACGGACTTGCAAGACTGTCTGCGGCGAACCCTTCGGACAAAGTTATCAGACTCAAGGGACTGGAAGCGCTCAAGACGGTTTCGGACGGCCGCGCGACCAAGATTTATATGCCTTCCGATCTGACCGGTGTAATCGGTGCGCTGGGTGTTGCAGGAGAAGCGCTTGGCATCGGCGATGCCACCGCTGTTGACAAAACACCGAAGCCGCAGCCTCCTGTTAAAAAGGACCCCTGCATCAGCGATGAGACGGGAAACGGCGGCAGGGCTGCCGCGGCGGCAACCGAAAAGATCAACGAGGATATCACAAGACAGGCGGGACAAAGCGGAATCTGAAATTTTCATGAAGTGCTGTAACTTTGCCGCGGAACCTGTTACACTGATAAACCATGAAGAAAAACAAAGAATTATTATGGACAATTCTGACCTTCCTCATTGCGCTTCTGACGATTTCCGCGGTTGTCGGCCAGAGCAAGGAACTGACGTTCTCCGCGATCGGAAAGCTCATTCTTGACGCGAAGCCCGGCTGGATCTTCCTCGCGGCGCTCAGTATGATCAGCTATATTCTGTTGGAAGGCATTGCGCTGTGGATTCTGCTCCGCGCATCCGGCTTCCGCAAGACGATGGGGCAGTCGACAACTTATGCCGCGGCGGATATCTATTGTTCCGCGATCACGCCTTCCGCAACCGGCGGACAGCCGGTCGCGGCATGGTTCATGCGAAGGGACGGAATACCGACCGGATATATCACGGCGATCCTGATGATGTATCTGGTTCTCCATACGTTTTCCACACTGACAATCGCGGTTCTGACCCCGGTAATATGGCCTTCGGTCTTTGCGGGCTTTTCCATTCTTGCAAAGCTCCTTATCCTGCTCGGCGCGATTACAATCACCGGACTTGCGGTGCTGTTCGTCATGCTGCTCCGGATGGAGAAGAAGATCTACCGTGTCGGCTGTCGCATCATTGACTGGCTGACCCGGAAGAAAATCGTAAAGCGCGACAAGTACTGGAAGGAAAAGCTTGCGGATACACTTGCTGATTACAGCAAGTGCGTGAAGGAAATGTTCTGCAGGGAAAAGATCCGGCCAATGCTGCAGGTCTACGGACTGAACATCGCGCAGAGGCTGTGCCAGACCATCATCGCACCGCTCGTCTACGCGGCGACAGGCGGCGTTCTCCGCAACATGGGCCGTGTTTTTGCGACGCAGGTTTTCGCTACGATCGGTTCGATCTGTGTGCCGATTCCCGGCGGTATGGGCGTTGCGGACTACCTTTTGTACAACGGGCTGCGCGTCATCACGGATCATGAAGCCGCACTGCAGCTGGAACTGCTTTCGAGAAGCTTTTCCTTTTACGCGACCGTGCTGATCAGTATGATTATTGTGCTGGCGGGCTACATTTCCAGGCGGACCTATTATTTTGTGCAGCATTTAAGAAAGAAATAAATCCGGTTTGGAAGCCGCGGCGGAGCATTTTCCGCCGCGGCCTTTTTGAACCAGGAAGAATAGACTCCGGTTGCACTACAGGCAACGTATGCTATACTTGTTTGCGCAAACAAACAATAAAAAGCACAGTGAAAGACATAATGGAAGAGGCCAAAATGACACTGAGAGAACTGGAAATCGGAGAGAGCGCGGTTGTCGAAAAAGTAGGTGGAGAAGGAGAACTCCGGCAGCACTTTCTGGACATGGGTGTAATTCCCGGCGCCCGTGTGACCCTCGTCAAGTACGCTCCCATGGGAGATCCCATGGAGCTTCTGATTCATGGTTATGAGCTGACGCTCCGTCTGGACGACGCGGCGAAAATACAGATCCGGAAAGCGAAGGCAGGCGAGAGCAGGACGGCAGAAGGGCAGCAGGTTTCGGAACGCGCAGCTTCGCAGCTGCCCTACACAAGAGCCGGCGAACATCCGGGTCTTGGCGAAGACGGCCGGTATCATGTGAAGAAGGGCGAGCACCCGCTTCCGGACGGCACAAAGCTGACCTTCGCGCTTGCCGGAAACCAGAATTCCGGCAAAACAACCCTGTTCAATCAGCTGACCGGCTCCAACCAGCATGTAGGAAATTTCCCGGGCGTTACGGTAGACCGGAAGAGCGGCGCCATCAAAGGACATCCAGGAACGGAAGTGACAGACCTTCCGGGGATTTATTCGATGTCTCCCTATTCGCAGGAAGAGCTGGTTTCCAGACAATTCATACTCGAAGAAAAGCCGACCGGCATTATCAATATCGTGGACGCGACGAATATCGAGCGTAACCTCTATCTCACGATGCAGCTGATGGAGCTGGATGTGCCGATGGTTGTCGCCCTGAATATGATGGATGAAGTGCAGGGAAACGGCGGCTCCATTCTGATCAACCGGATGGAGGAAATGCTCGGTGTACCGGTTGTTCCGATTTCGGCGAGCAAGAACGAGGGTATCGACGAGCTGGTACGGCATGCGATCCATGTGGCGAAATATCAGGAGAGGCCCGGAAGGCAGGATTTCTGTGACCCGGAGGAAGACGGCGGCGCTGTACACAGAGCGCTGCACGCAATCATGCACCTGATTGAGGATCATGCGGAGCGCGCACAGATCCCGGTCCGTTTTGCCGCGACCAAGGTGGTTGAGGGAGACGAAAGGATCCTGGAAGCGCTGCAGCTCGAGCAGAATGAAAAGGAGATGATTGATCACATCATCCTGCAGATGGAAAAAGAGCGCGGTCTTGACAGGGCGGCATCGATTGCCGACATGCGCTTTGATTTCATTGAAAAGCTTGTCCGCGAAACGGTGATCAAGCCGAAGGAAAGCAAGGAGCATGAAAGAAGCCGGAAGATCGACCGCATTCTGACCGGTAAATACACGGCAATACCGGCTTTCATCATTATCATGGCGCTCGTATTCTGGCTGACCTTTAACGTGATCGGCGCTTACCTGCAGGGCCTGATGGAACTTGGCGTTGACAAGCTGGGGGCACTTACCGACACAGCAATGCGCGCGGCGAACGTAAATGAGGGATTGCGCTCGCTTGTGACCGACGGCATATTCAGCGGCGTCGGCAGTGTGATCAGTTTCCTGCCTCTGATTGTCGTGCTGTTTTTCTTCCTCTCCCTGCTGGAAGACACCGGCTATATGGCCAGGGTGGCTTTTGTCATGGACAAGCTGCTGCGCAAGATCGGCCTTTCGGGGCGCAGCATTGTACCGATGCTTGTCGGCTTTGGCTGCTCGGTTCCCGCAGTTATGTCCGCCAGAACCCTGCCATCGGACAGAGACCGCAAGATGACCATCATGCTGGTTCCGTTTATGAGCTGTACGGCAAAGCTTCCGATTTACGCGTTCTTCACGGCGGCGTTTTTCCCGGGAAAAGGCGCGCTCATCATGGTCGGGCTGTACCTTCTCGGCATTCTCGTCGGAATTCTGACTGCGCTCGTTTCCAAGAACACGTATTTCAAAGGAGAGGCGGTGCCTTTTGTCATGGAGCTGCCGAACTACAGGATGCCGAGTGCGAAGAACGTGCTGCAGCTTCTCTGGGAAAAGTCGAGAGACTTTCTCCAGCGCGCTTTCACGATCATTTTCATGGCTTCGATCGTGATCTGGTTCCTGCAGCATTTCGGCCTGAATTTCAGTCTGGTAAATGATTCGGGAAAGAGCATCCTCGCAGTTATTGCGGGCTTTATCGCACCTGTTTTCGCGCCGCTTGGCTTTGGTACATGGAAAGTTACGACTGCTCTGATTACCGGGTTCCTTGCGAAGGAAAGCGTTGTCGCGACTTTAAATGTCATGTACGGCAGCACGCAGGAGCTGACCGCGACACTTTCGACGGCATCAGCTGCGGCGCTGCTTGTCTTCTGCCTGCTGTATACGCCGTGCGTTGCGGCAATCGCTTCGATCAAACGCGAGCTTGGCGCGAAGTGGGCAGCCTTTGTTGTTGTTTTCCAGTGCGTGATGGCATGGGTAGTCGCGTTTATTGTGCATGCAGTGGTACTTCTGTTTGCATGAACCGGAATAGAGGTCATAGTTTATGCAGATAACCGGGAAAATTGTGTGCACAGCGGAGGATGAACACCGGGAGGAAGCGAAGGAGCTTGCCTCGCGGCTGGATATTCCGTTTGCGGCTGCGGATGCATTTTCAGAAGACTGCGATGAGATTCTGCAGCTGCGCGTTGATGAGCGCGGACTTTCCATGGCCCGCGGCGGGATGCGGCTGCAGTGCGATCTGACAAAGCTTCTGCCGAGACTCCGCTATAACAATCTGACGCATGAACTCGTCGTCCGCGCTGCAAAAAATAAAGATATGCAGAATAGTCCGTTTGCGATTGACGCTACAGCCGGCTTTGGCGAAGATGCGCTCCTTCTTGCCGCCGCAGGTTTTACCGTGGAAATGTACGAAAAGGACAGGATCATTGCAGCACTTTTAGAAGACGGCCTTCGCAGGGCGGCACGTGTGCCGGGGCTTGCCGGAATTACGGCAAGAATGCATCTGCACAAGGAGGACAGCATACCCGCCATGCGGAGAGCGGGAATCTCCGATGTGCCCGGCCAGGGGACCGCTGTGTCCGGCTACGAAACTGCTGCGCCCGCAATGGGACCGGTGCTTCGTCCGAACATTGTCCTGCTGGATCCGATGTTTCCTGAGCGCAGCGGCAGCAGTCAGGTCCGCAAGAAGTTCCAGCTGATTCACTGCATCGAGCAGCCCTGCGATGAAGAGGAGGAGCTGCTTGATGCCGCGTTTGCCGCGGCGCCGCGGAAGATCCTGGTAAAGCGCCCCCTCAAGGGCGCATATCTTGCCGGCAGAACACCCTCCTATTCCATCAGGGGGAAAGCGGTGCGGTATGATTGCTTTGTTTTGACAACATGCACAAAATGACAGCGTAAAATTGCACGCATCCGACAAATTATCGTCATTTCGTATGAATAAGCACTTCTAATTCCTCATCATACGTGCAAAAAGCATAAAAAATTCAATGAACACCCTAAAATTATCTATATTTCTATAAAGAGAAGCAACGTACAATGTAGCTATCACGAAGGGAAGCAACGGGGCTTCCGAAAATGATAGAAGGGTGGTTACTTATTATGAACAAAAAAGGTATGTTATCGATTGCAACCGCAGTAGTTCTCGGCCTTGGCGCTGCAGGCTGCGGTTCCAATTCGAGCGCTCCCGCAGCATCGACGAAGGCTGATACCGCGGCAACCGAAGCTGCATCGGCTTCCACACAGGCAGAGGCAGCGGCTCCTTCCGGCGATGTAGCCAACAAGGACAAGCCTCTTACATGGTTCAACCGTCAGCCTTCCAACAGCTCCACAGGCGAGCTTGACAAGGATGCTCTGAACTACAACGCGAACACCTACTATGTAGGATTCGACGCAAATCAGGGTGCCGAGCTGCAGGGCCAGATGGTTGCCGACTATATCCAGGCAAACGCGGATACAATCGATCGAAACGGTGACGGCATTATCGGATACGTACTTGCAATCGGCGATATCGGACATAACGATTCGATCGCACGTACAAGAGGCGTCCGCAAGGCTCTTGGAACCGCTGTCGAGAAGGATGGCGCGATTGATTCTCAGCCGGTAGGCACAAACGTAGATGGAACTGCAACCGATGTTCAGGATGCGGAACTCAAAGTCGGCGACAAGACCTTCAAGGTTCGAGAGCTGGCTTCTCAGGAAATGAAGAACTCTGCAGGCGCTACATGGGATGCAGCTACAGCAGGTAACGCGATCGGAACATGGTCTTCTTCGTTCGGCGATCAGATCGATATCGTTGTTTCCAACAACGATGGTATGGGCATGTCGATGTTCAACGCATGGAGCAAGGATAAGAAGGTTCCTACGTTTGGTTATGACGCAAACAGCGACGCGGTTGCGGCAATCGCGGACGGCTACGGCGGAACTATTTCCCAGCATGCGGACGTACAGGCTTATCTGACACTCCGCACACTGCGCAATGCTCTTGACGGTGTTGATATTGATACAGGTATCGGCACAGCAGATGAGGCTGGAAACGTACTTACAGACGATGTTTACAGATATGATGCTGACGCGCGTTCCTACTATGCTTTGAACGTAGCAGTTACAGCAGACAACTATCAGGACTTCACGGATGCTACCAAGACTTACGCTCCGGTTTCCAACCAGCTGGATGCTTCCAAGCACCCGACCAAGAAGGTATGGCTTGATATCTACAACGCGGCGGATAACTTCCTGAGCGCTACATATCAGCCTCTGCTGCAGAACTATGATGACCTTCTCAACCTCGATGTAGACTACATCGGCGGCGACGGCCAGACAGAGTCCAACATCACGAACCGCCTTGGAAATCCGAGCCAGTATGACGCATTCGCGATCAACATGGTTAAGACAGATAACGCGGCAGCTTACACATCCCTGCTGAATCAGTAATCCGCATGGCGGGGAGTAAGTCAATCTGGTAATTCAGAAACGAAAGGAGGGGTTGTCAGGAAGGTCTCTTCCTGACAATCCCTCTTTTAAAGTGAAAATGCAGAGGTAAGAAAATGGCAGAAGATAAGAAAGATAAAATTGTCTTATCGATTCGCGGCATGTGCAAATCCTTCGGCCGTAACAGGGTTCTGGATCACATCAACATGGATGTGAAGGAAGGAACCATCATGGGCCTTATGGGAGAGAACGGCGCCGGAAAGTCAACCATGATGAAGTGCCTGTTCGGTACTTATCAGAAAGATGAAGGCCATATCTATCTGGATGGAAAGGAAGTCAGCTTTTCAGGGCCCAAGGACGCGCTTGAGAACGGGATTGCCATGGTTCATCAGGAACTGAACCAGTGCCTTGAGCGAAGCGTCGTCGACAACCTTTTCCTCGGCAGATATCCGGTCAATTCTCTTGGCGTAATCGATGAGATGCGGATGAAAAAGGAAGCGGCGGATCTGTTCCGCAAGCTCGGCATGATTGTCAACCTGACACAGCCCATGAGGAACATGTCCGTCTCCCAGCGGCAGATGTGCGAAATTGCGAAGGCGATCTCCTACAATTCGAAGATCATCGTTCTCGACGAACCGACCTCCTCACTGACCGTTCCGGAAGTGCGCAAGCTCTTCAATATGATGCGAAAGCTGAAAGCGCAGGGTATTTCACTGATTTATATCTCGCACAAGATGGATGAAATCTTTGAAATCTGTGATGAAGTCTCGGTTCTTCGTGACGGCAGTCTTGTCATGACAAAGAGCACGAAAGACACGAACATGAACGAGCTGATCGCCGCCATGGTCGGACGCTCTCTGGAAAACAGATTCCCCGTTGTCGACAATACACCCGGCGATGTCATTTTCTCGGTGCAGCATCTTTCTACAAAGTTTGCGCCGCATCTGCAGGATATCAGTTTTGACGTTAGAAAAGGCGAAATCTTCGGCCTGTACGGCCTTGTCGGCGCCGGCCGTACGGAACTTCTGGAGACCATCTTCGGCGTCCGGACAAGAGCTGCCGGCCGTGTTTACTACGACGGGAAACTCATGAACTTCGGCAGCGCGAAGGAAGCCATGGAACACGGCTTTGCAATGATCACGGAGGAACGCAAGGCAAATGGCCTTTTCCTCAAGGGCGATCTGACCTTCAATACGACGATTGCCAACATGAACCATTACAAATCCGGCATCGCGCTTTCGGAACAGAAAATGGTCCGCGCGACCGCGGATGAAATCAAAATCATGCACACCAAGTGCATGGGCCCGGACGATCTGATTTCCTCACTCTCCGGCGGCAATCAGCAGAAGGTCATTTTCGGCAAATGGCTCGAACGGGATCCGAAAATCTTCATGATGGACGATCCGACGAGAGGCATTGATGTCGGAGCGAAATACGAGATATACGAGCTGATTATTGCGATGGCCAAAAGGGGCAAAACTATTATCGTCGTATCGTCGGAAATGCCCGAAATTCTCGGCATCACGAACCGGATCGGCGTCATGAGCAACGGCCACCTGGCCGGCATTGTGAACACAAAGGAAACGAATCAGGAAGAGCTCCTGCGTCTTAGCGCGAAGTACCTTTGATGATGGAAGGAGAGAGTGAGTAAAATGGCTGATACAAATAAGATCCTCACAGCGGAGGAAGAGCAGAAGCTCCTGGAGCCCATTGAGGCCCATATAAATGAGATTCAGAAAAAGATTGACGCTCTTCGCGTGTCCGGCACCGATGAAGTAATTGCGCGCCGCAATCATATCCAGCTGGTCCGCGAAGACAAGAATATTTCCAAAGACGAACGCCCGAAGCTGATCGAAAAGGACAAGGCCGCAATCGCCAAGGCGGCGGAGATCGAGAAGAAGAACAAACCCGAAGTGGACCGCCTGATTGCCGAAGGCGAGGCATACCTCAAGGAACACTTCGACAGGGACTTCTTCAATAAAGTCAAGGACAGCTGTGCGGCAGCAAAGGCCGAGGCGCAGAAGAAGAATCAGGCACTTGTCAATCAGATCACGAAGGAGCATCAGGAGGCTCTGTCAAAGCTGACCGACAAGGCCGAAATCAAGGACGAAAATTACGTCTACAAGAACAAGCTCTTTGACGCGAAGATGCGGCTTGACAGCGAGCTGCAGGATATCAAGAGCCGGCAGCACGATGCGTTTTCGATCCGCTATCATTATATCGATATGCTGCGGCTTTCCCGCTTTACGTTCGCGCAGAACAGAGCGCAGAAATGGGAAAACTACAAATACAATTTCAACGTCAAACAGTTCTTTTTAAAGAACGGACTTTACATTGTCATCGTCCTGATTTTCATCATGCTGGGAATCATCACCCCGATCGTCAAGCATACCTCCCTGTTCACGATGAACAACATCCTGAACATTCTGCAGCAGGCATCGCCCCGCATGTTCCTTGCTCTTGGCGTTGCGGGACTGATCCTTCTGACAGGTACCGACCTTTCGATCGGCCGTATGGTCGGCATGGGCATGGTTACAGCGACAATTATCATGCACAAGGGAATCAACACCGGTGCCGTGTTCGGACATATTTTTGATTTCACCGGCGTGCCGACGCCGCTTCGTGTACTGCTGGCGCTTATCATGTGCATCATCTTTACGACCTGCTTTACATCGATCGCCGGCTTCTTCACCGCGAAGTTCAAGATGCATCCGTTTATTTCGACAATGGCGAACATGCTGATCATCTTCGGTCTTGTTACTTACGCGACAAAGGGCGTTTCGTTCGGCGCGATTGAGTCCGAAATCCCCGGCATGATCATTCCGAAGATCAACGGCTTCCCCACAATCATTCTGTGGGCGATTGCGGCGATCTGCATCGTCTGGTTCATCTGGAACAAAACAACCTTCGGCAAGAACCTCTACGCTGTCGGCGGAAATCCGGAGGCGGCTTCGGTTTCGGGTATTTCTGTTTTTGCGGTAACGATGGGAGCCTTCATTATGGCAGGTATCCTGTACGGCTTCGGCGCATGGCTTGAATGCGCGAGAATGGTCGGCTCGGGTTCCGCGGCTTACGGCCAGGGCTGGGATATGGACGCAATCGCAGCCTGCGTTGTCGGCGGTGTATCCTTCACCGGTGGTATCGGTAAGATTTCGGGCGTTGTCGTCGGTGTTCTGATCTTTACCTCCCTGACCTATTCCCTGACGATACTGGGTATTGACACCAACCTCCAGTTCGTATTTGAAGGTATTATCATTCTGGCAGCGGTTACGCTGGATTGCCTCAAATACGTGCAGAAGAAATAATACGGCAATTCTGTCGGAAATTTCAGGAGCTGCGGACGGACCGCAGCTCCTTTTTGTTTTTCGGGTTTTCTAATATCCGGCGGAAAGGTACAATAGGCGTATGATGTTTTGCCGGGAGGATGAGGGCATGGCGTACAGTGTTCTGCTTGTGGATGACGAAGAAGAAGCGATCCGCGTGATTATGGATAAGATTGACTGGGAGGGTCTGGGATTTACAATCGCCGGGCACGCGGGCAACGGGGTGCTCGCGCTGGAAATGGCAGAGGAATGCCAGCCGGACGTCGTGATGACGGATATCAAGATGCCGTACATGGACGGGCTGGAGCTGGCGCGACGTTTGAAGCACGAGTATCCGGCGGTCCGGATTCTTCTTTGCACCGGTTTTGACGAGTTCGAATACGCGAAGGAAGCCGTGCATCTGGAGGTGGAGGAATATCTGCTGAAGCCGGTTAACGCGCAGGAGCTGACGGAGAGCTTCAAAAGACTCCGCAAATCGCTCGACGAGGAGCGCGCGGAGAAACAGAACGTGCGCAAGCTGCAGAATTACTACATGGAATCGCTGCCGCTGCTGCAGGCAAACTTTTATTCTTCTCTGATTGACGGCAGAATCTCGAAATCGGATATACCCAAATATATAAATGACTATCAGATTGATCTGACGGGGCCGGTTCTGTGCTGCGTGGATATCCATACCTCGGCTTCGGAAGTGCCGGAGGGAATGTCACCGCTCCTTCTTTCCATGTCCGTGCAGCGGGAAGCGCAGGAAAGGCTCGGGAAGGCCTGGCGCGCGCGAAGCGGTTTCCTACAGGGTGCTGTACGGCACGGGGCGTGCGATCAGCATCATGGAGATTGCGCCGAAAGAGAAAAACTATCAGGATGTCGGAGACTCCGGACTTCATAAGCTTCTGAAAGAAATACATACAGGGACGCCGGAAGAGATCAAAAGTTCGCTGACAAGTTATTTTGACGAGACTCTCGCGGGCGCCAAGAGTATCCAGCAGTATCATGCGATGGTTATGGAACTGCTGGGCGCAATGTACCGTTTTGCCGCGATGAACGAGATTGATACCAGTGGAGAGCCGGGCGCGGGAGACGACAAGTACGACCGACTGCTGCAGCTGGACCGAGGCGAGCTGCGGGACATCGTGATCAAAAAGGCGGTTTTCTTCCATAACAGCCTCAGCAGTGCGCGCAGCACGCAGGGACGCTCTCTGGTGCAGGACGCGCAGGACTATGTGCGCGATCACTATGACAATCCGGCACTTTCGCTGGATCTGGTCTGCCGGACGCTCGGGTTATCCAATTCGTATTTTTCGTCTCTGTTCAAGAAAGAGACGGGAAAGTCTTTTGTTCAGTACCTGACAGGATACCGCATGGAACAGGCAGCCCGGCTTCTTCTCGAATCTTCGGAGAAAAGCTATATTATCGGCCGGCGCGTCGGATATGAAGACGCGAATTATTTCAGTTATGTATTCAAAAGGACTTTCGGGCAGTCTCCATCCAGATACAGAAGCGAGCATATGGAGCAGAAGGCATGAGCGCGAAGGAAACGGAAGGGCGGGAGAAGCCGGAGGGGCTTCAAGGAAAACTGCTCGCGCTGCGCAGCAGCCTCCATCCGATCCGGAAAGCCGCGGGTACAAGACTTCGCAGCATCCGGACAACAATCAATATTACGTTCACGGTAATCTTTGTCGCGATCATGCTGATCATCGGCCTGACCCTGTACGGGCGCTTTGTCCGTGTTGCAAGACAGAACGCGATTGAAGCCACGCAGAAAACACTCTCGCAGAGCAGCCAGACGCTGGAACAGTATCTGAACGGTATGCGGCATGTTTCCGACGCGGCATATTACAGCTCGATCCGGGAGAACGACATCGGCAGCCGCAGGCTCCTTGAAGAGCTGAGCCTTTTGTACGAGGCGGATAAAGAGTCCATTGTAACGATCGCTGTATACAGCAGCTCCGGGAGCCTGCTTGCGGCTGAGCCCGTGGCCAACCAGAAAATGGAACCGGATGTAACCAGACAGGAGTGGTTTCAGGCAGCCATTGAGGGAATCGAGAACCCGCATTTTTCTCTTCCGCATGTGCAGAATCTGTTTGACGCGGACTCCTACCGGCGGGTGATCAGCCTTTCCCGGTCGGTTGATCTGAACACGGGGGACGAGCCGGAGACCGGCGTCCTTCTTCTTGATTTTTCGAGTTCGGATATCGAGCAGATGATGCAGCAGCTCTCGGGTCCTTTGGAGGGGCAGTACTACTATCTGTGTGACAGCGACGGAAATCTGATTGCGCATCCCCAAAAGGCACAGATCATGGAAGGACTACTTTCCGAAGATACATCCGATGCCGCAAAGCACCCGGACGGGATTCTCGAAGAAACTGTAAACGGCACGAAAAGGACCCTGATCATCCATTCGATCAGTTACACCGGCTGGAAAATGGTCAGTGTCATTCCGAACAGCTCTTTCCGGCTCGGCATGCTCAATGTCCGGCTTTTCATTGAAATTCTGCTTTTAATGGCCGGCATGATTGTCCTCGCGGTAAACCGTGTTGTCGCCGGCAGAATATCTCGCCCGATTATGGAATTAAATGATTCCGTAAAGGCGTATGAAGCGGGCGGCGCACCGCGGATAGAGCCCGGCGGTTCCATGGAAATCCGACATCTGGGACGCTCCATACAGGCCTCGTATGAAAGAATCGACCGCCTGATGCAGCAGATTGTGAACGAACAGAACCTGCGCCGGATCAGCGAGATTGACGCTTTGCAGAGCCAGATCAATCCGCACTTTCTGTATAACACGCTGGATTCCATTACCTGGATGATCGAAGGCGGGAAAAACGACGAAGCAGTCTTTATGATCTCCGAGCTTGCCAAGCTCTTCCGGATCAGCCTGTCCAAAGGCAGGACGATTATTCCTGTCCGCGATGAAATCCAGCACGCGAGAAGTTACATGAATATCCAGAAAGCCAGATATAAAGACCGGTTTCTCGTCGAATTCAACCTTCCGGAGGACATTATGGACTGCTGCACAGTGAAGCTGATTCTGCAGCCGCTTCTGGAGAACGCGATTTACTACGGCGTCGGCGACATGGATGTTGACGACGGCGGCAAAATCATCGTCTCCGGCGGAACAGAAGAAAACGGCATCTACCTGCGCGTTGAAGATAACGGCTTCGGGATGCCGGAGGAAACGGCTGAAGCTGTTTTGACGAAGGGAGAACGGGTGCACAAGCACGGCTCCGGTGTCGGCCTCGTCAACGTGCATAACCGCATCCGGCTGCTGATGGGGGAGCAGTACGGACTCAGCGTTGAAAGCGAGGAAGATAAGGGTACAAAAATTACCGTCCATCTTCCGAAGATTCCGTATACCGAAGAGAACAGAAAGAAACTGGAAGGAAAGGGCGATGGCAACTGAAAAAAGAAGATTTCTGCTCATCGAGCTGCTGCTTGCTGCAGTGCTGTCTTTTCTGCTCCTCAGTCTTGTGCTGGACCGCAGGCAGAAGCCGCAGAAGGTGATCGGCGTTGTGATTCACCAGTCGTCGGAAGCGTCCTGGCGGGGCTTCCTGTCCGGCGCGCGGGCAGCCGCAGAGGATGAAAGTGTTGTTCTTTCAGTCGCGGAAAATGTGAATCTGATGAAAGCCTCCGACTTCGACAAAACAGTGCAGGATACAGTCTCTTCCGGCGCCGCGGCGCTCATCGCAAAGCCGGTGACAGGCGGCGCTGCGCTGGAACTGATGCAGGCTCTTTCGGGCAGAATGCCGGTTATTCTTGCCGGAGTTTCCGATGCGTCCGTCTGCAGCGTTACGCCGGACAACTATGCGATGGGACACAGCGTCGGGGAAGAAATCCGCGCAGATTATGAATCCGGCCTTTCCGGAAAGACACTCGGCATTCTGCTGCCAGAAGAATCAGCGGGGGACGCGCAGCAGGCTCTCTCCGGCCTTCAGGACGCTTTGGACGGAAGCGGCGTGAAAATCCTTTATAAGGTGAAAAATTCCCTTACGGATACCGGGGGCGCGGATGTCATACAGCGGCAGCAGTGGGTGGATATCGTCGCGGCACTCGATGACAACAACCTCGGAATTGCGGGTGAACTGTCCCTTTCACGGAATCTGCACGGCGCCGTAGTTTACGGCATCGGGAAATCGGAGAAAAATCTGCATCTTCTTGAGAAGAAGGCGCTGCGCGCCGTTATTTTTCCGGATGAATTCACAATGGGATATGAAACTGTGCAGACGGCGGTGCAGGGACTCAGCCGCGGCCGCAGCCTTTCGCCGCGGACCATTCCGTACAAAATACTGCGGCCGTCGACGCTTTTTGCGGAAGATAACAACGCACTGATGTATCTGATGAGCCGTTAGCCGGCAGGCAAGGTGTGGCATATGCGAATGAAACGAAAAGACAGTAGAAGAATCAAAGCCTTGTTTGTGTCTTGCGCGCTCTGTGTTCTTACGGCAGCTGTGCTTTCGATGCAGGGCTGTACGGCGCGGACCTCCCGCGGCAAAAACATGAAAATCGGCGTAGTTGTCTACAATCAGACAGACACCTTTTTAGGGGAGCTCCTGCAGCTTTTTCAGAAAGATGTTGACGGTCTGCGGCGGGACGGCGAAGAGACTGCGGTGCTGATCAGGGACGCGGCGGGCTCGCAGCGCACGGAAGATGCCGAAGTGCAGGAGCTTCTGGATAACGGCTGCAATGTACTGTGCGTGAATCTGGTCGACAGGGGAGTTCCTTCCAATATCATCAATATGGCGAAGGAGGCCGATGTCCCTGTCATTTTCTTCAACCGCGAACCGGTCAGGGAAGATATGAATCTATGGAGCCGGCTGTACTATATCGGCGCGGACGCGGCGCAGTCGGGACGCATGCAGGGGGAGCTTGCGGCGGCAGCGATCCGTTCAAATTCCCGGATTGATAAAAACAGCGACGGAAAAATCCAGTATGTCGTTCTGGAAGGAGAACCCGGCCATCAGGATACGATCATGCGTACGGACAGGGCTGTCGCAACACTGATTGAAAAAGGCGTGTCGCTGGACAAGCTGAGTTATCAGATTGCCAATTTTTCCCGCGCGCAGGCCGCAAACAAGATGACGCAGTTAATCGGTCAGTTCGGCAATAAGATCGAGCTCGTGCTTGCCAATAACGACGCGATGGCTCTTGGCGCGATCGACGCCTATAACAGACTGACGATTACGGAGACCAACCGGCCTGTTTTTCTGGGGATCGACGGAACGAAAGAAGGACTTTCGGCTGTGATCGACGGGAGCCTTGCCGGCACCGTCTACAATGACAAGAACGGGCAGGCAATGAAGATGGCGAAGCTTTGCGACGCGCTCTTTCACGGGGACAGTCTGGACAGCTTCGGACTGCGGGACGGCAAATATATCTATCTGCCCTACGAGAAGGTGACCGCGGAAAATGTGCGCAAATATGTGGTTAAGCAGGATGAATGATCTTCGTCAATCGCCGGTTGATCCGCGCAGAATCAGATTCGTTTCCGAATATACCGTGCGGTAGTTCATGCCGGGCTCTTTGATTCTTGTCTCCAGAAGATTCATGGCGGAGAAGCCCATGACCTGCGTGTGGATATGAATGCTGGTCAGCTGCGGGGAAACGACCTTTGCCATGGATGAGTCATCGAAACCGCAGATCATGACATCTTCGGGCACCCGCAGCTGCATCCGGTTCAATGCCTGCAGAAGGTCAATCGCGCAGAAATCGTTCGAACACACAAACAGTTCCGGCAGGCTGTCCAGACTGCGCAGCCTGCTCTCTATATAATCGGAATAAGAAACAAAACCCTTGCCTTCGATCGAATCCGTGAGCATGTACCGCTCCTGCGCCTGCAACCCGCAGAAGCGCATGCCGATCCGGTATGCCATATATCTTTCAAAGAACGACTGGCAGTGCATAATATCCCCGATAAAGCCGATCTTTGTAATACCCCGGCCTTTCATGATGCCAATCAGTTCCTGAATGCAGTCGCTGTTATTCATGAGCAGTTTATCTGCCTTCAAAGGAGAATGCCCGACACTGACCGCGTGATCAACCAGAAGAAGAGGAATATCCAGATCACAAAGCATCCGGCTGTATTCGTAGTCGAAAACCTCGACGCACAGGATCGCGGCGCAGCGGTTCAGATCGAGCGTTGAAGGCAGTGTTCTGTCACGCAGATTCTCCTTCGTTATTCTGTGCATGGTCATCGAATAGCCGTTCTGCGTAGACTCCCGCTGGAACTTATCGAGCATGGTCGTCGCAAAATGCGAGTCTCCTAAAAAGCTGGCCGAAAGAATCGCGATTTCACCTTTATTGCGGCGCTCTTTTTCCGGAAGATTGTCCGGGTCCAGATAGCTGAACTGCTTGTATCCCATTTCGATGGCCTTTGAAAGGACCTTCTGCCTTGTGCTCTCCGCGAGAACACCTGTATTGTTAATGGCTTTGGAAACTGTATTTCTGGAGACGCCCAGTGCGTCCGCGATATCCTGAATTGTTACACGCTCGGACATATTTCCTCCTGATCTGAATGTGCATATGATGTTTTAATAGTGTCAGAGACTTGCAATTATTATATCGTAAAGACGTTATTTTTACAAATGTAAAATGACGGGTCGCACATTGAAGCTTAACAACATTACAGTTCTATAATAATATCCATATCCTATAAGTATTCCCTTTATAAATTCAATACATCCGAAAAATTGCACAAAAATGATCGCGCAAATTTGTAACATAAATGATGCAAATGTAAAAACAAGTAATTGACAAGTGATATATGCAATGATATCTTTAGGCCATAAGAGATAAACAAACAGACAACAAAATGATGCATATGTAAAATTACTGAATTTCATCAAATTTGTTCAAAGGGGGATTTATCATGGGAGCTAGGAGTAAAACGGCCGTAAAACCGGCTAAACCCAAAGAAAGCTTTTGGCAGTATTTCATCAGACACTGGCAGCTCTACATCCTGTTTCTGGGACCGGCGTTTGTGCTGACCATCATTTTCAGGTACGTCCCGATGGGAGGCATCCTGATCGCCTTTGTCGACTACAATCCGTTTAAGGGCATCATGGGAAGCGAGTGGGTCGGACTTGCCAATTTTACACGCTTTTTGAAGTCACCGGATTTTCTCCAGTATCTGGTGAATACGCTCAAGCTCAGTATTTACGGGCTGCTCTGGGGTTTCCCGGTTCCGATTATTCTGGCACTGCTTTTAAACCGGGTACGGAGCGTAGGACTCAAGAAGAACATTCAGCTTGTTCTGTATCTTCCAAACTTCGTTTCCGTTATCGTCCTCTGCGGTATGGTCAGAATTCTCCTTTCCGTAACAGGACCCTTGAACAATCTTCTCGGTACCAGCATTAACTTCATGACCATCCCCGAAGCCTTCCGCCCGATCTACATCATCAGCGGCATCTGGCAGGGAGCCGGCTGGGCATCGATCATGTACACCGCGGCTCTTGCGAACGCGAGTCAGGAGCTGCGCGAGGCAGCCATCATCGACGGCGCCAATATCTGGCAGCAGATCAAGGCTGTTGACTGGCCGGCAATTAAAGACATCGTCGTCATTCAGTTCATTCTGCAGGCAGGCAACATCATGAGTGTCGGCTTTGAAAAGGCATATGCACTGCAGACAGACCTGAACCTTCGATCTTCCGAGATCATAGCCACCTACGTTTACAAGAAAGGTCTTCTGGACGGCGATTACAGCTTCTCTACAGCGGTCGGCCTGTTCAATACGGTAATCAATGTCATTCTTCTTATTCTGGTCAACAAGATTGTCGAGAAGATGAATGACGGCAAGGGAATTTAAAAGGGGGGACTGTCATGAGAGCAAAAGTCAAAGAAGCTGCGCAGAGCAGCGGCCGTAAGGCAAAGTTTTCCCAGATGAGCACGTTCGACAAGACGTTTACGGTCTGCGGCGACATTCTTCTGTTCCTGTTTGTTTTGTGCATTATTGTTCCGATGGTCTACATCGTAATCGCATCCTTCATGGATCCGGTCACCCTGCAGAACAAGGGCGTAACCTTCGATCTCAGCAAGTGGACGATCACTGCTTACAAACGTGTCATCGAAAATAAAATGATCTGGGTGGGCTTTATCAACTCGATCGTCTATTCCGTCGTATTTACAGCCATATCGGTCATTGTTACGCTGATGGCCGCCTATCCGATGTCCCGCGAGGATTTCCGCGGAAGGAAGTTTTTCAACGTCATTTTCATCATTACGATGTTCTTCGGCGGCGGTCTGATCCCGACCTACCTGTTAATCAGCCGGCTCGGTATGCTGGATACGATCTGGGCGATCGTCCTTCCGGGAGCCTTCAGTGTCTGGAACATGATCATCGCGAGAACATATTATCAGGGAATTCCGAAGGAACTGCGGGAAGCCGCTTCTGTGGACGGAGCCAACGATATTGTTTACTTCTTCAAAATCATGATGCCGGTCTGCAAGCCTGTCATCATGGTGCTGGTGCTCTGGCAGTTCGTCGGAATGTGGAACAGTTACTTCGACGCGATGATTTATTTAAGCTCGGAATCCAGACAGCCGCTTCAGCTGGTGCTCAGAGCAATCCTGATTCAGTCCCAGCCGCAGCCCGGCATGGTATCGGATATTCAGAGCACGGCAGCGAGAGCACAGCTTGCGGAACTGCTCAAATACGCGACGATCATTATCTCCAGTATCCCGCTTCTGATTATGTATCCGTTCTTCCAGAAGTATTTTGACAGCGGCGTCATGGTCGGATCTGTCAAAGGGTGATACACGCCGGACGAAAGAGAAATGCTTATGCGGCGCACATGAGCGCCGCGGCGTAGAAAGTTGAAAAGCGGGGCTTCTGCAGACCGCATTGTTATAACAAGGAAGCGGCAGGGACCGCTTCCTGAATGGAAAGGGGAAAAACATGAAAAAAAGATTTCTGAGTAAGGTTGCGGCCGCTGTTTTGTCCGCGGCAATGCTTCTGCCGCTGGCAGCCTGCGGCTCCGGATCACCGGACGGCGGTAAGGCTGGCCAAACAGACGCGGCCGACGCAAAAGCGGTATCCTTCCCGCTGTCCGAGAAGAAGACGATTACCGGCATGACCAGCTATCCTGCCGGGACCGAGTCGGACCCGAACAAGAGAACGATCTTCAAACGGCTGGAAGAAAAAACAAATGTTCATGTCGAATGGAATGCCATTCAGGCGGACCAGTGGAGCGACAAGATCGGTCTTGCGATGTCGGATCCTTCCAAGATGTCCGAGTTTGTTTTTACGGCGGGATTCAGTGACAGCGACCTGTTAAAGTATGGCAAACAGGGCGCGATCATTCCGCTCGAAGACTATATTGATTCCTGTATGCCGAACCTGAAGGCTGTATTTGACAAATACCCGGAATACAAAACGATGTGCACCGACACCGAAGGACACATCTGGGCGCTTCCGTGGATCGAGCAGCTGGGCTCCGGAAAGGAAGCCATTCAGACGGTCGGCGGCATGAGCTACATCAATAAAAAATGGCTGGATTTCCTCGGCCTTGAAATGCCGACAACGACGGATGAGCTTGAGAAAGTGCTGATCGCGTTCCGCGACAACGCGAAAAAGCTTCAGGATGAGTTCCATATCGAAGGCTCCGTAATTCCGATGTCTTTCATTATGAACAACGGCGATCAGGACTGCATGATTCTGATCAACGGATTCGGCGAAGGAATCGGTGATATGGATGCGGGCAGACACATCGCTGTAACGGATGACCGCAAGGTTGTCAGCACAGCTACACAGGAAGGTTTCAAGAAAGGCCTTGAATGGCTTCATAAGCTGGATACCGAGGACCTGCTGGACCCGGAAGCATTTACGCAGGAATGGTCAACCTATGTATCGAAAGGAAAATCCGGCCGCTACGGCGTCTGCTTTACCTGGGATGTGGCGAATGTTGACAATCTGGAAGACTGGGAGCCGCTGCCGGCGCTCAAGGCGGATGTAACGAACATAACACCGCAGAACGGTTCCTTTACAAGCGGCTTTGACCGCGGCAGATGTGTTGTGACGGCAGTCGCAAAAGACCCCGCACTTGTCTGCTCCTGGCTGGATCAGATGTATGATCCGCTGCAGTCTCCGCAGAACAACTGGGGAACATACGGTGATGAAGGCTTCAACATCTTTGAAATGAGCAAAAACAAAGACGGCGGAGAAATGTTAAAACACGCGCCGCTCGGAGATGCTTCCCCTGTGGAAGTGCGTGAAGCGCAGTGCGTAGGCGGACCGCTCGCGGTTCTGGACGATTACTACAATGTGTATGTGACATGCCCGGATGACGCACAGTACCGTCTGAACTGGATCAAAGATATCTATACACCCGACATGCACGGCAAGTACGTTTATCCGAATGTGTTCATGAATACCGAAGATACCAAGAAGCTTTCCGACCTGACAGCGGACATTACAAAAACAATCAACACATTCAAGGCAAACGCCGTCATGAACGGATTTACGGATGCGGACTGGGACAGCTTCCAGAAGTCTCTGAAGGATTATGGACTTGATGAACAGCTTTCCATTCTGCAGAAATATCTGGATGCATATTACGCGAACGAAGGGACATCAAAGTAATGAGCTCGATGCTGGAAAAAGCCAGGACATATGAAAAAGAACACGGAGATAAGATTGGTTCCGATGAGCGGCCTGCCTTCCATTTAACGCCGTGGTCAGGCTGGATGAATGATCCCAATGGCTTTTGCCGGTATCAAGGTCAATATCATTTGTTTTATCAGTACAATCCGTACGCGGCGCACTGGGACAGGATGCACTGGGGGCACGCGGTTTCCACAGATCTGCTGCACTGGAAGTACTTGCCGGCGGCGCTTGCGCCGGATGGAGAGAATGACGGCGCGGGGTGTTTTTCCGGGAGTGCGGTTCCTCTTGATGACGGAAGACTCCTTTTGATGTACACGGCGGTCGAGGAGCGGATCGAAAACGGAGAGAAGCGCATCTATCAGACGCAGAACCTCGCAGTCGGAGATGGCCTGAATTTCGAAAAATACAGCGGGAATCCGGTTCTGGATTCCCGTGACCTTCCGGAGGGAAGCAGCAAAGAAGATTTTCGGGATCCCAAGATGCTCCGGCTTTCAGATGGATCACTGGCCTGTGTAATAGGCAGCAGACCGTCGGATGGCAGCGGTCAGATTCTTTTCTACACCAGCGAAGAAGGCTTCCACTGGAATTTCAAGGCGGTTCTCGATCAGAACCGTAACCGTTTCGGAAAGATGTGGGAGTGTCCTGATTTCTTCCAGATGGATGGAAGATGGGTCCTTTTAACAAGCCCGCAGGATATGCAGCAGGCCGGCGCGGAGTATCATCCGGGAAACGGAACCACGTGTTTTATCGGGGACTTCGACGAAAAGACCGGAAAGTTTACCGAGGCCTGTGATCAGGCGATTGATTACGGCATTGATTTCTACGCGCCGCAGACGCTGGAGACGCCGGACGGAAGACGCATCATGATCGGCTGGATGAAGAACTGGGACGCCTGCGCCATGCGGGATCCTGATGCGCCATGGGCGGGACAGATGACACTGCCCCGTGAGCTCGAAATCAGAAATGACAAGCTGTACCAGCATCCGATCGCGGAGCTCTCACAGTACCGGATCGGTAAAGTACAGTACAAAGACCTTTCTGTAAAAGACACGGTATCTCTTGACGGCATCAGCGGAAGATGTATAGATCTGGAAGCGGAAATCACCGCTGCTGACGAGGAGAACCCCTTCTATAAGTTCTCGATCCGCTTCGCGGAAGGAAACGGGCATTATACGGAGTTTGTTTTCAGACCATTTGAGGAAACAGTTACGGCAGATCGTTCCTTCTGCGGTTCGAGAAGAGACCTTGTGCATATAAGGGAGTGTCTGGTTCCGGGAACGCGGGACGGGCATCTGAAGTTCCGTCTCATTCTGGACCGCTTCAGCGCGGAGCTTTTCCTGCAGGACGGGGAGAAGGTTATGACGGTTACCTTTTTCACGGAGCAGGAAGCGGACCGGATTTCTTTCCATGCGGTTGGTGAGGCAAGGATGGATGTGGTAAAATACGACCTGAATTTATAAGACGCGGACCGGGGCACGCTGTGATGCGTGGCCCGGTCTGTGCGATAACATACAGGCTGCGCCGCGCTGTAAGGCGCAGGTCAAGCCGCACCTTGAATACATGGAAGGAGCAGAACACATTGGAATGGCGGGAAATGAGACGCTTCCGGCAGCAGATCTCCCAAGAGGAGTGTCTGGAGGTTCTACGGAATGAAAAGCGTGGGGTTCTTGCCCTCAACGGAGAAAACGGATATCCGTATGCTCTGCCGGTAAACTTCTTTTATGACGAGGAAGATGGCAGAATTTATTTCCACGGAGCAAAAGAAGGCGCAAAGATGGATTGTCTGCAAGCCGATGACAGAGTCTGCTTCCTTGTATATACGCAGGGCTTCCAAAAAGAAGGTGACTGGGCATATTATCCGACATCCGTTATTGTGCGCGGCCGCGTCAGCATACTGAGCGACCCTGCAAGAATTAAGGAGCAGTGCAGAAAAATCGGATTGAAGTATTATCCGACCGAAGGAAGCGTGGAGAAAGTGCTGCGTGATACCGAGGGGCGGTTCAGCGTGCTGGCGCTCTCGGTGGAACATATGACGGGAAAACTGGTTCATGAATCGTGAACGGGCGCGGGCCGGAAATATCCTACAATCTGCCGGTGATCTATCCGCATCATGCAATACACCTTCATCCTGCGATATTGCATGAATATTTCAAGACAAATGAGCGGCGCGAGCCCGTATTGCATAGAAATAATCAAAATCTATGCAATACGGCTCGCGCTTTTTAGTTTGTCTTGAAAAATCTATGCAAAATGGGGTGTGCAGTGCATATTGTATTGGCAAGGGCGGGAGAGATACTCGCGACTGCAATATGAATGCTCATCGGATTCATATTGCTGCTGATTATAGAAAAGCAAATCAGGCTGAATACAAAAGAAAAAAGCGTAAAACCGTTGATAACTCAACGTTTCTACGCTTTTCTGCATCACGGAGAGCATGGGATTCGAACCCACGCACCGGTCACCCGGCCTAACGCATTTCGAGGAACACGGTTTGAAATTAATGTCAAGACTTATAAATAAGTTTGAATAAGTCTTGATATTCTTGAAAATCCCCTGTCTGAGCCAAAATCCAGCACCTTTATTCCGCCAGTGCCGCAAAACCAACGTGCATCAGCACTTCTCAAAATTTCACATTGTAGCGGGCTTTGGAGAGAACCAAAGAGAGAACTCTCTCCTCTCCCCCGCAGCCTAGCAGAGAGAATCCGAAAAGGTTCTCTCTGTTTTTATTGACGAAAGGAGTCAGTACCACCAGATGAAAAAATACATTGATGTCGCAAAGGTCCGCATGAAGTTTCCAGAGTATGTCACGGAGAAGCAGATGATGGAGATGATGGGTCTCTCCAAGCGATCCGTCTATCTGATCATAAAGAGCGGCGCGATTGAGTACGAGAGCTGCATCGATGGAAAGCTGCACTATTACCGGATTCACCGGGAGGACGTCATCCGACTGATTGAAATGCGGCAGAAGACCATCTCCGACAGTGCACGGTACATAAAAATCCATCAGTTTCTGACCGGGAAATACCAGACTGTCAGGGACGTCCTGCTCACCCAGGAGGCAAGCTGCATCTGCGGCATATCCGTAATGCAGCTTCAGCGGCTCATTGGAGACGGGACAATCAAGGCAGTACAGATCAAGCAGATCTATCACATTCCAAAGAGGGAGCTGATCCGATACATGGCGTCAGAATCCTATCTGACATCCCGATCCGATTCTCCGACCCGGAAGAAGGTCATCACAGAAATCAACGCGTTCCTCGAGAAGGAGCGCAGAAAGGACAGCATAGATGAGTAGTAACGCACAGGCAGCCACGAACCCTGCAGTATACGCTGTAGGAAAGATGCACATCTCCGGGAATGTCATCCCGAACACCTGGTATCAGACCATTCAGACACCTGGAGGAAAGCCCTACCTGAACGCCATCATCCTCCTTGCGGATATCGTCTACTGGTACCGTCCTACGGAAATCCGCGATGAAAGAAGTGGAAAAACCACCGGCATGCAGCAGAAGTTCCGCGATGATCTCCTGCAGAGGAGCTACGCCGCGTTATCCGATCAGTTCAGCCTGAGCAGGAAACAGATCAAGGACGCGCTGGTATTTCTCGAAAACCTGGGGGTCATCACCCGGGTATTCCGGAACAAGATCGTCGGCGGTCAGTGCCTCAGCAACGTGATGTACCTCGACCTCCATGCAGCAAAGCTCTACGAACTCACCTATCCCACTTCAGTTGCGGAAGAGACCTGCCGGGAAGATTCGGAGGTGTGTACCGCAGGGGACACAGGTGCGGATTTCTGTGATGCAGTCAGAAGAGGAGACGAAGCTATGTTGTCAGAGGCATTGCTGCAGCCGCAGAATACACTGCTATATATTACAGGTGATCCTCTTCAGGATGCCAGATATCAGACGGTTTGTGAACTGCAGGGCGCAGCAGATGCGGCGGTGCAGGGAGGCCTCTCTGCATTTGAAGCCTCTGAGCTTACACATGTCTGGTGCCAGAGTGCAGTTCATATTGGCAGAGAGAGTGAACTGGAGCGTTTCCGCAGAGAGTGCCTTGTGCAACTGTGCCGGAAGACTGCAAAGGCTGCCGGGCAGCGGCGCTTTTCAGTTCATGTCAGGAGCGCGATTGATTACATTGAAGGACACTCTGACAGCGTGCTGACCACAGAGGAAATTGCATCTGCGGTGGGACTGAGCGCGAGCCGGCTTTCTGCAGTTTTCAGAAAGGAGAGTGGAGAATCTGTTCACCAGTTCGTCATCAGGAAGAAGCTTGAGCGCGCGGCACTTCTTCTTCGGGAGACGACAGTCAGCATCCCTGAGATTGCAGGGCTGCTGCACTTCAGTGACCAGAGCCATCTCACTCGCCTGTTCCACAGACAGTATGGCGTAACGCCGTACAGATATCGTTTAAAGGAGGACAGCACAGAGATGGATTGATGACCTGACGCGCGGGAAGTGGTGGTTACTCAAGTGCAGGAGATATTCAGGACAGAAGGAGTGCCCGCGCGGCAGGGGGATAGAGTGTAATTTTCTCTTTACTGAAATCAACCTTTCGGGGCGTATTCCTGCTGGCGGGGATGGAGGTTTATATTCTCGGATGGAGCATCGCATTTTATGGATGAGTTCCTTCCACAGGGGATAGAGAGGGAACTGAAAGGAGATTAGTATGAGAAGAAAGGATCGGGAGATCACAGCACCAGAGGAAATTGAAGCCATTATCCGGAAGACCAGAATTTTACATCTTGGCCTGCATGACGGCGAATTTCCTTACATTGTTCCACTGCATTACGGCTATGAGCAAAATGAGGAGAGCGGGCAGTATATGTTTTACATGCATGGCGCCAGAGAGGGACACAAGCTCGATCTGATCCGGAGAAATCCTCATGTCTGTGTGGAGCTGGACTGTGATGAGGCAATTGTATCCGGGGGAGATATACCCTGTGCCTATGGGGCCGAGTATGCGTCTGTCATAGGGCGCGGGATGGCGGAAGTCGTAGAGGACGAGGTAGAGAAGATTCATGGTTTGGAGCTGCTCATGAAGCATCAGACCGGCCGTGCCTTTGTCATCACGCCGCAGATGGCTTCCTCCGTCAGTGTGATTAAGGTCACTCTAAGTGAAGTGACGGCAAAATCCAGGAAACCGGCGCCGGGGAAAAACAAGTGACAGAGAACAGATTGACTGTATAATTGCATACAACTTATAGATATAGAAAATCCTAACAGCGGGGCAGCTGTCGCATGGCGACGGTTGCCCTTTACTGTTATGTTTCGTGAAAACGGATGGTTCAATATAGAAGAGGCGGAATATGAGAGCAGAAAATAAAGACTGAGAACAAAGAAAAAATCAGGACTGAGGAATTTAGTTTCATGACAGGAAAGAGAGAAGGTGTCCGCACACCTGTGGACACAGGCGAAAAGGATGCCTTTATTGAAAATGTGTGCAGGGCCTTCAAAAAAAGAATGCGCAGCCAACACCGTACAGCAGACGCAATGTGATAAAGTTTAAGGAGGACAGGGTATCCAGCGTCAAAATCTGATTCTCAAGGAGGATTCACCATTGGAACGACTGAAGATTGGAATCTGTGAAGACAACCGGGAGGAGCGCATCCGTCTGCTCGGCATGCTCACGGAATCCGCACAGGACGTTTCAGTGGAGGCATATGAAAATGCCGAGGATCTTCTGAAGGCCTTTTATCCGGGCAGATATGATCTTCTCATCCTGGATATCTTTATGAACGGCATGACAGGGGTGAATGCTTTGGAGCAAATTCGTGGGATAGACAGCCGTGTTGTGACAGCCTTTGCAACCACCAGCAGCGATTTTGCTCTCGAATCCTACCGGCTTCACGCGGCCAGATACCTGGAAAAGCCGGTCAAGAAGGAAGAGATTGAGGATCTGCTGCGGTACGTGGTCATGAAAAAGGATGTGGAGCCTCATTTCGAATCGGGGACAGGAGATTCCCGGGTGCGCGTACCGTTTGACCGGATTCTCTATGTGGAACAGATCGAGAGAAAACTGATCATCCATATGGAAGATAAGGAAGAGATTGTGATCCGTGGAACGCTCAATGGGGAAGAGAGTAAGTTTGAGGGACAGAATTTCTACCGCTGCCACAAGAGCTATCTTGTCAATCTGTCCAAGATCCGCAGCATCGACAGAGATCTGCTGACCTTTGTCATGGAAGATAATTCTCAGGTACACATCAGCAGACGGGGCTTCTTTGCGGCAAAACGTACCTACGAGCAGTATCTTTTTTCTGTCGCACAAGCCTGGAGTCAGTCGGGTAATAACAGTGAACAGGAGAAATCATCAGGATAAGAAGGCGGCAATATTCCGTGCGCAGACCATGTAAAATATTGTTAAATATGGACGCTGTATTTCTCATTTTCCATGATTTGAAATACAATGAAGGAAGAGGAACAAACCCCTCTTCTTTTTTTATGCAGAGGAATAAACCAGTATATGGAAGATCAAAAGACACATAGAGAAGAGATAAAAGAAAAAATCAAATCGTGGACGAACAGGATCTGGGTTGCTGGCATTTTGGTCATCAGCTTGATTATGTTCCTTTGCGCACTGCCGCATATTCAGTTCGGACGTTATGCCGGCAGCGCTGCTCCCGTCAGAGAGCTCACAACCGCGACAGTAACAATTGACGGCAAAGAGAAGAACATTACGCTTCCTGACAAAATTGAGAATCTGGCACCCGGAACGGATGTTGAGGTGAACCTCACTTTTGACAACCGTGAAACGAATACTTACATCGATGTGAGATCAGCCTTCTGTCCTCTTACTGTTTATGTGAACGGTGTTCAGGTCTTTACGTACGGCGCAAAGGACGAACGGCCTCCTTTTATGAAGGATCCGGGCACGATCGTCTATCTGATTCCGGTGCATAAGCTTGGCAATGTGCACATAACGCTTCATTACAAGGCCTCTTATTCACGCAGGGAAGTTATTGTCCCGAAGATTTATCTCTCCAACCAGAGCGGACTGTTCCGCATGCATTTTATGAAGGATGCCCTGACGATCGTGGAAAGCACAACCATGATTATTGTCGGGATTCTTCTGATGGCGATTTCTCCGCTCATTATTTTTGAAGACACAAGGGGAAAGCTCTTTCTGCTGCTCGGCGCGCATCTGGCCCTGACGGGGGGGTGGGGTATTTCTTCCTGCGATGCGATTCTCTTTTTATTCAATTGGCCTAATATCTGGTATTTATTCGGCTACATCTGTTTCTTCAGCCTGATCATTCCGCTGGAATTGTTCCTGGAGACGAGTGTGCAGTTTCACTGCGGAGGGCTGCTCGTTCATCTGCGCCATTTTCTGATGGCTCTGCTGCCGGTTCTGCTGCTTCTGCAGCTTACGGGCCTGGTCATGTTCCCACAGAGTGTCCTCATCTGTCAGGTCATTATTTCTGTTTCGGAGTATGCCTTTACGATTGGCGTCTTCTATGAAACCATTCGCTGGAGGAATCGCGCGGCTGCTCTCTGGATCATACCAATGTGCATTCTCTGCTCCGGCGCTGCCGCCGAGATTTATCGTTATATGGCCAGTGTCGGCTATTCCAATCCGCACTGCTACATCCTGACGGAAATGCTGTTCGGACTGTACATGTGCGTGGTGGGCGGCAATGAAATCCGCAAATCCATAATTATTGCCCGCAAGGAAAAGGAGCAGGAGTTCCAGCTCTCCATCATGAACATGGAGGTCAGTGAGCAGAGAAAATACCAGGAGACTGTCCTCGCCAACGAGCAGGAGTTGCGCAGGCAGCGCCACGATTACCGCCATCAGATTACGATCCTCGAGGATTATCTCCGGAAGGGACAGCTGGATCGGCTGGCCGCGCATCTATCGCTCCTGCGTGAGAATATTCCAAAGTCGAAGAATGTCCGTTACACGGAAAATATTGCCGTCAATGCCGTCGTCACCTATTACGCGCAGGCTGCTGAGAACGCAGGAGCAAAGGTGACGGCAGACATCTCTCTTCCTTCCGACCTCTCCGAGCGCATGTCTACGAATATCTGCCTCATCATCGGAAACCTTATGGAGAATGCAGCGGAGGCGATCAGCCGGATGCCTTCGGGGGATAAGGACAGATATCTGCGCATCGGCGTCGTCGAGCACATGGGGCACATCGTCATCCATATGGAGAACAGTATGGCCGGGAAGCCGAGGAAGTGGGGGCACTATTATATTTCCAGCAAACGGAATGAAGTCGGCATAGGGCTTACGAGCGTCGCCAACCTGGCTGCGCTCTATGACGGCAATGCGGAGTTCAATGCTGAGGAGGGAAAGTTTGTCTCGGATGTTTACCTGACAATAAAATAGAGGAGCAAGAAAAAAGAGGGCGGCTTTTTTAATGATTGCATCGCCCGGCTCATGGTGTCTTTATTGCCTGTCCGGAATCTCGCCTGCGAGCTGAAATCCTTTCTTTGCTGCAAAGACGGCGATGATCTCGTTGATGACGGCGGCTGCGGCGATTGTGCCCTTTACGATAGAGGCGAGGTCAGGCGCATTCGTCTGCAGGACGCCGCACACAATTCCTGTGAAAACAAGGGACACGCCGGAGTGGGGCAGGAGCGTGAGGCCAAGGTATTTGCGGACGGTTGCCGGCATTTTCATAATGGCAGCGCCGAATCTGGCACCGCAGTACTTGCCTGCCGCTCTCGCTGCAATGTAGATGAAGGTATAGAGCCCTGCGCCGACAATGAGGTGATAGTCGAGCGGCGCGCCGAGGTCGACGATGGCGGCCAGAAGGCTGACAGAGAGGATCGGCTGGAAGGTGCTGGTCACGTAGTCCAGGTGCATTTCCGGAATGATGTTGGAGAACACGGCGGAGAATGAGACGCCCATCAGCATGTAGTTCAGCGTGATATTCGTAAAGACCCTCGTGTTGAAATACAGGCCGATCGCTGCCGTGGCTGTGATACCGGCGATGAGGATGGCCAGTGTGCCGGCCTTCCCTGGCCGCTTTTTGAGAAGAAGGCCTGCAGCAATCCCGGGCACGGCGCCGATGGCGATGGGCAGAAGAATCATTACGGGGATCATGGAGAGCGGAACGGCCCCACCAGAGACACGGCTTGCGATATAGGAGTTGACGCTGAAGAAGACGACAATGCCTACGATATCATCGAGAACTGCCATGGGCAGGAGTGTATCCGTCACCGGTCCTTTTGTGTGGAATTCCTGCACGATGGAGAGCGCCGGTGCCGGCGCGGTCGCAAGGGCGATGCCGCCGAATGCGAGGGCGAGAAAGAGAGGAACGCCCTGTACTGCAAAGACTGCAGCGAAGACGGCGGAGATAATAAGGAAGGTGCCAAGAGACTGCGTGAGCGTCGTCACGATCAGGGCTTTTCCGTAGGAGCCGATTTTGCTCCAGACCAGTTCTGTGCCGAGCATCAGGCCGAAGGCACACTGCATCCAGGTGATGCAGATTTTATACCACGAGGCATCCAGGAGACTCTGCGGCATGAGGCCCGCCGCATGCGGTCCGAGGAGCATGCCGGCGATGAGCCAGCCGAGGATCGCAGGCATTTTCAGTTTAGAGATGAGCTTGCCTGCAAAGAAGGCAATGACCAGAACAAGAATCCAGCGAAGCAGCATCATTTCTTACATTTCCTTTCTGTTATAAGTTTTCTGAGAAGAACCTCACATGCAGGGCGACTTTTCAAGACTAATCGAATACATGCTGATATCAGTGGGGCTCATTCCTTTCAATGTGATTTTCCTAAGAATTAACTCTCGACGTCCTCAGAATTCTCCGATGAGGTGTCACACTGAAGGAACTGCATGATCTCCTCGAAGCTTCTGTCGCT
>ONHF01000017.1 GCA_900317555.1 uncultured Lachnospiraceae bacterium | reverse complement strand
TTCCTGCCATTTCATCGAATTCGAAGCAGCGTAACCTCTCTCCGCGGGTATCCAAAGCTGTTCGTGATTTTTTGAGAGGCTTTGTTGAGCAGACACTAAATTATGAAGTCCTCAAAAAGTCCGGCTATGACGGATATATCCTCGGCAAGGGCGCTGCTCCTGTCAAGGTTCTGCAGTTCGGCGAAGGCAACTTCCTCCGCGCGTTCGTTGACTACTGGTTCGATATGTCCAACGAGCTGGCCGGCTGGAACGGCAAGGTCGCTCTTGTACAGCCGATCGCACAGGGCCTGACCGATCTGATCAACGAGCAGGAGGGTCTGTACACATTGTACCTGCGCGGCTCCGAAAACGGAGAAAAGGTCAACAGAAAGCGTGTTATCTCGGTTGTCGATGCCTGCTACAATCCTTACAAGGACTGGGAAGCGGTCAAGGCAATCGCCCGCAGCAAGGATCTCGAATATGTCGCTTCCAACACGACAGAGGCCGGCATCGTCTATGATCCCGATTCGAAATTTGACCAGGTTCCGCCGGTTTCATTCCCCGCAAAGCTGACCGTACTTCTTTACGAGCGTTTCAAGGCAGGTCAGAAGGGTGTTACAATCCTCTCCTGCGAGCTGATCGACAACAACGGACAGGAACTCAGAAAGTGCGTTCTGAAGCACATCGAGGACTGGGGCCTTGGCGAAGATTTCCGAAACTGGGTTGAGAACGAGAACCTCTTCTGCTCCACGCTGGTTGACCGTATCGTTCCCGGAAGAATCCGTGATCCGAAGGAAGTTGAGGAAATCAATAAGGAAAACGGCTACGAGGACGCGCTTCTCGATGTCGGCGAGGTCTTTGGTGTATGGTATATCGAAGGACCGGAAGCGCTCGCTGAGAAACTGCCGTTCAAGAAGGCCGGCCTCAATGTACACGTCGTACCGCAGGTCGCTCCTTACAAGAAGAGAAAGGTTCGCATCCTGAACGGCGCTCACACCGGCTTTGTTCTCGGCGCTTATCTTTCCGGACAGAACATTGTCCGCGACTGCATGCACAACGAGACAATCCACGGCTTCATGAACAAGCTCCTGTTCAAGGAAGTTATCCCGATTCTTCCTCTGGACAAGAAGGACTGCGAGAATTTCGCGGCAGCTGTAACAGACCGCTTCAACAATCCTTTCGTTGATCACCTGCTGATGAGTATTTCTCTGAACTCCACTTCCAAGTGGAAGGCAAGAGATCTTCCGTCACTGCTCGAGTTCCACGAGAAATACGGAAAGCTTCCGGCAGCGCTGGTCATGGGCTTTGCGGCTTACATCGCATTCTACAGCAATGACCTGCAGAGAAGAGAGGCGGACGGCCTGGTCGCAAAGCGCCCCGCAGGCAACGAGTACAAGATTCAGGATGACGACTGGGTTCTCGACTTCTACTGGGAGCACAGGGACGCGGACGCGAAGACTCTGGTGCATGATGTTTTGTCGGATGAAAAGATGTGGGATCAGGATCTGACGAAGGTTCCCGGCCTTGAAGCGAAGGTTCTGGAAGACCTGAATCTCATCCGTGAGAAGGGCGCCGAGGCAGCTTATGCCGCAGCGGTAGCAAGCAGCGAAGACTGACAGAGGAAGCGCTTATGAAGCTTATTCAAATTCACCCGCGCGACAATGTTGCCGTTGCGCTGGATACTGTAGCACAGGGAGAGACCATCTCCCTGGCTGCCGGTGATCTCGGAAAGATCGAGGTCACCGCGCTCGAAGAGATCCCGAAGGGCCATAAGATTGCCCTGACCGATATCGTAGAGGGCGGAACCGTCATCAAGTACGGCACAGTCATTGCGATTGCCAGCACTGCGATCAAAAAGGGCAGCTGGATTCATACGCACAATGCCCACACCGGATTCTTTCGCAGAAATACTTCGCGCGGAGTTCAGCGCCCGCCTCCAGCCGCAGCGTCTTCGAAACCGGCATCGCGCCGCCGAAAATGATCCTGTCGATGTGGCTGTACACAAGCTTGATTTCGTCTTCGAAGAAAATCTTCTCGACAACGAATTCATCTCTTAACCTTTTGGTGTCATAATATTTTTCATCCTTCGGGGATGAAGCTGTTCTGAGTTCCATAGGTAACCTCCTCCAGTCCAGTGTTTTATATTCTTAATATACATCGGAACATTTTCCGTTTCTTTGCAAAATTTATATAAAACCATGCAAATCTTACAAGCCGCTGTGCTACAATCATTTCGGGAGGTACAACATGCAAATTCTTTCATCCTGCACGCAGGCGATCCGTGACTGCAAAGAGACTCACTCCTTTGCGGTCGCCCACCTGTACAACGACGATGTTCCCATGAAGATGCATATCCACGACACCTACGAGATCTATTACTCGATCTCGGGCGGCCGGCAGTTTCTGATTGACAACCGGTTTTATGATTTTGCGCCCGGCGACATCTTCTTTATCAACCAGTTCGAAAGTCACTATCTTTCCCAACTGGACAAAGCAACCCACGAACGCATCGTCCTTTCGATCGACCCTGCGTACCTGATCTCCCTTAGCAGCGCCAAAACAGACCTTAACCACTGTTTTTCCGCCCACGACCAGATCTGTGGGCACAAAATTTCTCTGACGCCCGAAGAGCAGCAGCGTTTCCGGTATTTCATCCACAGGTTTCGTGAAAATGAAGGTCAGGAGGGCGAAGACATTCTGGATCGGGCGACGTTTATGGAGCTTTTATTGTTTTTGAATATCTCGTTCCGTAATCACAACCGGCTTGCCGAGCAGCCGGAGGAGGGCACGCCTTGTCCCGACGGCAAAACATCCCCCTACCGGAATATCTCCCACCACGAGCAGGTTGACGCGATTCTTTCCTATATCAATCAGAATATAAAAAGCGAGCTGTCAATTGAGCAGCTCGCCGCGAATTTTTATATGAGCAGTTCGAACATCTGCAAGATTTTCAAGGAAGAAACCGGCACGACGCTGAACCGTTATATCACGGCAAAGCGCATTACGATTGCCAAGGAGCTGCTGTCGGGCGGCTCGTCGGTTACGGACGCCTGCATGTCCTGCGGCTTCCGCGATTACAGCAATTTTCTGAAGGCGTTTACCAAAGCGGTCGGTGTTTCGCCGAAAAAGTATGCGGCGCTGGCCGGCATATTCGGGGCGTAATGGCGCGACAAGCCGCGCCGGCAATACCGCCCGCATGTCTTTCGCGCGGCGCACCAAGCCGCGACGGCAATACCCCCGCATGCCTTCCGCGCCGGCGCGTGGCGGGAAATTGTGTTAAGATTTTGTGCTAACTATATTAGTTATTATTGGATTTGTGCTGACTTTTATTGGCCCTTATTGGATTTGCGCTGACTCTTATTGGCCCTTATTGAATTTGCAAGAAGAGCTTCTTGCAAATCTCAGGATTTCGATATTTTGCAAGAAGCTTTCTCTTCAATTCTCAAATTTCTTCTTGCAAATTTCGTATTTCCGCCTCCGCGAAGAAACCCTTCTTGCAAATTTTGAAATTCTTCAGTTATGCAAGAAATTGCCTTTCCGCACGGCACATCAAGTCGTCCCGGCAATACCGCCTGCGCGGCACATCAAGCCGCCCCGGCAATAACGCCCGCACGGCACATCAAGTCGTCCCGGCAATGCCGCCCGCGCGGCACATCAAGCCGCCCCGGCAATACCACCCGCGCGGCACACACAAAGTCGTCCCGATAATACCGCCCGCGCGGCACATTAACCTTCCGGTGCGCCTGCCGTCTGCTGCGCCTCACCAGATCTCCACACCCGCCGCGCGCATATCTTCCAGATTGCTCCGCTGTACATCCGCATTCGCGGAAGATGTGCAGTCAGACAAAACAATCGTCCGATAATCAAACGAAACCGCGTCGAACGCCGTCGCGCGCACGCAGTTCGGCGTCTGCGTACCTGCGATGACAACCGTGTCAATATGGTGCGCATCCAACATTTCCTTCAAATCTGTTCCGAAGAAACCGCTGAACCGCTTTTTAATGACAACCGGATCTCCCGGCTCGCCTTCAAGTCCTGCCACGGGCTGTGCGCCATAGCTGCCTTCCGCCATGACATTTAATGTTCCGTTTGCCCGCATCTTTTCCCTCCGGAAAGCCTCCATATCGCTTCCGTCAGCCTTGTATTCCCGTCTGATCCAGACAATGAGGGAGCCGCTTTTGCGGGCATCGTTAACTGTTATGATCAAAGCAGGCACTGTCGCCGCCGCCCCCGCCACGCACAGCGGCTGGTCCGGTTCCACAAATGCCCTTTGCATATCAATGACGAGCAGGGCTGTTTTGCTCCAATCAATTTTTCGATCGCTCAATGTTTTTCCTTCTTCTGTTCGCTGCGTTTTGCGCGAAGTTGCGACAGCGTCAAAACGTGTCTGCGGCTGCGGCTCACCGGATCTTTACTCCCGCCGCGCTAATCCTGCGCCGGCTCCAGCGTTACAATCTCATCCGGCACTGCTTTGCCCGCCGTAATGTCCAGATACGAGTTCTGCAGGCGCTTCACCCTTGGAATTGTTCGCTGAATGCCCGAGATATCGGAGAGTACCTCATATCCTCTGCTGCCATCCCTGTAGTGCATCAAAATTTTCAGGCAAGGCTTCCGCAAATTTCGAATCAGCTCCAGCGCCTGCCGCGAATCTATTGTATAATATCCGCCGCACGGAAGCATTACGACGTCCGCCGTCTGCAGCTTCCGGTACTCCTCCGCCGTGGGCAGCCTCCCGATGTCACCGAGATGGGCCACCGTGATGCCGCAGGCGCTTATGAAAGTCAGCTTTGTCAGCCCGCGCTTTCTCCCGTCCGCGTCATCATGCGGCACCGTCAGATACGAGACCGGAAACGGAGCAGACCTCCCGGTCAGTCCGACAAGCTGTGCCGCGTTATGGTCCGAATGATCGTGTGAGCAGTAAACCGCGTCTGCGATGAGCCCGCGCGGAAGCCGCAGTCCCGGAACACTTCCATCTTCGTAAGGGTCGAGAACAACCGATCCGCCGCCTGTTCGCAGCGCAAAACAAGAATGCCCGTAATAGAAAACTCTGATTTTATCCATTTATGGCCTCCATGCATTCGTCCACGGTCTCCTCGCACTCCCAGCTCAATGTACAATCGTCTGCGCGGCAATCAGACCGATTGCGAAGGAGCCGAGGATGTTGATCAGGAATGTTTTGGCGGGAAAACCGGACTGCGCCCGAAGCGGCACAAGACCAATCAGATACCGCAGGACCGAACCCGCAAAACCACCAAGCCCAACTGCCAGACAACTTATCATCATTTTCTCTATTTGTTTCAGTTGGACTTTTCAAATTCCATGTCCGTCACCGCGCAGCAAAGCAGCTTCTCCGGCTCCGCGTCCGGCCGAATCCACTCGTCCAGAAATTCTTCCGGCAGGATCAGCGGCATCCGGTTGTGGATGAAGCGGATTGCATCCGCCGGTTCCCGCGTCAAAACAACAAAGCGCGGCACCCCACCTTCAATCCGATACAGTCCGCAGAGCCAGGTCATCGCGGTATCTTTCGGATGAATCGCATACTTGCTGACTGTTTTAGTTACTGAGTGTCCGGCTGCTCTATGTTCCCACTCGAAGTAATACGTTGCCGGGACAATACAGCGGTGCCGCCTCCAGTCTTCCCTGAAAGCCGGCTTTTCCGCCACAGTCTCCGACCGCGCGTTTAAAAGAAGTGAGCGACCTGTGTACCCCCACTGCATCGGAAATACTGTCCTGCTGCCGGCTTGATTCGGGGCGATGACAGGTGCAATGTCTGTCGGCCTGATTTCTCCGGATGTCTTGATCGCGGCGGCCGGTTTCCATTTTCCAAGCAGCGGTGACCGACTCATTTCTTCAATAATTGTGCGGAATTGTTCCGATTCATCATCAATATAGTATCGGCAGCACATTGCAATACCTCGCAAGTATCGGCTGCGCCGGACCAGACTGGCTATAAGCCCACTGTCTTACCTGCTCGCCCTGTAAATCGCAAGCATATCCTCTTCCCGCAGCTTCTTCGCAGAGCCGACACAGCCGCCGACGCCTTCCGCGCACTTGCGCGCCATCTCCGCCAGCTGCCCGTCAGTCGCGTCCACACCAAGTTCCCGCAGGTTTGTCGGCATCTTGATCTCACGGAAGAACTCTTCCATGTCTTCAATGCCCCGCAGAGCGAGCGTCTCATCTGCTGTGGCGCTTCCAGACCAGCCGTCATCCTTGGCGCTTCCGGCCTGGCCGCCATCCTTGGCATTTCCGGCCTGGCAGTCCGCCTGCGCGTCCGGCCGCTTCTCGCCCATCACATTCACAGCAAACTTCACAAACCGTGGCAGACAATCCTTATATACATATCTTGCCCAGCTTCCCCAGATCGCCGCAAGCCCCGCGCCATGCGCGACATCAAACAGCCCGCCGATCTCATGCTCCAGCTTGTGCGTCGCCCAGTCACCGCCGTCGCTCCCGCACCCGGTCAATCCGTTGTGTGACAGACTCCCGGCCCACATGATTTCCGCGCGTGCGTCATAATTCTTCGGATCTTTGACCAGAATCCGCGCGTTTTCCATCACTGTTCGCAGCAGCCCCTCCGCAAGCGCGTCGGTAAGCTCCATCGTGCCGCTGCCATTGAAATAGCGCTCCATCGTATGCATCAGAATATCCGTGCACCCGCACGCAGTCTGATAATCCGGCAGGGTCATCGTCAGCTCCGGGTTCATAACAGCAAACTTCGGCCGCGCAAAATCACTGCTGTACCCGCGCTTGACCAGCCCCTCTTCCTTCGTGATGACGGAAGACGCGCTCATTTCGCTGCCCGTCGCCGCAATCGTCAAAACAACACCCACCGGCAAACACCCCTCCGCCTTCCTCTTGTAGTCGTAGAAGTCCCAGACGTCGCCTTCACTCACAACGCCGTAGCCGATCGCTTTTGCGGAATCGATAACAGAACCGCCGCCGACGGCGAGGATGAAATCGACGTGGTTTGTTTTGCAGAGATCAATGCCCTGATAAACCAGACTCAGCCGCGGATTCGGAACAACGCCGCCGAGCGTCACATACGAAATGCCTGCCTCGTCCAGCGAATCCGTGATGCGCTGCAGGAGCCCCGAGCGGATGACGCTCCCGCCGCCGTAATGAATCAGCAGCTTTTTGCCGCCAAACTCCCGCACGAGATTTGCTGTCTGTGCTTCGGCGTTTCTGCCAAAAACAACCTTCGTCGGTGTGTAATACGTAAAATTCAGCATTTTCATCCCTCCGTTCCGATTTCTATTAGCCAATTTCAAATTGTTCGTTTTTGCCTGTATAGCTCATTGATTTATTATATCAAAAGCAGGTCTGGAAATGCTGATTTCCAGACCTGCTTTGAACTACTTCTTTACGAACAGAGAAATCAAAGGAGCGTAAAAAATTCCCTCCGGATAGAAAGTTCTCTATACGGAAGGAATCCGTTGCTCTTCGCCGTGTTAAGATTGTCTCAAACTGTCATTTTACAAATCAATATCCCGGACAAACTCCAGTCTTCCCTCGCTGATTCTCCTTCCGGACTGCCGGTCAAACAGAAGAATATGATTTCCGTTCAGATTGATGCTGACTTTCTCGCCAATCCGGAACGTATTGCTGCCGAAGATCACACCCGTTAAAAGCCATGTATCCGCAACGCTGAGTTTGAGCGTTGTTTCCATTCCGGTAGGCATCGCGCCATAAACAATAGAAGAGAGTGCGCCGTTTTCTTCGATATCGACTGCTTCCGGCCGGATGCCGAGCACTAGATCATCATTTGTCAGCACTGGCGTCTCCTGAATGGAAGTATCCTCTTCCATAATTTTCTGGATGTGATACCGGAAAACTTCATCTTTATTCGATTTTTCAACAAGCTTTTTATCTGTCAGCCGTTCTGCTTCTCTTTGCCTCTCCTGTTCGTTCCAGCGCTCGCGCTCCTGAAACCAGGCTTCCAGATTCAGCGGAGCCGAGGGTACAAAAACTGCGCGCAGTCCGCGAAACAGTTCAAGTTGAATACCGCCAGCGGCTTCACCGGTCATTGCGGCGCCGGCTGCCGCTCCCGCAGCCGCGCTTTCCCGCGCATCGTGGACAACTTTCGCCTCCACAAAATTGATGCTCGGATTTCCGACAAAGTCCGCCGCAAACAAATTAGCCGGCTGATTATATACTGTCAGAGGAGCATCATATTGCTGCAGCACGCCGTTATTTAACAGGCAGATGCTGGTCGCAAGCGTCATTGCCTCCATCTGATCGTGCGTTACATAGACAAGCGTCGAGCCGGTCTCCAGATGCAGCCGCTGCAGCTCATAGCGCATTTCCAGACGCAGCTTGGCGTCAAGGTTTGACAGCGGCTCGTCCATGAACAGTACTCTCGGTTTGGGTGCCAGTGTTCTCGCGATCGCGACACGCTGCTGCTGTCCTCCGGAAAGCTCCGCCGGATACCGGTCCATGAACATACCGATTTTGACAATTCTCGCAACCTCGCGCACACGTGCATCGATTTCTTCGGCGGAAAGTTTGCGGACGGCCTTCAGCGGAATCCCGCCCCTGACGACCTGACAATCCGCGTTGAGATCCTCCCCTCTCGCGCGGCGCGCGGCTTTTCTGTCTTCCAGTTTCTTTTCGTATGCCTTTTTCGCTTCTGCGGCAGCGCTGTCCGGATCTGCCGCGTCCTGTATCTTCAGATCATACAATTCTTTCGCCGTCATCATGGAAAGGCCGAAAGTGTCTATCAGCTTTACATATGCCTTCTGCGCGTCCGGGTTTCCTTTCTTGTCCCTGCATTCCAGAATCAGTTCCCGTATCTTTCGTCCTCCCGAAAGGCTGCGCAGGATGTCCGAAGCCCTCTTGGCCTCCACATCCAGAACCGCCATCTCTTCCTTTACATTTTTCAGTCCGAAGGAAATGTTCTGATAGACCGTCATGTTCGGCCATAGTGCGTAGTTCTGGAATAAAAATCCGACCTTGCGCTTATTCGGCGGCACGTTGATCCCCGCGTCCGAGTCAAAAACGACCTGATCCCCGATCACAATCTTCCCTTCTGTCGGCGTTTCCAGACCTGCGATCATGCGCAGGATCGTTGTTTTGCCGCAGCCGGACGGCCCCAGAAGCGTCACAAAGGCATTGTCTTTAATGTCCAGAGACAAATCATCTACGCCGTAAAAGCTGCCCCAGCGTTTTGTAATATGTATAAGCTTGATTGCAGGCATAATGGTGCTCCTTTACTTTTCTTTTCCGATGCCGCTGTCAAGACTTGCTCCGGTGAACAGATCAATGAGCGTATTGAACAGCAGAATCGTGAGAATCAGGATCAGGTTAATGGAACTCGAGAACGCGTACAGTCCCATTTCATCAAAGTAATCCAGCGTCGTCGACAGGATGAATCCCTGCGTGCACAGCAGTAAAAACAAAGACAGTTCCCGGATACAAGTCATAAACGGAAGTGTGTAACCGCTGATGATGGACGACTTCTGAATCGGGATGATAATTCTTGTCATCCGTTTGATCCACGGAATGTTCTGGATGATCGCGGCTTCCTCGATTTCATTGGAAAGCTGCAACATCGAATTCAGCGAACTGCGCGAGGCAAATGGAATATATTTCACAACGCCTGCAATAATCAGCAGCGTGTAGGTGTTGAACAGATTAATGTGCTGATTCGAGAACAGGATGAAAAACGCGGCGCCGACAGCGATCGAAGGCATCAGATACGGCAGGAATGCAATGTTGTTGACATAGCCTGCCCATTTGCTCCTGCGGTTTTTGGCAACGGAATAACCGATCAGCGTACCGATCGTTCCCGCAATCAGCGCGCACATGACCGCAAGGAAGAGCGTTCCCTTGAACGCGTGCCAGATCGTAGGATTATAAAGAATGCCCTGCTGGCCGTACATACCGTTTTCGGTGATGTTTTCATGCGTGATCCACCATTTGGTCGTCAGGTTGGAGAAGTCTCCGGTATACAGGAAACTGTAGTCGCCGGGATTCGGCAGGAACGTTTCAAGCGCGAACAGGACAATCGGCCAGATGGATGTAAAAAATGTCAGGATGATAAAAACAACAGCAACGATATGTTTTCCCGCTTTGCCAAGATGTACCTTGGAAAGCTGTCCCGATTTCCCGGTGACGGTCGTAAAGTTCCTGCGGCTCGTCAGGGTCGTCTGGTTGAGGCCCAGAATCAGGACGCCGAAAATCATCATGATGATCGCGAGTATGCTGGCTTCTCCCGTATATTTCGAGTTCATCGAGATGTATTTGGTCGAAAGCGTCGTCAGGTTCAGGTAGTGCGGCACCGGATAAGACCCCATCGCCGAACCGAAAACCAGAAGAATCGTACTCAGGATCGCAGGCTTCACCATAGGAAGTGTTACCCGCCCGAAAATTTTCCAGCGCGGTGTGTCGAGGATTGTCGCCGCCTCTTCGAGATTCGCGTCCATGTTCTTAAAGATGCCGCCGATCAGGATATAAGCAAACGGCGCATAATGCAGTCCTAATACAAGCGCGCTGGGAAACAGCCCCTGACAGAACCATTTCGGCATGGCGACATGGAACAGCGACGCGATCAGGCCGTCCGCAGTTCCGGTTACCTTGTTGGAATTGAACATATGCTGCCAGACAACCGCGAGTGTCCACTGGGGCATAATATACGGAAAAATAAAAATGGAGCTCAGATACTTCTTACACCGCATATCCGTTCTGGTCACGAGATACGCGAAAATTCCTCCGAACAGGATGGAAATCATACAGGCGAGCACGGACAGAAGGACCGTGTTCATCAGCGGTTTCCACAGGTTTGTCCGGGCCAGCCGGCTCGTAAAAAGATCAATGTAATTGACAAGGCTGTAGCCGCTGCTTTTTCCGGTCAGATGCTGGTCGATGGTGCCGGGATGAATGACGAACGTATCCCGGACAATCGCGATGACAGGGGCAAACGTACTGCACGTCAAAACAATTCCGAACAGCAGCAATATGACGTTCTGCGGCTTTACAAAAAAAGTCTTGATCTTATTCAGGAGAATGGCGGACTTTTTCTTTCGGGCAATCGTATTCTCCATGGCAACCTTCCTTCAACAGAATCTGATTTTATACCGATAGCATAATAAAGAGGCAAAGCGGCGGCAGCAGTATGTTCTGCTGCCGCCTGCCGTTAAGATATTCTTCCTGCGGGGTGTCTGCAGCGCGCGGCGCCGGAAACACCTGGCATTTCCGCGGATTACTTGGAAGCGTCCGCGTACTTTGTCAATGTCTCAATCCAGCTGCCGACGCCAAATGCCGCGTCCGCGCAGTACTGCGGATCTTCGAGGACGAGTTCTCCCGTGGTCGTCCACCAGTCGTAGCCGCGGTCATCTTTGGCCGGATAAACGTCCTTTCCGGATTCGTCCTGACCACCGGTCTGATGATGATAGGTTTCCTCGGTCTGTTTGGCAACTTCCGGGTTTGCGGAATAGCCGCCCATGTCCTTGCCCCATGCGCTGAAGCCGTCTACGGTGCAGGTCATGTACTGGATAAACGCGCAGGCTGTCCAGGGAAGAGGGCTGTTCTTCGTAAGGAACAGATAGTGGCAGTAGCCATAGCCTCCGATTCCGGTATATCCATCCTGGTAAGCCGCGACCGTGATGTTATTGACTGATACGGTTGCCGATTCTTCAACGGAGCGGAGCTTCGAGTATACCAGAAGGCCGGCCTGATCCTTCGCGGACTTGTCAACAAGCGTATTGCAGATCGGTCCATCATCGGTCTGTGCATTATAGTTTTCCACCCAGAGCTTGATCCATGCGAGAGCGTACGCGCCGTTCTCACCAAGGCCGAAGTCCTCTGCGTCCTGTGAAAGCTCCTTGATGACCGGATCAAAGTACGCCTTATGCTCCTCATCCAGCTTGTCATACGCAGCTTTGAGCATGTCCGCGTATTTGTCTTCTGTCAGCATATAAAGGAAGTTCTTTCCGACAAGCTCGGAATCAATGTCCATGTACAGCGGATGCTGGTCCTTGTAAATGAAATCCCAGCAGTTGGTATACTTAGTGCTTCCGGTATTGTTGAACATAAAGACCTTGTTCAAGGTCTGCAGCGGAAGGAACCCGTCGTATGCGTCCGCGGTCGTTCCATTCGCCTCTGCCCATTCCTTCGGTATATAGGTCTTCAGAATACCGGTATCGACCATTTTGGTCTGGATCTGGTTGCCATCCTGAATCAGCGTCATTGCGAAGGTTCCCGTATCCTTGAGTGAATCTGCGGAAAGCTGTTCGAAAATTTTATTGTTCTTGGGCTGCTGCCACTCGAATTCCATGTTGTAGCCGGGATCGATGGTCTTTAAGTGGTCGATAAAAAGAGGAAGTGCTGTTTTGCCGCGGCTGGAGTTGCCGACGCCGTAAAACGTCTTGCCGTTTGACTCTTCGATCGCCTTTTTATACAGATCCTCGGCGCTCATGGTCTGCGCCTGCGCAATGATTGCGTCAATTCCGGTAAGATCCTCCGCGGCCTCCTTCTGCGTCGCAGCTTCCGTTGCAGCCGGCGCAGCGCTTTCTGTCGATGTCGTGCTGCTGCCCGCATCGGTTTTCGCGCTTCCCGCGCTGCCTGAGGAAGAACTTCCGCAGCCTGAAAGGAGCGTTGCTGCCATGGCTGCTGTAAGAATAAGCGATACAACCTTTCTGTTCATAATTACCTCCCGATACCTTGATTATGGATTGATCTTCTGATGAGCAATACCCCTATATTTCTCATCGTCCACAATAAAATCTTAGTCGGTTTTACCGAAATTATGAATGGATTGTACTGACTTTTTATGTGTTATTCTGACTTTATGCCTTTTCCTGGTATTCGCTGGGTGACATTCCCGTCATTTTGCGAAAAGTGTTTGAAAAATACCCGACATCCTGATACCCGGCGCTCCTTGCCGCTTCCGACACGCGGCAATGTACGTCACGCAGCAGGCGCATCGACACGCGGATTCGAAACGTCGTCACGTAGGTTGAAACGCTCATTCCCGTATCCTTCTTGAACAAGCGCGAAAGATGTCCTTCCGAGAGGTCCAGTGCCGCCGCGACCGTGCTGATGCTCACATTCTCTTCCCGGTAATGCTCTTCGATATACCGGATTGCGGAGCGCACATAACGGTTCATGGATGGATTCTGTGTAACCAGCGGCAGAAGCCTGCCATCCCTTTCTTCCGGTTCCTCCTGCTCCGCGCCTGTATTCTCCGAGCCCTGCGGACTGGTAATTCTGCGAATCGCGGATTCCAGCTGTCCGTTCGCGAACGGCTTCAGGATATAATCGACCGCGCCGAGCCGGAGTGCTTTCTGAATATAGGAAAAATCACTGTATGCCGTAAGGAAAATGATCTTTACGTCGATTCCCCGCTTCCGCAGCTGTAAGGTCATTTCGAGTCCGTCCATCAAAGGCATGCGGATATCGCAGATGACAAGGTCCGGGTTCCTCGTCAGAATCAGATCAAAGCCGCTTTTCCCGTCTGCAGCTTCCCCAATGACGCGGCATTCCACGCTCTCCCAGTCGGTATTATGGATGATCCCCTGACGGACATGCATCTCATCGTCGATTACAACAACATCGTACATGGCAGTTTCCCCTCTTTCCTGTCGTTCCCTTTATTGTAACATAGCAAAATGTGCTATTCTTAAATCATGAAAACCGGACTGAACAAAAAGTTAATCTGCTTCATGATCGCATCCGCTGCGATACTTACCGGTTGTGCGTCAGCGCAGAACGTTTCTGTCACGCCTCCTTCCGACGGGCAGCGGCTGGTTATCTACACCGCCCACAAGGAAGAAGTCTATCGCCCTGTGATCGAGGAGTTCGAGGATCAGACGGGTATCTGGGTCGATGTGCAGGCAGGCGGAACCACGCAGATGCTGCGCAGAATCCGGCAGGAGCAGTCCGCTCTCGCTTCCGGCACATCCGGCACAATATTTCCCGCCGACATCATGTTCGGCGGCGGCGCGGAGAATCTGGAGGCGTATCGGGATTGTTTTGCCCCGTATCATTCACCGCTCGAAGACAATATCAGTTCTTCGTTCCGCTCCTGCGACGGTACCTGGACTCCTTTCACCGAGCTTCCGATTGTCTTCATCTATAACAGCAAGCTTGTCGCGCGGGAAAACGCGCCGCGCAGCTGGAAAGATTTTCTGGACGGCAAATGGAGCGGACAGATCAGTTTTGCCGATCCTCAAAAATCAGGTACCAGCATCACGATACTGGAAACGCTCAAACTTGTGAATGACACGCAAGGCTGGGGAATGCGGGAGGAAGAGTTGCTGGAGCAGTTTGCGGAGCAGCTCGGAGGACATCTGGCTGCCGGTTCCGGAGATGTGCCCCGAGAAGTGGCATCCGGTACCCGCATGGTCGGCATCACGCTGGAGGAGACCGCGCTGAATTTCATGGCGGGCGGCAGCGATATCGGCATGATTTATCCGGAGGAAGGGACAAGCGCAGTTCCGGACTGCGTCGCGATTGTAAAAAATGCGCCGCACAAAGAGAACGCAAAACGCTTTGCGGATTTTGTCATTGACCGTCCCGTTCAAAAATATGTGGAAACCAATCTCTTCCGCCGTTCGGTACGGACTGATGTGAATGAAACGATCCGCGGCACGAACGGGCTTTCGGAGCAGGACACCGGTACACTGCGCATTCTGCCGTTCGACGTATCCGGTGCAAGCAAAGACGGTCGTGACATGCTCGAAAAATTTCTTTCGTACATGCGGCAGGAGAATGCATGAAAATTCGCAGCTACATTCAGAAATCGTATAAGCGGCAGCTGCAGCTGTATTTTATTGCCTCTTCGGTTATTCCGATCGCGGTCAGCGGCTTCCTTCTTGTAGGTTTGTTCCGATATCAGGCGCAGAAGGATTTGTCGAGGCAGGATCTGCATCGGCAGGACCAGATTGCGTCTATTCTTTCGGATGCTTTCGCGCTTTCCGAAAACGGAATCCGGGAAGTCGCGGAAGATCCGGATATCGCGGCTGCACTGATGAGCGGCAAGGTCCAGTCGCACAATGTCTACGCTGCTTTGTACCGGAAAACCGGTGAACTGCGGGACTTTGCAACAGCAGACATCTATTCCGGCGGAAAACGCATTTACTCGACAGGCAGCGGTACCGAGAGCCGGACTCTTCCCACCGACTTCGGCATTCTGGCAAAAGCCCGGGAATCCAGGGGCAAAGTAGTGTACAGAGCCGGCTACGCGGGAGACCTTGCGGCAGACAGTTCTCTGAGCATTGCTTCGAACAGCAGCCGCGAACCCTGCATTCAGATTGCAGGGCAGATTCAGGAAAATGAAGGATATGCCGTCGTCACAATCCGGAAAGCAGGGCTGGACCTGCTCCTGCAGGGTTCCTATGGAGCGGATGAAGGTATTCTGGTGATGAACCGTTTCTGGGAGCCTGTATACAGTGCGGGTGCCCTCGCCGATCGTGACGCGGCCGCGCGCTTCCGCGGAAATCTTCTCTCCGGTCAGCCGGTAAGGCAGGATTATCCCGATAATTTCTACAGTGTCCCGATCGGCGCAACCGGACTGACTCTGGTGTATCTGACAGCACCCGCCTTATCTGCGGGGATCTTTCATTCTCTGCTGAATGTTGTTTTGTTCTTCAGTGTTCTGATGGTGCCTCTGGGACTTTTGTTTGCAAATTATATGTCCCGGTATCTGTCCCGGCCGATTGCAGAACTCGGTGCCGCGATGCGAAGCTTCCGGCACGGCAACATGAATGCGCAGGTGCATATGGACCGCGATGATGAGCTGGGGCTTCTTGCAGAAGGATTCAACAAAACGACAGTACGTCTGCGCGAAAACATAGAAGAACAGATTCGCCAGCAGAAGCAGCTGAATGAGACAAAAATCCGGATGCTGCAGGCGCAGCTGAATCCGCATTTTCTTTACAATACGCTCGATACCATCAAGTGGGTCGGCATAGATCATCGGGTTCCGGAGGTGGCGCGGCTTTCGCAGAATCTTGCCGTTCTCCTGCGCCAGAGTATCTCGAACCGCCAGTTTATTACGCTCTCCGAAGAGCTGGACATGGTCGAAAATTACTGCAATATTCAGGAATTCCGGTTCGGATATTCCTTTTCTTACGAATGTGAGGTTCCGGAGGATCTGATGCGTTGTATCGTTCCCAAGCTGATCCTGCAACCGGTTGTGGAGAACGCGATCATTCACGGTCTCGAAGGGGTTGATGACGGACTGGTTAAAGTAAGCGCGGCGCGAAAACCGCGGCGATGCGCGGACAACGCAGATATTGACAGGGCCGGCGCGCCGCGGGAACCACGGTATGGCGCAGACGAAGTGGATATTGACGGAGCCGGTGCGCCTCAGGAAGATTTGGAAATTATTGTAGTCGACAACGGCCATGGAATCAGCGATGAAATGATCGATATTCTTGCCCGGCATGATGCCGGACAACTCTCCGGTCATCTCGGCTTCCGGAACGTCGATACGATTCTGCGTATGTTCTATGGCGATTCCTATGGAATTCATGCCTCACGCCGCAAAGAAGGCGGAACGCAGGTTTCACTGCTGCTGCCGGCGACCTGCGCTATGATAAAAGAGTAAGCGCCGCGTCCGTTCCTTCTCACTTCCCGCTTCGCCCCTCATACAGCCCGTCATCCATCACATCCGCGAGCTTCTTTGTCGACGGAGCAAAGCCGAACGCGGTCCCGTCACCGGCCGCCGCGACCAGAAAGCCGATAATTCTCGGCCGGCGCAGCGCGTAATCGAGTCCGTCATAAGTCTGCTTGTAGAACTCGTTGTAATATTCAATGACATTCATCTTCATCCGGACAAAACTGGTTATGCCGGCACTCTGCGTTTCCACGAGCGACCCGTCGGTCTTGACGTAATAGTAAAGCGGCACACGCAGCGGCGCGATCCTGTCACAGTGCAGGACATATTCGAGCACGAAAATGAAGTCCTCGCACCAGTTGAGATCCTCATCCATCCGAAGATGAAACTTTTCAATGATCGAGCGGCGAAAAAACTTATTCCAGATAACGCCGTAGTAAAAATCCGCAGGGTTCTTCATCATTTCATCGGCGTATCCCTGCCTCGTCAAAACTTCCCCGCTCCCAATATCCCCCTTCGGCGCCGCATGTTCACCGACGACGCGATAGAAATCTGCTATCACCATATCACAGTGCAGATCTTCCAGTGTATGCACAAACAGTGCCGTCGCCTCCGGAATGATCCAGTCATCGGCATCCAGAAACTGCACATATTCGCCCTTTGCGAGATCGAGCGCCAGATTTCTTGTCGATGACACGCCGGAATTCGGCTTATGAACCGCGGTGACCCGCGGATCTTCCGCGGCATACGCGTCCAGAATCGCCCCGGTTTCATCCTGACTTCCGTCATCCATAAGAATCAGCTCGAAATCCTTGAAATCCTGCCCCAAAACACTGTCTATACATCGATGCAGAATTGTCCTTGGCTTTCCGTCCGCTCCTGTTACCTGCACTTTCATGTCCGGGTCGTCGGAAGAAGGCCGCAGCCACGGCTTTGCGGCGTTATAACAGGGTATGATAATACTCACTTTAGGGACATGGCTTTCCGCGGCGCTATTGCTCCCCGAAACAACATCGTGCTCCGCTGTGCCATGACTCCCCGGAGCAGCATTGTGCTCCGCTGTGCCGACAGCTGCTGCACTGCCGCGAACAATCTGCAGGTCAGCCAGCGTAAGCTTCGGCCGTTTCCGCGCGCCACTCTTTCCGCCGGTCAACGCCGCCTCACGCACGCCATTTCTTCCGCCGGCCGATGCCGCCTCACGCACGTCATTTCTCCTGCCGGCCGATGCCGCCTCGTGCGCAGCATCCTCGCTGCCAGCCAACGCTGACTTCCGCGCGGCTTTCCGGGCGCCTTTGTCCGGCACATGGATAATCCCCAGATCCAGCAGGACAGGATACAGATAGGAGGCGCCGAAAACCTTCAAAGCCTTCGGCCCTTTGACCGAATAGTTCAATAATTCCGCATTGTCCAGGGCAAGGCAGACCGTCGAATAAGTAATAGACTTTTCCTTGCGGCTGATTTTCATTTCATGCCCGATGACCGAATAGGTAAATTTCAGTCCGCGGGTGGTTGTGAAGGTGCGGCCGGCGTTGTTTTCCAGCTGCTGCCATACGGCATCATAGTCAATCATGGTTCTGCCCTCTGTTGATTCTGTCCCATGCCCTGCGGTCACTGCTTGAATCGCAGCAGTTCCCATCTTGCTTGAATGCCAAGCTTCCTATATATATGCTGCAGATGTTTCTTGAGCGTGCCGGAGGAAATCGAAAGTTCCTGCGTGATCTGCTCGTCCGACTCGCCGGCAAGCAGGTGCCCGAGGATCTCACTCTCCCGCTCCGTCAGCGTTTCCTGCAGGAGCGGTGCATTAGCGGTGATTGCGCCTTCCGGGGGTTCCGCTTCCGGCCGCTGCATGGCAGCCGGAAGCGCGGCTGTCATTGTTGCGGTACGCGCCGATTCATCCCGCGCTGCCGCCGCACCGCCGCGCGGCCACATCGCCGCGCCGCCGGCGCCTGCGATACCGCGCGTCTGCAGGGCCTCCGCCTGCATAAACCGGATCAGATGGCTGGACAGCACCTGCACCGCAAAGACATCCTCATCCGTGAATGCGCCCTCTTCGCGCGTGCGGTAAAATGTGAATACTCCAAGAAATGTATTGCCCGCGAACAGGTTCGCCTGCAGGGTGTCATACACTTGAAACGGCTCATAGCAAGCCTTGTAAATCGGCGTGCTCAGGCGCTTTTCGTCGCTTAAAAGACTGCTTTCACGCAGGATGCCCGGGCGCCCGGCTTCCGATCCCCAAAGAAGATGATCTTCTCCCGAAAGCCGGATATAATTCTCCTCCGCGAGAAGAAATAACGCCGGATCGCAGACGGGGCGGCAGAACGAAGGCCGTCCGTCCGGTTTTGGCTCCCCCGCGTGAAGTATACTCGCAAAAGAGCAGGACAGAAAACGGCGGGTCATGGAAAGTACCTGCTGCTGCCTCTGCATGAAGTCCGCTGTGTCATACAGATGATATAAAATCTCGCTGATTGCCATGACTTCGTAGTTTTCCATAGCTGCCTCCCATATCATTAATATACTCTTACAGGAGTATAAAAGCAAACCGCCATTCCACTTGAATCGTATAATTGTATACAAAAATACGATCTATAGTCCATTGTACGGCCGGGTCGGCGCCGCTATAATAAAGACAATTCTTACAGAAGTAAGAACCGGCAAAAGTGTATACTAAGGATGCAAAGGCGCATGTAGTGACTGATCAGGTCAGTGCATGCGCCTTTGTTTTCACAACAAGGGAGGTAACATCATGGCGGACAAACAGCAGGTTATCAGAGATCTGGATGAGATCATCGGACTGATCGGCAAAGATACCAGTGAAATCACGAAGGAAGAGAAGAAAAAGATGGTCAGCGATACGCTCGACTATTTCGACAACTATGTTTCTCCGGGCTGGCTCAAATACCGCAAATCGGTGTCGTCGGATTCCGAGAACGGTGCTGTTCTGGAATGGTATGATGAGGGCGCTTACGTTTACGGACTGAACGATGAAAAATTCATCGACTGTCTGGGCGGCTTCGGCATCTACACCTGCGGCCACAGAAATCCCGAAATCATGGAAGTTGTGCGCGAGCAGCTGAAGCATCAGGCGCTGCACTCGCAGGAGCTGCTGGACCCGCTACGCGGATATCTTGCAAAAGCCATGGCTGACATCACCCCCGGCGATCTGCAGCAGTGCTTCTTCACAAACGGCGGGGCGGAAGCGGTAGAGATGGCCTTGAAGCTCGCACGTATCGCGACCGGCGGCCGCTGGTTCATCTCGACGGTCGGCGCTTTCCACGGCAAGAGCATGGGTGCAATCTCGGTCGGCGGCAAAAACACCTACCGTGTTCCTTACACCCCGATGGTACAGCAGGTACAGCATGTGCAGTACGGCGTCGCGGAAGACATCCGCAAGGCGATTCATAACCTGCAGGCTGTCGGCGAACCGGTCGCTGCCGTCATCCTCGAACCGATTCAGGGTGAAGCCGGTGTTATCATCCCGCCGGACGGATATCTTAAGGAAGTCCGCAAGATCTGCGACGAAACCGGTGTCGCTCTGATCTTCGATGAAATCCAGACCGGCATGGGCCGCACGGGAACCATGTGGAGATGCGAATACGAAGGCGTCACGCCGGATATCATGACCTTCGGCAAAGCATTCGGCGGCGGCATTCTCCCGATCACAGGCCTGATCTGCCGTCCGAAGATGTGGGTACAGCAGCTGATTGACAACCCGTGGCTTCTGGGCTCTCCTACTTTCGGCGGCAACCCGCTCTGCTGCGCGGCTGCTCTTGCGACGATCCGCTACATGCTGAAGAACGACATCCCGGGCGTCTGCAAACGGAAGGGTGAAATTCTCAAGGCAGGCCTGCAGTCTCTCGCTGAAAAGTATCCGGACATCATCCAGGAAGTCCGCGGTACAGGTCTGATGCTCGCGGTCGAGTTCCACTCCACCGGGCTTGGTTATGAAACATCGAAGGGGCTGTTCGCAAGGCGTGTTTTGACAGCCGGAACGCTCGTCAATGCAAAAACCATCCGCTTCGAGCCCACCGCCGTCATTTCCGAGCAGGATATGAAGGATGTCATTTCCCGCATGGACGAAGCTCTTGCGGACACACGTAAGCTGGTTGCTTCCGGCAAATAATCTTTCGGAACAGCACCACTGTCCAACAGTTATATGTAGGTTTTACAGATACAATGGGGTATACTCTTGCGGAGGGAGTATGCCCCGTTTGTTTTGCGCAGGTGTCTGTCTCTTTACAGGCAAAACATTCCACAGGTGCCTGCCTCTTTACAGGCAAATCCCGCGCAAAACGCCGGAAAGGAACCGCTATGAATCTTGGACTTGCAGCCATCATCATCACATTGTGTATCATTATCGGCGCTGTCTGGACGAAGCGCTGTCTGGAATTCATGATTGCCGGCTCGATTGCCGCTGCCATCTTTGTTTACCACGGCGGGTTTCTTGCCGGGTGGGGACAGTCCCTGCAAGATATGCTCTCGGAAAACGTCTGGGTCATGCTGGTCTGCCTGCTTTTCGGCGGACTGATCGGACTTCTGACCGATTCGAGAGGAAGCTTCGGCTTTTCCCGATACATCTCTAAAATCTGCAACACCCAGCGCAAAACACTGCTCACCACCTTCCTCATGGGCATCCTGATTTTCGTCGACGATTATCTGAATGTTCTTTCGATCGGCGCCTGCATGAAGAAAATCAGTGACCGCCAGAAGCTGCCGCGTGAGACGCTGGCCTACCTGCTCGATTCCACCGGTGCGCCGGTCTGTGTGCTGCTGCCTTTCTCTACCTGGGCTGCATTTTACTCGAGTCTCTTCTATCAGCAGGACAGCGTCCGTTCGCTCGGTGTGAAAAGCGCGATGCAGGCTTATACGATGGCGATACCGTATTTGTTTTACCCGATCATCACGCTGATTATCGTCTTCCTGTTCTGCATGGGATGGATGCCGAAGCTCGGACCGATGAAAAAAGCCTACCAGCGCGTCGAAAAGACCGGTCAGGTCTACTCCGAGCGCAGCCGTAAATATAACCACGAGGCTTTTGAGGAGGATGAAGCCGAAGGCAACATCTGGAATTTTCTGATTCCGATGGGCACGCTCGTTGTGTACGCAGTCATCACAAACGACATTCTTTCGGCCGTGATTCTCGCGCTGATCCTGTGCTTCTTCCTTTATGTTCCGAGAAAGATTCTGACGCTGGATCAGTTCCTGGCCAGCGTGATGCGCGGCTTTGCCGACATGCTGCCGACGCTGACGCTGCTTCTTGTCACGTTTGTTCTGAAGGATCTGTCCGCCAGAATGGGCATGACCGACTACATCATCAAAATCGCGGAGCCGTATCTGTTTGCGGAAGTCTTCCCTGCCGCAGTGTTCATCCTCGGCGCGGTGCTTGCTTTTACAACCGGCTCCGACTGGGGGATGAGTTCGATCATTACGCCGATTGTATTTCCGCTCGGCGCTGCTCTTGGCGCGAATCCGGTGCTGATTATGGCTGCCGTGATCTCGGGCGGCACGTTCGGAAGCCATGCCTGCTTCTACGCGGACGCAACGCTTCTCGCGTCCCAGTCTGCCGGCATTGAAAACATGGAGCACGCTCTCACGCAGCTCCCGTACGTTATTATTTCGGCGGCGCTGTCAGTTTTGTGCTTCACGCTCTGCGGATTTGTTCTGCACTGAGTGGTGCGGTCAATGATCTGCACTGAGCGAGGCGGTCCGGCGCCGAGCGGCTTGATCATTTATTCTGCGCCGAGCGGCGAGATCGTGTAAAATAAAGGTATAAAAGCGGGCACAGTCCGGAGGTTACCAGAATGGGACATTACGTTGTGACAATCCAGCGGCAGTTCGGCAGTATGGGGAGGCCGATTGCCCGGAAAATGAGTGAGATTCTCGGAATTGATTTCTATGACAGGGATATCGTGGAAGCCGCGGCGAAGCAGCTCGACCTTCCGGTCTCCGTCGTAAAAAAGGAAGAGGAGCGCGCGCATACGCAGTATCCGAATCCGTTTTCGCGGATGTGTTTTCCTTTGGATGACGGCACAAGCGCTACGCAGGACGACATCTTTGAGGCTCAGAAAAAGGTGATCCGGCAGATCGCCGAAAAGGAAACCTGCATCATTGTGGGCCGGTGCGCGGACTTCGTTCTCAGCGACATGCCGGAGAGCTGCCATATCTTCATTTATGCCCCGTATAAGACAAGGGTCTATAATTCTGTCCATTCGCTGAATCTGAAAGAGAAGGAAGCAAGGCATATGATTCATGAGGTCGACAAGGCACGCCGCTCCTACCATATGCACTACGCCGGATACATTCCTTCCGATCCCCGGTTCAAGCATCTTCTGATTGACAGCTCGTTCCTCGGCGTGGACGGCACGGCGGAGTATCTGGCGGAGCTGGTGAGGCGGAAGTTCGGGTGAGAGGGAGTCTCTGCACGAGTCATCCCGCTTAAGTGCCTTTGGAATTGAAATATTGAAAGACATTGTCTGTAATAATCTGTCTTGTCATATGATCATCCTCCTGCTTCCGGGCATTTATGCAATATGCCGCCAAAGGCTCATTCTGCATTGAAATTTCAAGACATTTCTATCGCACGGCGCTATATTGCCTAGATTCGGCCCGAATCTAGGCAATAGGCTCCGTGCCTTTCAAAACGTCTTGAATTCTCTATGCAAATTCGGGTTCTCCGGCGATATTGCATTAAAGGAGTCGCTGCGATGAGAAGAATCCAAGTAAGTGTGCGGCGGTGAAGAGGAATCAAGTTAAGTACAAGCTTGCTCTTTCCATCTATTCAGAGAAATGCGTTCTTTTTCCATCCGCACGGAGAAATACGATGATAGAGTATGTAATGTATCCATTGTATTTTCTCCATCTTGCCATCTGCGTAGCATATTTCAACTACTGATGGAAGCATCTCTCCCTCTGGAATGAAATTTCAAAATACAGCAGGACTTCCTCTGAATGTCAGAATCAAGGAAGCCTAAAAAAATTCCTTCCGGATGGAAATATCTCTACCCGGAAGGAATCTTTTCAGCTTCGCCACGTAAAAGTTGTGTCGAACTGTCATTCTATAAATGTAAATAAGCAGGTGGATGGACAATTCTCCAGAAAATGTCTCGTTCCGGGCAACGAAGGTTCTCCTGCCGCCCATTAGCCGTCCATCCGAACAAGATTTCTTGTCCCCAGATGGTCACGCACCCCAGCTCTCTTTCATGCAAGTTTGCCGCCATCCTTCCAGACTAACTTTCTTCTCCCCAGGTGGTCGCATGCCCCGGCATCTGCCAACTTTCAATGCAATGCGCTGCTCCACGCTCATTCTGCATTAGATTTCCAAGACATTTCTATCGCAGAAGGCTTCGTCTGTATACCTGCGGAAAGTAGAGCGATAGTTTACCCACGCGAAGCAAGCGCGTCACGGATTGCACCTTTTACACGGCGCATACCCTTCGGAAATCAGCTCATCTCTTGACGCATTCGTATCCATCCGGTTTTTTTGTTTAATTTGCGATACGCTGGAACAGGAAGGATAATGGAACTTCTTTGTGTTTGTGTTAACTACATAAGTCAATTCTTTTCCGTCATCTGCGGATACTGACGAAGCGGCCACTGCTGCAGCCGATGCGGCTGCGCCACCCGAAGATGCCGCGCCGCCCGAAGATGCCGCGTTGCCCGAAGATGCCGCGCCGCCCGAAGATGCCGCGTTGCCCGAAAACGCCGCGCTGCCCGAAGACACGGCGCCACCCGAAGATACTGTGCCGCCCGATGACGCCGCGTACCCCGCGCCGGTATTCCCGTATTCATCGTACAGAACCGTCGAAGCATAGTTCTCTATCGCCAGCGCGCGATCCGCCTGACTGTCTCCCTCGGTAACCGCGCCTGTCGCGTAATCAATAACAACGCCCGGCTGCACGTTATAAACGAACGCGTTGAACTTGATGCCCTTGCCGTGGTCCTCAATACTCTGCGCTTCGAGGAGAATTCCCCGTGCTTCCAGCTCATCCCCCACAAAAATAGGAGTCGCGCGATACAACACATGATTCCCTGTTTTCTGCACGTACCCCAGAACAGACAGTTCATAAGGTTCCATGCCGTCCACGTTCATGTACCGCGTTCCGGTCATCAGATTCTTCGGATTCGCGTTTTCTCCCGACAGACTATAGGCAATCTGATGGCAGCGGTTGTAGACATATTTGCCGCTGATAAAATCATACTTTTTCTGCGGCGTCTGCCAGCCGGAAGGTTTCACCATGCCGATTGCGCCGCGCTTCTCCTCTGGAAGAAGATCCGGCCCGATGCTCGCGATCGAAACACCGGTGCGCCCTTTGGAATCCAGCGGACTGAATTGTTTGTAAGATACGGCTGCGTTCGCAAGCTCTGTTTTTGTGAAATACGGGACATCCTGATTGAGACGGTAATACGGTACGCCGTCCCATGCGGGGATTTTGCTGTAGTCAAATGCTTTGCTGCTGCCTGCCGCCGCAGACACATGCGCGGCAATGGCTTCCTTCCCCGCGCCGCCTGATATCGGATGCAGCACGAGGAAGAAGGCCGCGCAGATAGCAGCGGTCAGTGTGAGAAATTTTCTGATTTTCATAATGGGTATCTTCTGAGAAAGGTCAGTTTTGGCGTCAAAACTGCACAAATCCTTGTACAATTCAGCCGCGCATTGAATACAAAAATCCGGCACAGAACACCTCTGCTCCATGCCGGACAACGTACACGCGTAATATGATCCGTTAAGCGTCCAGCTCTTTCCGGAATTTTTCAATCAGCACCTGCAGTTCCTCCTGCGAAGGCTCGACCTTGTGAGGATTCATCGCAAAGACATCTCCCCACTCGACCTGATCCTTATACTTGGGAACTACATGCACATGGAGATGATGCATTGTGTCACCGTAAGCGCCGAAATTGATTTTGTCCGGATGAAACAGCTTATGAACGCAGACCGCAACTTTGTTGATATCCTCGATATACTGTGCACGCTCTTCCTGTGTCAGGCTGGTGATATCATCCACATGACGCTTGCAGGCAACAATGACACGCCCCGGATGGCTCTGCTCCTTGAACAGAATAACTTTTGACATGGGCAGTTCACAGATCTTCACACCAAATGCCGCGAGCAGTTCTCCTTCCGCGCAATAAGAACAATCCTTGTGTTCCGTTTCCATCTTTTATCCTCCATATTCAATCATCCGGCAGCGCATTTCCTCCGCCTGCCGGAAAAAGTCTGTACGCATAATAGTTTATCATAGTTGGCCGGTCCGGTTAAGCGTTTACACCTCTTTCTTCGAGCCATGTCTTCAACACAACCGCATTACAATGCTCCGCATCCTTCGCCCCGTACAGCAAGGTCACCGTTCCATCATAATGTGCCAGCTTCTTGGAAAATTCGGCCGCTGCCGGGTTGTCATCAAGCTCTTCCCGATATCGCTGACTGAATTGTTCAAACAGTGCCGGGTCATGCCCGTACCATTTTCGCAGCTCCGCTGACGGCGCCAGCTCTTTTTCCCATGCATCAAGCGCGGCCTTCTCCTTGGTCAGACCGCGTGCCCACAGCCGGTCGACGAAGATGCGTTTTCCGTCTTCCGGGGATGGTGTGTCGTATATCCGTTTTAATTGTAGAATCATGGTGTGCCTCCGGACGTTTTCTCACAAAATTACAAAAACTGCCGCTCCGTCAGACAGAGCGACAGTCTTAGTATAATACATTGGTTTTTCAGAATCACCTGCTCAGATCTTTTCGAAGAGGTTGTATCTCTTTTTCCATAAGATCTCTGAGCGCTTTTTGAAAATGCCACATATCGTTTCCCAAAATAATCATGTTATAACCGTTATGAATGGCATTTTCAAGATTTTCCCTGGTCGGAGGAATCACAGGCCCCATCACACCGATTGATTTTTCCCGGCATTTAGATACCAGCAGGTCATGAGAAAAACTATTATCTGGGACTTTCTCACGCAGCCGCATCCGAATTATTCCAGATTTATTCGATTGGATATGCTTGGGGGCAGAAACCTTGACGATGTTCTGACGGAACACGAAAGGCTTATGCAGGCTGTTGACAGCAGAAACGCAGAAAGCATCGACAGAATTATCTCAGAACACCTCAACGGCGGTATACGGCGTCTCGGTCCCACACTATATTCCGGAGAATACAAAGACTATATCCGGGGCAGTAGCACGTAGGCAGGCCGCGCGGCGCCTCTCAAATTGCATAGAGCAACCCGCGCGGCGTTGTGCCCGGCCTGCCATCGCTCCCGCCGCGCGGCACCTTCTCATTTAAGCAGATTAAAGATCCCCTGCCATGCCACACCGACAAGCGCGATCGCTAATACCAGATACAGGAACACCAGACAGCCTCCGATCAGCGCAATCAGCGACACAATAAATCCCGCAGTCCGGATTCCCTCAGTATTTCCGCCTTTCTTTGCGTTGCCTGCCAGAATCAGCCCGACAATTCCAAGAACAATCGACAGCAATGATCCGTATCCGGAGAACCAGCAGACAATGCCGATAATTCCGCAGACCAAACTGCCGACGGAAAGTCCGTGTCCCTGAGTGGCTTCGTTATTTACAACGGCCGTTTGTGCGGTTGGTGCTGTGTTTGTTTTGACCGGTGCGCCGCACTGCGGACAAAAAGCAGAACCTTCCGGTACCTGTGCTCCACAATTTGAACAAAAAGCCATAATCATTTCCTCCCTCATAAAATTCAGTATGTGTTTTTCTTTGAAGTAGCCGTCGCGCTCTCAAGAATATAATCTAAATCGGTCAATGCTTTCTGCTCGCTTTCGCCATCCGTCACATCATACTCACAGAGCAGAATCAACTCGGAATTATCCGAATTCAGGATACATGCAACGCGGTAGCTGCCTTCCACGGAATTTCCCCGAAAATCTTTGCTGGCTCCGGTAACTTTATACAAATATGTGTCGTAACCGGCTGCCGTCATTTTTTTCGTACCCAATGCCTTTCCACCTGTTTGATCATGGATATATTCGATCACCTGATCCATCAGATAATCCGCTCCAAGAAGTTCCAGGAGGGAGGTCGCATCAGGGATCGCGACCATTTCCAGCATTTCACTACCTTTCGATCTATTCGTGTAGAAAACAAGACCGTCAGCAGAACTTGAATTCCCGGCCAGCTTCCATTCCCCCGGAATACGAAACTCTATTCCTTCATACACTACTTCCCGGTCCTTTGGAGGTTCGGAACTAATTGCCGCCGCTATAAGGAGCAAAACAATCCCCGCCACAACCACAATCCCCCCGATCAGTAGTGGCTTCCGCTTTTTCTTTTTGCCCGGAGAAGTACCCGGCTGCATCCCCGTTTCTCCTGCGTGAACCGGCGCGCCGCACTTCGGACAGAACTTCGCATCTTCCGGGATTTCCGATCCGCATTTCGTACAATATGCCATACCTTCCCTCCTCTTTGACTCTGCCATCTCTTTTTCCTCGCAGGTTCTTTCTCCTGATACCAGCTTCAGCATATCGGCAGAGTACTCTGATTTAAATGCCCAAAATTTTTCCAAAAAAAATCCCGGAGGTTTGATCCTCCGAGACTAATCGAATTCTCATCCGCACCTTGCTGTACGGAAACATATTGAGAACGATATTTCTTTTCCTTTACATCCTGCCACAGTCTTCCTGCAAGCCCTGGTTCAGCTCCTGCCGTCTCCGCTCCGTCGCGTCCTCAAATTTGTGTGGGTCTGCCGGGCGGGTTTTGTTTTGCCTGTCTTCATCATTGTCATAGATCTCGCTGTATGCCAGCTTGTTGGCAAATCCGCAGTTTTGACATTTCCATTCCGGCGAATGATCGTCAAAGCCCTCCTGCTCATTCAGATGCGCCCCGCAGGCATCGCAGTACCATTCAACGTCGGGAAAACGGTTCTTTAAATCTTCCTCATCCCCTGCAAATGTTTCGTAATATTCCTCCGGATGAAACAGATAATTGAGTTTGTCCGTCAGGCTGCCTGTTTCACTGAGCTGCCGCCGGATCGCAATAAAGGAGCTGTCATACAGCCGCAGCACACGGCCGGTTTCATTCCTAAGAAGACTTCCTGTCAGCAGCCACAAATACGCGTTACACAAGCCGCTGCGTTTCGCCAGATTCAGCTGATAGGCCGCATTGTAGATCGTTCCGTCAAAGGTTTCGTCGTCCATGGCAAAGGCCTCGGTTTTTTTCTCATAATCTCCGGCGGCCTCCCTCTCGTCCGCAAGCTCCCATACCAGTTCCAGGAGCCTCTCAAACAGTTTGAGCTCCTGATCGCCGGAAAGACTTTCAATCTGCCGCAATACATTTTCTTTAAGGCGCGGCGTAAGCGTCATATCTTTGACAAAACATTCCGCAACATGTTTTTGCACCAGCTCCGCGCTTTTGCGTTCCTTTTCCTGATTCGCGCCGGCGGTGCCGATCAGCCTTCCGGCGATCTGCGTAACTCTGGGGCTGCCGCCGGCATAGAGACTGCCATGATATCTGACCGCGCGGATCATATATTCCCGGTCGGCATATTCGGCCGGTTTCTTCGTCCCGCCGTCCGAAGGATCGGCAGCGATGATTAACCCCGGGAACCATGTATCTATAAGGTCGAGCTGTTTTGGCGGTTTTTCGCCGCGGATTTCATAAAAGACTGCTGCGATATTTCCGAATCTGAATTTCATATTATCCTAGTTAAGCTGTTTTCAGCCGGACAGCGTCCGCCGTCCGGCTCTCCTTGCCTTATACCGTAATCTCTATCTGATTTCCCTCGATCGCCGCGATACAGCTTTCATAATAGCCGTCACCCGTAGTACGCGGTCCGCTTAAGACTTCATACCCGTCTTCCATCATCCGGGAAGTCAGTTCCCTCACTTTTTCCCTGCTTCCGACACTGAAAGCGATATGGACATAGCCTGTCCGCGCGGAAGTCTTCTCCGGGTCTTCCATGGCCGGTTTGTTCATGATTTCAAGCCGGGCACCCCGGTCAAAGGTAAGAAAATATGACTTGAAATCCGTTTTCATGTTGTGATATCCCGCATTGGCGGTTGCCCCGAAATACTTGATGAAAATTTCTTTTGCCGCCTCGAGATCATTCACATACATCGCTATGTGTTCAATCTTCATATTTTACCGTTCTCCCTCTTTCCTCTTCAACACGCGGTACGTTCTCTCCAGCAAAACAAAATTCATCACCGCAAATACCAGCAGATAATACGGCATGATCACGATGCCGAAGCTTTGCTGCAGATGTCCGAATACCATCGGCATAAGCGTGCTCCCCAAATATGCGGAAGCCATCTGCAGGCCGATCACCGACGCGCTGTAGCGCTCCCCGAAGTTCACCGGCGCCATATGCTGAATCGCGGGATACACCGGTCCCATCCCCGTTCCGATAATGACGAAGCCAATTGCCGCAGGAATATAATTCTCAATCGGAAGCATCACCATGACAATTCCCACCAGCTCAACTGAAATTCCGATCCGGATCAGCAGCCTGTCGCCCAGACGGTTCGACACAATGCCCGAAAGGAGTCTTCCGAACATTAAGCCGCCGAAAATCAGAGAACCAAAGGAGGCGATCATACCGTTGGTCAGGCCTGTTTTGGCGCCGGCAAAGTAGCTCGACGTCCACAAAAAGCACGTAGCCTCCCCGGAGCAATACGCGAAGAACGCGATCAGGGTCGGGATCACGCCGGGTACTTTGACGGATTCCCGGATGCCGGCACCCGCTTCGGCGCCTTCTCCAGCTGCACTGCCGTGATTCTTCCAAAGCGGCAGCGAAAGAACACACACAATCAGAATTCCCATCTGAATGAAGGCCGTCCAGCGGTAGCCCTGCTCCCAGTCCGCGTACCGCAGGGCCAGCGCCATGATATTCGGGCTGATCACAGCACCTACGCCATAGAAGCAATGCAGAAAATTCATGACCGCCGAAGAATAGTGGCTCGCAACATAATGGTTGACCGATGCGTCAATCGCGCCGGCGCCGAGGCCGTAAGGCACAACGAACAAAAACAGCATCCAATACGATGTTGAAAACGAAAATCCGATCAGACCGATCACGGTAAGCAGGATGGACACGATGACAATCCACTGTGTACGGAACCGCCGGATCATCCGGGGGCTTACGAGCGCGGACAAAATCGTCATAAAGGAGATGGACATCGAAACATATCCTGCATAGGAAGACGGTACGGCAAAAGCCTTCTGCATGGTAGGCCAGCCGGAGCCGAGCAGGGAGTCCGGGAGTCCGAGACTGATAAAGATCAGGAAAATAACTGAAAGCAGCATAGATTTGAGTTCCTCCAACTTTTGATGTGATTGGAGTATATCACTCAAATTCTGTTTACCGATAGAACAAAATCACATATAATCGAAGGAATAATAGGACAATATCTTCAACCTGGCGTTTTGTTGAAGTGATCGTCAAAACAGACGCCGGCATGAAAGCTGATGCGGGCCTTAAACAAACAATGAGGTGTAGGAGCTATGAGCCTGTCTTATTCAACCGACAGAACCGATGAAACCGGCAGAGAACTTCTTACTTATGGAACGCCGGACTTTCCGATTTCCTTTTTTGATGATGATCTTGCCGTTGTGAAAGTGCCATGGCACTGGCACGACGAATGGGAGATTTCCGTCATCCTCTCGGGAACAGTGCGCGTTTCGCTCGTCGGCCGTGAAACCGTGCTGCGCGCCGGCGAAGGCTGTTTCATCGGAAGCGGCGTCCTGCATTCCGCCAGTCTTCTGACGCAGGCCGGACATCAGCACGCCATGGTATTCAGTCCGCGCGTCATTGCGGCGAAGGGGGATATTGTGTGGGGAGGGTATGTTTTGCCGGTGTTAACGCAGAAGTACCCGCCTGTCATCAAATTTACTCCGGAAGTCGAATGGCAGAGGGAAGTTCTTGCTCTGGCTGAAAAAGCATGGCTCGCGGGAGCCTCCGAAGGAGCCGATTATCCGCTCTCCGTGCGGGAGTCCCTGAGCCGGATCTTGTCCCGGATGATCCGCAATATCGATCCGGGAACCGGTCAGTCCGCCACCTCCCAGATACAGCGGGACGAGCAGCGGATCAAGAAAACACTTGATTATATCGAGACTCATTTCAGGGAACAGGTAACGGTTGAGGACATCGCCGGGAGCGCGGGAATCAGCGTCAGTACGCTTCTGCGGCTCTATCACGATATTCTGCATACGACGCCGATACAATATGTACTCAAATACCGTCTGGAACAAATCCGGCGCGAGCTGCGGACCAATCCCGGATCGCCGATTGCGGACGCGGCGTATTCGTGCGGGTTTAATGATATCAGTTATTTCAACCGCTGTTATCTGAAGGCTTACGGCAGCACGCCGTCTGCTTACAAGAGGGGACTGGCATGAGCACTGGCAGTCACGGCGCTGACTGACCTGCACGGTGCTGCCATGGCACAGTTCCTGCGTCGCCTTCCACGGCTCTGTTACAATTCGAGCATCATATAAACGACTTCCTGATAACCGCTCAGGCGCGATTTAAACCCTTTGGGATTTCTCCCGAATTCCACAAAGCCGGCCTTTTTATACAGCTCGATTGCCCTGCGGTTCTCCGCGACTACCTCGAGCTCCATCTGTTCATATCCGGCTTCCTTCGCACACGCAATGCATGCCTCCAGCAGCGCGCGGCCGATGCCGAGCCCCCAGTATGCCTTGTCAACGCTGATCCCGAACTCGGCTCTGTGCCGGATTTTGTATCTGCTGCCAACCGGGTTGATTCCTGCAGTTCCGGCAACAGCACCGTTTACTATCGCAAGGATTTCAGCTTCGTCCGGGCTGTCTGCTTTGTCTTTCAAAAACTGTGCTTCCTGTTCAGCCGTTTTATCCGATTCATCCGGATAGGAAAGGAGGTAGTCCGTCTGTCTATGCGCCAAAACAAAATTGTCCAGAGCAGCCTTCCCATCCTGTTCGGTTCCGTTGCGCATGGTGCAGGGGCGGCCGTCTTTCAGAGTGATGCGTTTACTGTATCTCATGTTAATTCCTCCGTATCTGCGCCGGACGAGCTTCGCTCCGCCCGTACGAAAACATATTCCATCTCCGACGACCTGCCCTCATCAAATTGATAACCGCTCCAGTCAAAATTCTTGATCTGCTCCGGTTTCTCCGCCTGAATCCCTGCCATAAAGCGCACCATCTCGCCTCTGGCCATCTTGGCATATACGCCCTTCTGAACGACCTTTCCGTTCACGAGTTCTCCGAAAACGCAAGTGATACAGCGGTCGTCCATCGGTTTTAAAACGCCATAGAATCCCGAAAGTATACGCAAATGCTCCTGCACATACGTTACCTGACCATCCTCAAAAACGGCCGGAGCCATATACGTATACTGAATGCCGTCGTATGCCAGCAGTGCCGGGGTTAAACTGCTCTTTAAATCCATGCCGGCAAAACGTGCCGCGTTTTGTTTTGCAATTTTATCGTTGCTCACCCAGAGCTTTTTCTGCTCATCAAAAGAAAGACCGCTGATCCAGTCTTTGAGGATAGCAGTCTTTTCAAGAAAAACCGGCGTCTCTGTGCAGGCTATGGTGTCTGTGTCGGTCCGCATTTGTTTTGCGGGAGAAATGATAATCCGCATGGGCAATTCCTTTATCCAAGTTCCGAAAGCATCTGCGCCGGATTCTCCGCCGCCTTCACCTTACCAAACGCCTTCTCGATGATGCCGTTTTCGTCAATCAGATATGTTGTCCGGACCACGCCCATGGATACCTTCCCGTAGTTTTTCTTTTCCTTCCAGACATCATATGCCTGAATAACTTCTTTCTCCGGGTCGGAAAGCAGCGTGAACACCGGGGCTTGGGTTCCGATTGTAAGCATAGGTGTTTTTCCTTTCATTCGACTGAATCAGTCAGCTTCCTCCGCATGAGGTCCATGCCCCACCCACTGATTCCTGCTGTCCCAGAGTTTGTCATAAGACATCCCCGTCACTCTTTCACAGACACGGATCTCCTCGGGCGTCGCGCTGGAGCTGTCCTCGCCCCGGCGTCTGCTGATCTCCTTCTTCACGATATTGAATTCCTTCTCCATGATCGGGAAGCGATAACCGAAAATAAAGAGGAACACACAGAGAATGACCGGCATGAAAATAAAGATCATCGAGATTCCTTTTTGCGTAAAAGCCGACTGCCGTGCGCCTTCATTTGCCAGCTTCTCGCTGTATCCGGCCGCAGTAAGCAGAATGCCGATAAGCCATGCTGAGAGACCGGAAGATATTTTTCTGGCAAACGTAGACATGCCGGAGACAACACCCGGCCGGTGAATCGATGTGATCAGTTCGTCAACGTCGGGCATATCTGCCATGATCGAGAAAATGCTCGTCAAAGTGGCCGCGTTGCCGATGCCAATCCCGACTGCCAGCGCAAGAATCGGATAGATGCTAGCGCCTTCATGAGAAAACGGCAGAAGCAGCAGCGTGCTGACAATACGAATCGGAGCGCCGATGAGAATGGTTGTGCGCTTGGATGTTCTGGCCATTACAGGGCCCCAGATCAGCATACCGATCAGCTGCGCCAGAACAAGCGCCGCCATCAGATACGTAAAATAATGATTCTGGTAACCGTTGATCACGTCGTCAACGTAGTAAACCGCCATACCGGACACAAAGTCCATGCCGCACTGCCCTGTCAGGTAAATGCCGATGAACAGGCGGAAAGAACGGCTGCGGAAGGCGCTCGCTGCATGGTCAAAACTGTGAATCACCCGGTTCTTCACCGGTGCATGGTGATGCTCCCATGTGCCCGCAACCGTAATCAGGCAGGAGATGAGAAACAGAAGTCCGAAGATAATGCCGCAGCGCAGATATACGCCCGCCTTTGTTGTATCCGAGATGAGGAGTGTCGGAACCACGCCGCAAACCATGGCTCCAAGCGTGGACCAGATCATCCGAACATTGGAGAATCTGGATCTGGTGTCATAGTCGTCCACCATATCCGGCAGCAGGCCGTTGTACGGCACCATAAGAATAGTTGATCCCGTGGAAAACAGACAGTACATCGCCACATAAAAGATAAACATTGTGACAGGACGGTCTGTGCTGAATGGAACCCAAAGTGTTATGAAAGTCAGCGCCGTCGCAAATGAGCCGATCAGCATGTAGAAACGCTTCGCGCCCATTTTCGCGCTGGTCCGGTCTGTAATATTACCCATGATCGGATCGGTAACCGCATCCCAGATGTGCCCGATCAGAGGAACCGTCCCCGCAAGCGCTGCCGGCATTCCCATTGCTTTAATTAGAAATACCGTGAAGAACGAATTGATGATAACAAAGGCTCCTCCGCTGAAAAACTCCCCTGCTCCATACATTAGCCGGGAACCCATCCCTGTGCTGTGCCTGCCTGACTGCATACCTGCTCCCTCCCCGTTGACGCGCCGGCACTTATCATATTCTTTACCACCTGTCCAGCATTTAACCAGTGCCAGATATTGCGAATAGTTTCATAACCGGCTTAATCTTCTTCTATCATTACATGTTACTATATTTTGTCGGTTATGCGATCATGAGATTCACGAGAAATGGGGAGCACATTCGAAATTTCAGGTTAAATTTAATTATGCAGACTGTTTGGTATCCTGCTCTCTTATTTCGTTTATCGTCAATCCGGTGACCTTGGCAATGCCGTTATAAGCGCTACGCCGTAATCCGGGCGTAACGCTCTGCCATCAGCACCTGCATCATAAAGTCATACGGATTCAGTGTGTCACTTTTCAGCATGGAAAAGATCTGCGCGCTGCAGCCGGAGACGAGGCAGACCCCCTGCTCGTTTCTTGTGACCGGCAGCTGGCGGTTCCTGCTCTGGACATTCCAGAATACCACCTGCGGCAAAGCATACCCTGCTGCCTCGAACTTCTTTTTTGCCGACTGGAAATTCGTCATTTCCGCATGGCTGCAGCAGTCAAACTCCATATCCGAAATAATGTACAGCTTGGCCGGGAGTTCCCTCTGCGGAAGTCCGTGCTTTACCGCCGTATACAGAATCAGATCAAAAACCTTTTCCAGATCCGTATTGCTGCAGTCGTCAAACGACATGCAGTAACGTACTTTCTCCACAATATCCCTTCCCTTAATCTGCACCAGAACCGGTGACGAAGAGAATGTAATGAAGTGGTTTCTGAATGAGCCATGATTATGTTCCGCGAAGTAGATTCCAAGAGACAGTGCCACAGCCGCAGGCAACGGCGTTCCGCCGAAGTACATGGAACCGGAACCGTCTACGACGACGAGCGCATTCTCATCGCCCGTAAAATCCTCCAGCGCGTTCCATGTGATATCCATGCTCTTCCTCTCGTCTTCTGAAAAAGAACGGAAATTACCCTCGGAAACAATCGGCGCAATGATATCGTATGGTGCAAGCGTGCCCGTATGCAAAACAGACCGGCCCGTCCGCGCTTTCTCCAGAAAACTCCGGTAACGTGCTTCATCGTTCCGGAGAAAAGCTTCCCTGTACTTAAAGAGCGCCTTGGACGGCTGCTTCTCATATGCAAAGGTATAATCCTTCTCTCGAAGGTTATTTTCCAGAATCCGGAGCCGCGCTCTCAGAGCTGTAAGGCTCTTTCGGTACGCAGCATCTGTCATGCCAAACGACCGTGCGATTCTTTTCGCCTTGCGGATTGTTTTGACGTTGGACGCATTTACCGACGGCAGCCACTTGCAAAGAAGTGACACCTGACCGCCGGCGGACATAGTCTCAAGATCCTTCTGAAACTGTGCCCGCAGCGTATTCAGCATATCATTCTCACAAGCTGTTCCAAACAGGCAAAGTTCATCATCGAACCTTCCAAATTCGCTGATATAGGAAAGATTCTTTCTGACTGTCTCCGGCTCATGATCCGCAAGCCACCGCAGGATGACCCGGAATACCCGCCTCTCGCCGAGTCCGCCGCGGATATCGCGCGCAAAGAACAACGTCTTCACCGCGAGGTCGGCATTTTCCGCGTAGGCACGCAAAAAAAGCCCTGTAATCTTATTCTCGGATTCGGCACGGAGAGCTCCGATGCTTGCGAACATATCCAGACATTCCGATCCTGTGCCTGCATGCGTAACTGCGCCATTTTCGGTATAGGTGATATTTGCCTCATTCTTCATCATCTCAAGCATCGCTCTTCCCTCCTTCTCATGTTCATCAAGGTGCCATATAGAATCAGTATTCTTGATAGTAGTTTGCTGTCAGCACCTTTACAAAGCGCCATCTTATCGGGAATCGAACCCTTGTTTCGGAGAAAGATTTCTCCGTGCTTTGACCACATAGCGACTGTTAATTGCTGTTGACGCTTTTCTTGAGCTAATAGTAACAGAACGGAAAGCCCGGATCATGGAAAAAAAGTTGCGAACCCGTCAGGATCCGCAACTTTCAAAATTTCTTTGCATATGGAGCCGTTCCCGGATCAGTTCAATAAAACTGTCCGGAGACGAGACTCTGATTTTAGGGCCGAAGGACAGCACCCGGATCAGGATCTCCGTTTCGTCTTCTTTCCGGTAACGGAGCGTGATCCGGTAATGCGTATCATCCAGTTTCATAGTCTCTTTCTCTATGTCAGAGAAATGGATCATCGCCCGCTCAAGGGCATTTCTCTCATCAACAAGTTCCAAAACAACAATTTCCTTCCGCGGTTTGACAGAAAAGCTTCTAATCCCGTTCTTTTCTGTCAGACTGACTTCAAGGACACTGGCCAGACGGATCACATACTGTGTTCCTTTTGGAGAATACGCAACAAGCCGGAACTTGTCATCCTTGGATGAATATTCCAGCTTTTCGGGGATAAACATCTGGTCGTGACAATAATGTTTACTGCGATACCGGATTCTCAGGTCTCTGCCTTCCTTCAATGCCAACAGCACTTTTTTAAAATGTTCCTGATAAAAGGGATCCTCATACGGATCGCCATCGCCATCGCGGTCAAACCATACAAAAAAGTCAGTCGAAAACAGCGGCTCCACATCCTCCAGCTCCTGCATCGGCGGGTCAAACAGGCGGATTCTCGGGTCCTGACAGATGGCCTTCATCCATTGTTTCTGCAGCGTAGTCAACGGCATTGTCGGCACATGTCGGAGAGGTGTTGTGTAGTCCTTCCGAAGAAGCGGCCATTCCCCCTTTTCCAGCGCTTCGGGGATGGATATTCCACTTTCCATGTAAGCCTTTTTCAGGATAATTTCCCGGATACGTTCCTTTGAAAGCGTTCCACGGACCGCTTCGGTCAGTATTCCGGCGACAACATTATAGTAACTTCCGTAAACCTCATTGAACAGCATTGCCGCCTCCGTAGATCTCATACATTTCCTGAAGATCCTCATAAAAACGCCTTGTCACTTCCGGATCTGTGCAGGTAAGGCTTTCGATCCTGCCCGTAAAAGTCCGTATCCATGGAAGTATTTCCTGCGCATCATATACAATGGCTATAAATTCATAGGTATGCTCATCCAGCCGGATTACGGTTCCATTTCTCTTCTCCCTGTACAACCTGTCAGCAACAAAGCTTTCGTCTTCCTCCAAACGAATCCGCATGGTCAGTTTCTGAAGCTCTCTGTTCCGGTCAGGGCCTGAAGATGTTCCCCATAAATACCTGGCAAAACAATTTCCCGTCCTTTCCAGCTTTTCCGGTTCCGGTTGGTTTTCCATCATTTTGACTGCGTGAATTCTGTCCAGTCTGTACATTCGTGGACATCTTTCTTCAAAACTGTATGCCAGCAGATTCTCCCTGCCGTTCCGCGTACTGATATATATCTTCATCGGATAGACAAGCGCCTGATACCTCCCGTCTTTATCTCTCCTTGTAGAAAAAGTGATCAGCGCGTTTTTTCTTTCCATGCGGCAGACAAGAAGTTCTTCAAGAATCCCTGAATCGAGTGCTCCCATAAGATAATGGTGCTTGAAGCTGAAATAATCACGGGAATCCGGATATTTGTCTAGAAGGAACGCGCCGACTGCGCCAAGCGGCATCATCTCCGACGCGAAAGAAACCGCGTCTTTCCAGGCATCCATATCCCATGCCCTGTTGCATCGGCTATAGAGCAGCTCTCTTCCGAACTTCTCCGTCTTCAGGATTCCAAGGGATACATACTCCTTCAGTTTATTACGGATGGTGGAGTCATCCGGCATAAAAGAGTCATCCGCGATATAGTAGTCCTGTATGCGGTCGGCAATCGTCTTAAAGGAAAGTTTTTCGCCGTCAGCCAGCATATCCAGAATATAAAAATGCAGAGTGATATCCTTATTCGTGAAGCTTTTGGCCTTCAACGCCCTGTAGAGCGGATTATGCCGCGTCTCCCGGCTGTCTACGGAAATAAATACACGTTTCCCGGAAGCGTCCTGGTGAAATACCATGGAATCGCCCAGCCAGCTTTCGATCCTCCGGCGCTCATTGTCATAGCTGCGGGGACTTTTCCGGTCAAAGTCGTTGCGGGTGTGGAAGCCAAAGACATAAAAATCCCGCATGTAGGCCCGGATTTTCTCAAAATTCTTGATCAGTTCGCTGTATGCCATCGTCCTTTACCATCTATACCCAACCGCCATTAGATTGCGAATTCTGAAAACCGAACTTTCCTCACACACGCATCTTCCGGCTCACAAACCAGAATCCGTTCTCCTCATAATACAGATCGACTCTCTGTCCGAGTATCCGGCAGACATACCGGATTCCTGCACCTCCTGCCTTAAGGCTGGCACAGCGGTCGACGCGGAGGATCTGATCAATATCGTATTTGCGGCCGTCCTCCCAGATCAGGCGGAGCGGCTTCATCCGCCCGTCGGAGGAAAAATCCGCGATCACCTCGACATAAGCTTTATACGGACTTACGAAAAGCGCTTCCTGCGCATTTTCCGTAAGAGGCGCGCCGTCTCGCGCATCCGGACGGTCCGAACGCCCGGAATCATGATGATAGTCGTAAACGCCCACTTATCTCACCTTCCTCGTAAGAAGCAATGTCTCACACCCGCTACGGTTTCCGTGTTCCAGATACGAATGCGGATGAATCATATGGTCCTCCGCCGTCGCATTTAAGGAAGAAAGATACCGGTCCTCATGCATAATGCCCCTCTGCACCGCGGCATACCCGTACCGGCTGCGGATCAATGACACCATCCTGTCCGCCCGCATCTGCTGCTCGCGGTGCTGCTCATCCAGAAACAGAGAAAGCTGCCTCGGCTGTCCCTCCTGTTTTAAGTCACAGACACTGACCCCGATGCTCCGGATCGGTTTCTCCCACCGGTACAGCTGCTGAAAGATGGAAAACGCCGCCCCCGCGATCTCGCCGGAGATGTTGGTGGGCGCCGCCAGCTTTTTCTGCTGGTGGTATCCGCAAAGATCCGCGTCACGCACATAAATGGAGACCACCTGCCCCTCAAATTGATTCTTCCGGAGCCGCTCCGATACACTCTCCGCAAGCAGATAAAGCACGAGCCGCACATCCTCATCATTGACCAGATCTCTCGGCGTTGTCGTACTGTTGCCGACGCTCTTGACCGGCGCCTCTATGCCGAGATCATTTACCGGCGTCCGGTCCTCCCCCCTTGCAAAAACAGACAGCATCAGGCCGATTTTGCCGAACCAGTTCTCAAGATAAGAAGGATCTGCATCCGCAAGCTCCCCGATCGTGCGAATGCCGTATTTCTCCAGTTTCTTGTCCGTCCTTCTCCCGACATACAGAAGATCCGACACCGGAAGCGGATAGATCAGCTTCTTGTAATTGTCCCGGTCAAAAACAGTGATGGCATCCGGCTTCTTATAATCACTGCCGAGTTTTGCGTAAATCTTGTTCCAGGAGACGCCGATACTGACCGTGATACCGAGTTCCCGGCGAATCCTCGCGCTGATCTCCTGCGCAATCCGGCAGCCGTTTTCGAGCGTCCGTGTGTGATTTCCCAGAAGCGCGCAGCTGTCCGTAAGATCGATCCAGCATTCATCGAGGCCGAAGCTCTCCACCTGCCCGGAATATTCCTGATAAATGGCTCTTGCCATGCGGGAAAAGCGCAGATACAGATACATCCTCGGCGGAACAAAAACAATGTCCGGGCAGCACTGCCTCGCCTGCCAGAGCGCCATGCCGGTCTTCACGCCGCGTCGCTTCGCGATGTAGTTGGCCGTGAGGACAATGCCGTGGCGCTGCTGCGGATCACCGCCGACCGCAAGCGGCTTTCCGGCAAGTTCCGGGTGATACAGCATCTCCACCGACGCGTAAAAACAATTGCAGTCCACATGCAAAATGATCCGATCCGGCATCCTTCTCACCCCCTCGTCTTCCATTTTCCGGCAACTTTCTCTTCGCCTTTCTCTGTACGTCAGTATAGCACCTCGCATAGTAGTTGAAAATAGATAATTAGCAAATTTTCACTCTGTTTTAGAGTATTCCTCTTGACTTTTTCGTATGAAATGATATTCTATAGGGGAGAAAATGGAATTTCTGCATAGCCGGACATTCCCTGCAGATCACAGGCAGAAACGTCAGAAAGAGGTGTTTCATGGAAAATATCGGCGCAATCATCACTTCTTACAGGAAGAAAGCGCATATATCTCAGACCGAGCTTTCGGAAAGGCTGAAGGAAGAGGGAATCTATGTTACTCAAAAAGGCATTTCCGCCTGGGAAACCGGAAGGAACGATATCTCCGCGCGGGTTTTTCTGCACGTCTGCCGGATTCTGGAGATACCGGACTGTCTGGAGGAATATTTCGGAAACAATCCGAATAATCCGCTCGCCATGCTGAATGATGCGGGGAAGCAAAAGGCGCTCACCTATATCGACATGCTGATTCACCCGGTGAACTACCTGAAAGGAGCAGATGTAGTCTCATATCCGGCCGTTCCGGCGGACGGGCCGCAGGTAATCCGCCTTCGTCTTTACGATGCCAGGGTATCCGCCGGACGCGGAAATTTCCTCGATTCCGACTATTACACAATTATCGAAGTGCCGTCAGAGGACGCAAGAGGCGCTGATTTTGCCGTCACCGTCAGCGGAGACAGCATGGAGCCGGTGTTCCACGACCATGACATGGTCTATGTGCATCAGCAGGAAACACTGGACAATGGAGAAATCGGAATCTTTTCGTTAAATGACAATGCATATATCAAGAAGTTGAAGAATGACGGTGACGGGACATTCCTGATTTCTCTGAATCAGAAATATGACCCGATTCCGGTACACCTTGACCGCGATGACTTCCGTATCTTCGGCAAAGTGTGCAGTGCTACCCGGTAGGGAGCGAAAGCTGATTAATAAGTATCATCCGATACTTTGTCACTCACAATTGTGCTCCCCACACCAGCGGGAAATTTCCGCAATCAGGTCCAGCGGAAGATTATCCTCATAAGGGATCTGAATCGCTCCTTTGCTGAATTTCAATCCGCGTTTTCTGAGCTCGCCCGCAAAGTATTCCACCGCGGCAGGGCCCGGGTAGATGCCTATGTGCTGTTTTGCCGCCGCAAAGTGAATAATATTGTGGCCGTTCCACCACGTCGGCATTGACCAGGAAATTCTCTCTTCTACGGAAGGGAGCTGCTCTCTGATCGTGTCACGAACGGTGCGCAAATTGCTCCTGTGCGCCGGGTCCTGCTTATTGATGTATTCGTCAATCGGGGTCATAGTTTTACTCCTGCATTTCTTCCAATCGCCAGATTACAGAAATGATTTTCATTGGCAAAGACAATCTCCCCGTCCTTAACCAGCACTGCACCGAAGGGTTCATTTCTGTGTTTGACTGCTGCCTCTCTGGAATATGATTTTATTATCATGGATAAATTATCGAAAGAAGCTATTGTCAGTATATAATGAATATGGTTCAAAGTTTATTTTAAAGAATGGAGCGAGTACAATGTTTAAAAAAATCTGGATATGCTGTTGCATTATTATCATGGTACTTCTGTTTGCTCAGGGAACTAAAAGGATATGTTCAGCATATGACTTTGGGAAAAAAGCAGGTTATGATTTTGTTACGCAGCGAAATGGTGGAGATACGGAAACATATAATCAGATAGTTTCACTTACCACAACTGGTCAACAAATTTCCGGAAGTATAATGGCACTGGTTGGCGGTATTGGCTTTATCGTTTTTTCCAGAGAATTAATCAATGAGTTTCCGAATTCTCCCCAAAAATAATTTTCAGCGAATTACGAGCACATCCTGATACTCTGTTTTCCCTTCCATCATTTTGCTGGCATAAGAACAGAGCGGCAGGATTTTGATTTGCCTTGCGCGGGCTTCTTCGATCACTTTTTCCACGAGTCTCCTGGCGATACCCTGTCCTCCGTATGCGGGGCGCACGCCTGTATGATCTATGATCCAAATCTGCTCTGAGACACTAAACTCACACACACCGATCAGTTCTCCCTCTTTGTAAGCAGCACTTCTATTGGCAGCTTCTTCAAAAGCAACGGCGACCGGATCTTTCATCTTCTCCGCTTGTTCCTTTGCGGGGCTTGGATCAGTCGCTGCAGTGTCTTTTGCGTCAGCCTGTGCTGTAAGTTCCGGTTTTCTATACATAGATCTCCCTCCATTGATTCTCGCAAGCTCCTCACCGGTAACTTCACTGTATTTATCAATCACCGACAAAAAGACACCCCTTCAGATTAATTCTAAAAAGGAGTGCCTTGAAGGTTCTATTCCTAAACCAGTACGAGTATAAACCAGGCGGGCGCATTAGGAAACCGGCGAAATCCCATCATCATTGTACAGCTCGTAGTCCTCCGGTTCTGCCTCGTATGTAAGATAGAAAAGCTTGCTGTAGTCGATCTGTTCCACATCCTGTGCCGGTTGTGCCATGGGCAAAACATGTCCCTTCCGCAGAAACAGGATGGTCTCATTGAGCGCAACCGGAATATAGTGATCTCCGGCTGTCAGTATCTCTTCCTCATAATCCTCACAAGAGCGAAACCGGATCAGCTTCATATCCTCCGGAAGATACACCCATCGCCCGACAGCGTTCTGCAGGTAAACCGGCGCAAGCATGATGCTCTCTCCGACGATCAGTTGATCCTCCACCCGGTCCGCCCTCTCATCCTCAGGATAGACAAATGACAAAGGCATCATATACATTCCGCCGGACAGGACTGCTTTCATAAACTCGCTGTAGATGTATGGGATAAGCGCATAGCGCAGGTTCACAAGATTTCGGAACCAGTCGATGTGCTCAAACCGGTACAGTTCCTGTCTGCGCGTTCCCTCCGCAGAGTGGTTCCGGTACAGAGGGGTCATGATCGCCATTTCGAGCCAGCGAAGCATCAGATCCTCGGTGCAATCCGCTCCGAAGCCGCCGATGTCAGATCCCGAATACAGAAATCCGCACATGTTCAGGCCCGGCATCTGCTGGAAGCTGAGAAGTAAATGACTCCACCAGGATTTGTTATCTCCGGTCCATACACCGCCGTACCGGTGCATCCCGATGTAGGAAGCGCGGGAAAACATCAGAATCCGTTTATCCGGAGAATACCGCCGGAACGCTTCTCCCGCTGCCATTGTCATGTAATAGCCATAGAGATTATGGACTTTATCGTGGCGGACGAGCTGGCCATGATAATGGTGATAGAACCGTCTGTAATCCTCCGGGTTGTTATCAATTTTGTCAACGAGCTCCTTGAAAGCAAAAAAGGACCGAATATCAAGGTTCTGATCCCTGTACAAATCGATCTTCCGGAATACCTCTTTCAGATGGTCCTCCGTATAGAAGATGGCGGGCTCGTTCATATCGTTCCAGAATCCGTCCACTCCTTGGGAGATCAACCACTGGTACTTGCCGCCAAACCACTCCCTTGTTTTCTCATCCAGAAAGTCCGGGAAGTGCACCCTTCCCGGCCAGACCGCCGCTACCAGATTTTCTCCATTTTCTTTTTGGCAGAAGTATTGTTTTTCAACTCCTTCTTCGTAGACATCATAGCCTTTTTCGATCTTGACGCCGGCATCAATAATCGGGACAAGGTGAATTCCCTGCTCTTTCATCTGCCGCGTAAACCGGTCGAAGTCCGGGAATGCCTCGTTGTTAATCGTGAAGTCCTTGTAGTGGTCCATGTAGTCAATATCGAGGTATACGCTGTCAATCGGGATTCCGGCATCGCGATACGACCGGACGACCTCAAGGACCTCCTGTTCATTCATGTAGCTCCAACGGCTCTGTCCGTAACCAAACGCCCACTTGGGTGGAATATAACTTTTTCCGATCAGATCATGGAAGCTGCGTATGACTTCCGTCGGATTCTCTCCCTCAATCGTATAGACATTTGCGGCAAAATCATCGAGGCTGATTTTCATCTGATCCATTTTGGAATATCCGATGTCAAACGACACCTTCCCCGGTGTATCCACGAACATTCCATAACTGTGCTGTCTGGAAAAAATGAGAAAGAAGTTCTGGGAAGCATAAAGCGAATGCTTATCTTCCGTGTGGTTCGGATCATCGCTGTTATTGCTCTCGTAGATCCAGCCGCGCTTATTCATCCCCCGGACAGACTCTCCAAGGCCATATACGATCTCATCTTCCGAAAGATCCCTGCACAGCGTTCCCTGCGCTTCGTCCTGTACCCATCCGGGAATTCTGCTTCCCGCCGCCGGAACATTTCTGATCACTGCTCCGGTCTCGATCGGTGTTCCGAACTGAAAGTGTTTTACCGTTGTCATCCCTTTACTCCCCCTGCTGTTATGCCCTGTTTCATCTGTGTCTGGGCAATGATATAAACTACGATAATGGGGATCATAGATATCAGGCAGCCCGCCATCAGCACATTGTATTCTGTCCCGTACTGCCCGTTCAGCGTATTCAGAGCCAATGTCAATGTCATCTTGTTTTTATCGGACAGCATGACCAGCGGCCACAGATAGTCGTTCCAGGCCCCCATAAAGGTAGTGATCACCAGCGTTGCCAGCACCGGTTTTTCCATCGGCATAATGACCCTGAAAAAGGTTGTCCAGAGAGAAGCGCCGTCGATTCTGGCTGCCTCCATAAAGTCATCCGGCAGAGATCTGAGATTCTGCACCAGCAGAAAAATGCTGAACGCCGAGAAAATGCTTGGCGAAATCACACTGGTATAAGTATTCGTCAGATTTAATCTGCTCATAATGATGAACAGTGGAATCAGTGTGATCTGTGTCGGAATCATCATGGACATCAGATACATTCGAAAAAATACTCCGGCCCCTTTGAAACGAATCTTGGCAATCGCAAATGCAGCCATCGAAGAGGACAACACGGTAATCACCGTGAAGGTGATGCTCACAAACAGACTGTTCAGGATTGCTTTTCCAAAAGGGAAAAGTGAAAAAACCTTCCTGTAGGACTGCAGGGTCGGATGGCGCGGGATCCACTGGATCGGCAGAGCCATCAGCGCCCCCTTCGATTTCAGCGAGGTGATGATCATCCAATAGAATGGTATCACTACCATCACCGCAAGTGCAACGGATATCACATAAAATATTATATTGGACAGCAGTCCGCTGCGCTTACGTCTCATAGTGCACCCACGCTTTCTGCGCCTTGAGCTGAATCAGCGTCAGCGCCAGAATGATCAGGAACAACAGCCAGGAAAATGCGGCTGCGTACCCCATCTTGAAATAACTAAAGGCATAGGTATAGATCCGTTCCACCGGCACCTGCGTAGCCCCGTTCGGCCCGCCGCCTGTCATGATCTGCACCTGCGGAAAGATCTGAAATGCATTGATCAGCGACATGATCAGGCAGTAGAACAGAGTCGGTGATAACAGAGGAATTGTTATTCTGGTCAGTGTTACCCATTTCCCGGCTCCATCAATCTGCGCCGCTTCGTAATAGCCCGTGTCAATGGTTCTGAGTCCTCCGAAGATGTACAGACCATAGAATCCCATGTCCTTCCACACGGATGCGAGAACAATGCCGGGCATGGCCCAATATTTACTGGTAAGCCAATCGGGACCCTGCATTCCGAAGATCGAGAGGATGGAATTGAACACACCGTATTGGGAAGACAGCACCCACTTCCAGATCAAACTGGCAGCTACCCAGGAGGTAAGGACCGGAATGTAGTACAGAATACGATAAAGCCCTGATAACTTCCTGCCACTGTTCAGGATCAATGCAACCAGCATTGAAAAAAAGAAAGAGAGCGGAAGGTACAAAACAACGAAGTACAGGACATGTCCCACAGCCGTCCAGAATTCTCCCTTCGAGAGAAGCCTCTGATAGTTCTCCAGCCCGATGAACTGTTTTGACACCATGGAAAAAGAAAACTTTCCCAGTCCGCTCCAGCCTGTGAAACTGAGCGCAATGGCAATCAACATGGGCAGAAGGCTGAACAGAACCATCCCGGCAATGCTCGGCAGCATAAACGGAATGGCCTGTATGATCTTTTTTCGTTCTTTATTCTTCATTGCCATCTACTTCCTGACCGGCATCAGAAGCGGGCGGCAGTATTCCTATCGCCCGCTTCCAATACAACCGGTTCTTAGTTGAGTTTGATCGCCGCCTCACACTTGCTCTGTGCATCATCCAGTGCTTCTTTGGCCGTGCATTCTCCTTTGGCCGCTTTAGAGACACAGTCTGTGATGATATCCGACATCTGCTGGTAGTCGTTGATAACCGGCGGCATAACAATGTAATTCAGAGAATCAAATACCGCCTGACGATGTTCCGGAGGAGTCTGTTCCAGGTAGCTGGAAAGTTTGCCGGTATCATCCAGCGCCGGCAGATCCCAGCCCGCATCAAGACGGATCTGTGCCGCCTCTGCACTGGAGGCAAGCCATGTGATCCATTTCTGCGCTGCTGCTTTTGCTTCCGCAGAGGCAGCTTTGTTAACCACAAGCGCATTGGCAAAGAAGTGCGTTGCTTTCTGTGTTTCTCCGGGCTCTACGCATATATCCCAGTTAAAACCGCAGGCATCCTTGAACGTGTTGAAGCACCAGGTTCCTGTCGGAATCATGCCGAGTCTTCCGCTCTCAAAGAGGTCCCAGTCTCCCATTCCTCCCATCTGTTCTTCGGTCGGCTGCACATTGGTCTTCTGCACCCGGTCCGCCATACTCTGCAGTGCGGCTACGTTCTCCTCGGAGTTAATTGTGAACGCCGACTTATCCGAATTGAGAAGGCTTCCTCCGTACTGTGCGGCAACTTTGTAAAACTCGTTGTACGTTACCGGCTGATAGATTCCGTAGATATCATCTCCAAGCGCCCGGATCTTCGCCGCAGCAGCGTCCACGTCGTCCCTCGTCCAGTTATCGTCCGGATAATCAATGCCCGCCTTATCAAAAAGATCCTTGTTATACACGAGCACTACCGTAGAGAAGTTTTCCGGTAAGCCATATTGAGTTCCATCGTACTGAAATGCTTCAAGAGCGGTCTGGTTCATGCCCTCGGTACCCGCTCCGGACAAATCTTCCAGAATTCCCTGGGACGCATAAGTCCCGAAATTCTCGATGTTCATTTCAAGACAATCCGGTCCGGTTCCTCCCGCGATTCTCGTCTGCATGGTGGTGAAGTAGTCGTTCATCGCAATGGTTTCGATCTCTACCGTAATATTCGGGTACGCCTTGTGAAAAGCCTCATACATCTTGTTCAGAGTCTCTTCATTTCCGCCGGATGCATTGAAATTCGCGTAAGTGATTGTGACCGGCGCCTCTGATTCCTGATCATTCGGCTCCGTGGATACGCTTTCAGCTGTTTCTGTCTGATTTTCATTTGCTGTCTGCTCTGTTGTACTCTTGTTCTGCGATGACCCGCACGCTGCCAACCCTGCAGTAAGTACTACAGCAAGCCCCATTGATACCAATCTCTTAGCTTTCATTTTCCCTCCCACAATGAATGTTTTGCTATATTTCAAGGAAAAGACGCATTGGATCTCCCCCTTGTTCCCGCATTTTATATCTCTGTCCCCGAAAATCAATTTCCATCCAGTCCGTTATCTCCATAGGTAATCCGGTATGTCTTTGCTGTATCCTTAAGAAACGGAATACCAAATTTTCTGTTCTCTCCGAGCATGACGATACCGTTGCCCGCCCGGAGGTAGACTGGGAATCGCTCCTTGGACATAATCTCCTGTCCGCCCGAATAGCATTTCCCGGAAAACAGCCCCATCCAGTTACCATCCGGCAGATATACGGCTCTGCTCTTCTCGTTCTCCTGCAGAAGCGGTGCCACCAGAAGCGCATCTCCGAACAAGTATTCATCCGTTTGTGTGATCGCTTTTCCATCCTTCGGGAAATCCAGAAGGAGCGGCCGCATGACAGGAATGTTGTTCCGCACACTGTTTTGCGCAGTCTCCAGAATATATGGCATGAGGTTCATCCGGAACCAGTGCCAGTACCTGATTTCCTGCAACGTCCTGTCCGGATCCGCACTGTGTGCCGCAATGTTCCACGGGCTGCGCTCATTGTTCAAATCCGTATTCTGAAAGATCTCCTGAAACTGACCGCCGTCCGGCTCGGAATGCCACTGCATGATCGGACAGAAGCAGGCAAACATAGTTGCGCGAAGATATAAATCCGCTGATGGAAGAGGACCGGCAAATCCGCCGATATCAAATCCCCAGAAAATGGCTCCGGAAAGAGACGCCGAAAGTCCCGCTTCCACGGTCGCTGCAAACTCCGCATTCGTCGACATATGGTCCCCGGCCCAGTAAGCAGGCGTTGTCAGCATATCTGTGTATCCCGCTCTCGAGAAGAGAATATGATCCTGTCCGATAAAACGGCTGTACGCCCCAACGTAGTCCTGACAATAGCGGTTTTTCTCCTGCCTTCCTGTCTTTTGGTTGTGGCAGGTGATATTTTCCCGATATATGAACTCTCCTCCATCCGTCTTAAAGCCATCCACTCCGATATCCAGAAGGTACTGCCGCTGTTCGAACCAGGACTGCACTGTTTGCGGATTTGTAAAGTCGGGAATATAGGATCCCGCAAACCAATGTCCCTCCGGGATGCGGTATGGCGTTCCATCTGCGTTCATGACGCAAAGTTTTCTGATAACGGCATTTTCCTTATTCAGTTCATTCTGTATACAGTGCGGCTCGTTCTCTTCCTGCTGTTTATAAACCGGGATCTGCCACAGAATAAGGTGGAGTCCTCTGCGATGCAGCTCTTGAATCATTCCCAGCGGATCTTTCCAGTAAGGACTTTGTGAAAAGTCGAACTCCTCGTAGGAATGCCCCTTGCCGCCGCCCTTTGGCTGATACGATGCGCCGTGAAAAACATAAAAGGTAGCCTCATCAGACCACGCCTCCAGAACAATCACCGATGCAGGAAACTGATAATTTTCCAGTCTTTGGACCTGCTCTTCCACATTCCTTTGCGAGTTCCAGTGATTGGCCGAAATCCACGGTCCGAAGGCATAGTCCGGAAGCATCCGGCTTCCCCCAAGGCTTTCAAAATACTCTTGCACTATCTCCTTCGGTGCTCCGCTGAAAAGGGTAACCGGGGCATCTTCCGGAATGCAGCAGACGATTTTATCATCAAGAAAATCGATCTGCAGCGGCTCATCTGTGCCAATGCTTATTCCGAATCCGGCATCTGTCAGAAAGAACGGGGAAGCAATATAAGCTTTGTCTCCCTGATTGCAGAATTTTTCCTCCACCTCGTTGAGGTAAGACTTTCCTTTCTGGTTAAGACCGTTGAACCTTTCCCCAAGTCCGCCGGCGAACTTGTAATTGGTATGAAATGTCCAAACTGCTATCTCATTCCTCCGGTCCAGATCGATCTGCAGATCCCCCGACACAAAAATCCGTGAATAGTTGTCTTCGGTCAGTCTGATCATCTCGTCAGTTCCTTTACACTTTCCCGCTCAATGATTGACACCGGAAGGACGATATCCTCCTGCTTACGATTACCATTGATTTCATTGAGAAGAGAACCGAATGCCTTTGCTCCCTTTTCGGCAATTGCCTGATGTACAGTTGTCAGTCCGGGCTCCAGATAATTGGCGATCTCCAGATCATCAAAGCCGATAAGAGATAAATCTTCCGGTACTGTTACCCGGTATGCATGCAGCCCTTTCATGAGGCCAATCGCCATGATATCAGCCGTACAGACCAGTCCGGTCATTTCAGGAAGTGCCTTTGCTACATGAGCCGCCGCCAGTCTTCCGTCTTCAAAACTGACCTTCCGCTCGAAGATCCATTGTGGATTCAGATTGATTCCCGCCTCTTCGAGCGCTTTCCGGTAACCCTGAAACCGCTTCTGCATGACGCCGTTTTCCTGAATATGTCCGCAGAGAAAACCGATTCTGCTATGACCCTTTCGAATCAGATAGGAAGTTGCCAGATAACTTCCCTGTTCATCATCAATCCTTACATTGTCAAAGTCCTGTGTTTTACAGTAACTATCAATTAAAACAACCGGGATTTTCGTCTCGGACAGTTTGCTGAGAATTTCATCCTGATATACACCGATGGCAATGATCCCGCTTAAATTCCTCTCATATGCAATCCGGATATAGTTGTCGTCCAGATCCGCACACGAAATCACCACCTGATAGCCCTGCTGCCTTGCCTCGCGTTCTATACTGCCGAGGATTTCTCCGTAAAAACTGTTTGCGAACACACTCTTGTTGTCGCCTTCTGTCTGCGGTACAACAACGCCGATCAATTGGGATCGATTGGATGCAAGTTCCTTTGCGTTCATGTTCGGATAATAGCCAAGCTCCTTGACCGCGTTCAGGATTGCTTCCTTCGTCTCATCGGAAATGGACTGTTGTTTTCCATTCAGAACGTATGAAACGGTTGCTGTGGAGACGCCCACATAATCCGCTACATTTTTCAATGTCACTTTATTGTTCATCATAATTTGCTCCCGGTTATTCGTGATGAGCAGCCAGCTTAACCGCTTAACTACTTAAGCGGTTAAGCATAGTATATCTGCCCTTTGCTCAGATGTCAATCAATTTTTCTGTTTTTGTCCTCCTTCCCTCGACACAGGTTGCTGCCAGCCAGGCGGATGAAGTATCACATCTGCAGAGCATCAGGCCCGCAGTTTACTATCCAATAAAGAAGGCAGGTACTCCGACAAAAGTACCTGCCTTCTTTTATAGTCAAACCGGCGTAATCGGGATGATGATTTTTTTGAATCCGCCGCCCGTATTGATCATAGGTCTTTCTTCCTGCTGCAACCTGTCGGAAAAAGCATATACGATTTTCCGCATCTGCGCACGCCGGTAATGACCTTGATCAACCCATTATGGCGCTTGGAAATCAGCTTGTTCAGACAGGTGTCCCTGCGAATTTCCATTTTCATCATCCCTGTATAATAATGATACAAAATGCGGATTCCGCATTTTTATCCATTGGCGTTCTGTGAATCATGAACTTTGATGATTGTTTTTCCTTTGGACCCGCCGCGCTTTACCTTAGCCAATGCTTCATTTACCTGATCCAAACTGAATACGGCATCAATCGAAGTTTCCAGCGGATGATCCTTGTCAAACAAGCCGGCCATCTTTTCCAACTGATTCCCGTCCTCATGTACAAAGAGGAAATCATAGGTCTGATTCTTTGCCGCCGCCATTTTGTCATACTTTCTTCCGGCCAGCTGAAAAAGTACTCTCTTAACAAGCGGCATCCTGCTTCTTTTTGCGAACCTGCCATTTGGCAGCCCTCTTAGAGATACCAGACTGCCGCCCTTTTTCAGCACCTGAAATTCATCAGGAAGTGCACGGTCACCAAGCGTATCAAGAACGTGGTCGACATCGGATAAAACATCGACATAATTTTCTTTTTTATAGTCGATGAATTTTTCGGCGCCCAGTTTTCTTACCCGTTCTTCATTTTCCGCACTGCCATTTGTATAAACATGCAGTCCAAGACTGCTGGCTACCGGGATCGCCATCGCACCAAGACTTCCTGTTCCTCCGGAAATGAACACGGATTCTCCCGGTTTAACCTGCATGATCTCGAAGGCCTGCATCGCTGTAAGAGCAGTAAGTGGAACTGTTGCCGCCTCCTCGAAGGACAGATTGTCCGGAATATGCGCCAGAGCAGATTCTTTCACTGCGGCATACTCCGCGAATGCGCCGATCTTTTTAAGCGGCATCCGGCCATAGACCCGGTCACCGGCTTTGAAGCGGGTCACTCTCTTTCCGGCCTTTTCAACCACTCCGGAAAATTCATTTCCCATAATGAGCGGCATTTTGTAGGGCACGATCAATTTTACTTCCCCGCGGATGATCATGTTGTCCAGCGGATTTACAGCCGCCGCCATAATACGAACAAGGATTTCGTCATCCTCCGGAACAGGTACCGGAAGGTCCAACATTTCAAGATCTGTACCTTTTTTGTCATAATGTGTTAAAACTGCTGCTTTCAATGTATGGTCTCCTTGTTGTTTTTCCTGATATATTCCTGCATGCTGCCAATGCAGTCTGCGAGCGTCATACCCTGCAATCTTTTTTCCACACTTTCTTCCATATCCCGAAACATATCCCCAAGAACCGGTCGGATATTATGCCCGACAACGCAGGCATCATTCGGATTCTGATGGAGATCAAACAGATGCAGCTTATCTGTCTCCATGACAGCCTTGTAGATGTCAAGAAGAGAAATATCCTCCGGCTTCCTGACAAGCCGGAAACCGCCAACACCCCGGCGTCCCTCGATGATTCCGGCTTTACTTAACCTTGTGGTGAGTTTCCGGATATAGCTTGCGTTTGTACCGACGCTTTTCGCAATCTGATCGGAATTCATGGGCGTCTCTGATTCAGAGATCAGAATCAACGTATGGATAGCCGACGAAAATTTAGTGTCCACGATTATCCCTCCAGTATATATGTTGCAATATACTCTGTGTCTTCTGCTGCCATGATACCGGGATCCGACTGTATAAATTTGCCCTTTAATCCGCTTTCTTCAGCAGCTATTTCAAAATGGCAGAGTGCAATCCCAAGATCCACCTTCTGAATATCTACGGTAGCTTCTCTGTCATATCCCGGCGTCTTTTTTTCATAAAAATGGACCCGGTTCTTTTCCGCAACGGCTCTCCAGGGCTGCTTGTTCGTAGCAGAAGGAGCGAGACGCACCATTTCAAGTGGCAGCTGCCATATGCCCGCATCGCTCTCGTTCAACGGGTTCTGAAAGTTATCGCGGAAAAACAGTTCTCCAAACGGAACGCGGCTGTCCGATTTCATTCCCCTTCGCATCATGCTCTCACGGATGGATCGTTTTTCGGCTGCATATCCCAATGGAGTGACTGCCGGCATCACCTCATCCTCCTTTAACTGAATGGCTTTTTCGAACGCTTTACGGTCAATCGTCGCTGCCAGCCATACTGTTCCAAGACCAAGTGAGGCAGCATAGAGGATGAACTTCTCAAAAGCATACCCAAACGATAGTTCCGCATTCTTCTGTTTTTGATATTTCCCGGCAACATAAGTATCCGCGCCAAGAATCACAGGACTGCTGACCCCGTTTTCCCGCGCATTCAAAATGGAAAAGGTAATGGGTACATCAAAGAGTCCTGTGTCATGCTTCAGATAATCTCTCACCAGGTTCAGTGTCTTCTCCGGAATTGCCTGTTCCTTATATGTTCGTACGCTCTTTCTATTTCTAATAATTTCTGTGTTCATTTCACTTCTCGCTTTCTGTGTTATACCTGTATCTGATACAGATACTTTATCGTATGTGATTATATGTGTCAATAATCATTTACTGTCTGTTTAAAGGGCATACCCACCCGCGGCGGATCCGCAAAACCGGGATTTATCGATCTGACTTTAATAATGCATAGATGCTCACATCGCAGACGCCCTGATTATTAACAGCCGCGCTTCTTAAGGTACCTTCATACTTCATTCCGCATTTTTTCATAACCAGTCCTGAATGAGGATTATTTACGTCGTGTTTTGCCTGGATACGATTCGCGCCGACCTGATCGAACATAAAATTTATTACTGCGCTCAACGCCTCCGAAGTTATGCCCTGGTCCCACCACGACCTGCCAATGCAGTAACCGATTTCTGCCATCTGCGTTTTTTCATTGGTTGATACGACAGAAATTGAACCAATCGGTTCATTGATATCTTTCGGCACAATTGCCCACTGATAAAAATCCGGCTTTTGATAGGACGTAGTCCATTCATTCAGTATATGAATTGCAGTAGCCAAACTGGTATAAGCAGGCCATGTCAGAAACTTCGTAACCTCTTTGTCAGATGCCCAATTTTGAAACATGGCTTCTGAATCTTCAACCATAAATTTTCTTAACAACAGCCTTTCCGTTTCTATCGTACAGGTCCCGCAGTGATTCATATCCACCCCTTCATATCTGATTTTGATTTTTCTCGTAATGGAGATGCTGAACGGTCTCCCCGCCTGTCCGCGGCCAGACAGGCCGCGCATTCAGAAAATGAATGCTCATGTTATGACCAGTTGCAAAACCTCAGCACCGGCTGCGCCTGGTAATAATCAGAATCTTCATGGATCGTCATTTTCTGTGGCAAAATAACGGACAGGCAACATCTATTATAATGTCGCCTGTCCATGATTCAGCAGATTTTCATAGGATTTTTATCAGCTCCCATGAGATCTGGGAATTTTCCTGTATAAGTTTATCATATGAAAGCTTCTTACTCTTTCGGAACAGCCAAGCATTCTTTTACCTTCACCTCCAGGAAACCGAACTTGCTGAAGGTGTCGTAATCAACCTGATTCCGGGACAGCGGCTCGATTTTTACACCGGTAAAATCGATCTTTTCATTCGGTGTGAAGAACCCGGATGCTTCAGAAACAGCCTCAGACCTTTCATCTTCTCCGACGTTATCGTCCCGGTGCTGCCTCCTGCCAGAATCGATCATCGCATCTGCGGACAAATCATCTGACGGAATCGTTCGACGCGCGGCGTTCTGTCATTGGAACATTCCTATTCCGTATTGTGCCTTGTAATGATTTTCTCTCCTTCTTTTCTGATTATAAGCAGTCGGACGGAAAATACCGGATACTTTTGATCACCTGACCTCCCTACTCCAAGGACGGCATCCTCTTCACATTCCGCAGCGAGCAGGAAATCAAAGTCTGAGTGAGTTCTTCCTCCTTCTCTTACATCAGGCTTTGATATTCCAGGCAATGTTGTTATCAAGCAATCAAGCTTTCAGACTTTCCGGATCAAGCATAAAATCCATTACCCCGATTATCAATATTCCATCCTCTGTCCGCCATGGTTTGATATGATCTTTTACCACAATGATTTTTTTGAAATTATCCCCGATGTGATTCAGAGATTTGCTCTCCTGCAGCGTCTTTTCCTGCGTGTCCAAGCGAAGGGCAGACTGAATATAATATCGATTGCTGCCTTCATTGCATACAAAGTCTACTTCTGTGCTTTTTCTCCTGCCTTGTTCGCGAATTTCGACAACTCCCACATCGACATGATATCCTCGGAACAACAGTTCATTATACAGTGCATTTTCCATTAAATGTGTTTCTTCCTGCTGTCTGAAATTCAGTCTGGCATTTCTTAAACCCAGATCCGTGAAGTAATACTTCTGAGGGGTACTGATATATTTCCGGCCTTTGATATCATAACGTTCCGCCATGTTTACAATGAATGCGTCTTCCAAATAGGAAAGATAGGAGCTTATCGTATTTAATGAGAGCTCTTTCTCACCATTACTTTTGAATGTGTCATATATTTTCTGTGGATTCGTCAGAGACCCTACCGAAGAGGCAAGAAAATTTACCAGGGAATCTAATATATCCTTTCTTCTTATATCGTATCGCTCAAGTATATCTCTGAAATACACCTGTTCAAACAGATTCTTCAGATATGCCGCCTTATCTTGTTCCTCCTGTATAGATACAACAAAAGGCATCCCGCCATATGTCATATACTCATTCCACGCATCATACTTGTCTTCTATGCCACATGCAGGGAGATATTCAGAAAAAGAGAGCGGCTGCACCCGGATCTGATCCCCCCTCCCGCGGAACTCTGTAATGATATCAGATGACAAAAATTTGGAGTTGCTGCCTGTTACGTAAACATCAAAATTTTTTTCATAAAGCAAACCGTTTAAGATATATTCAAAATCATCAACCAGCTGTATTTCATCCAGAATGATGTAGTACATCTGTTCATCTTTGACAAA
>ONHF01000015.1 GCA_900317555.1 uncultured Lachnospiraceae bacterium | reverse complement strand
GTTTGCCTTATAGGTTGAACTGTACACTGAATCGTTAAAAGCAGGCGCATCAGTTGGTTGTGGTTATCTTATCCGTTTTGTAAAGTTAATGACATTGTGAAAACAAAGGGCTTTTGGCATTTTTAATTCTTTATAGGCTTGGTTCGTGTGACAAATATGCGACAAAATATAGATTATGCGTACCTGCAGTAACTTGTCCTTGTCTTGTTTTCGCATCTTGTCAGTTACGTGCTACACTTACTCTGTGATTTTACTATTCCGAATGCTCAGCCTGCGACTGATCGTATCAAGCGGGTCCCCGGATTCTGCAAGCATAGCGGTATGTGTATGCCGGAGCGCATGCGGCGAAAGTCTCCGCCATAAAATGCGCTCGCAGTTTTCCCGGCAATATTTGCTGTAAACATCATAGGCAATGTAACACCTCCGAATTCAGGAAAAAGGTCCGACCTGTATCCGTACATCATTTCATCTTTCCTGACAAACGCCCTGATTTTCTTTATATTCAATTTATTAATGGCTGCGGGTTTCATGTATATGGATTATCGTCCTGCTGCAAGAGGGTAGTGATTTTTACTTTAAATTTTGCTTAAGAACAAAGTTAGAGAAGCGTGCGGAATGTCTGAATACAACCAGAATGTCCGTGGTTATATGCATGACGGGCTGGGCGAGAAAGAAGCAAAATCCAAAGCCACTAAGACAGACATCGTTGTCGCGGATGACATTGACGACAATATCAACGGCATGTACGACAGCGCAATGCAGCGGATCGTATTGAACGCGAACAACGAGTCTGCGCTCTACAGCACAGTCTTCCACGAAGGCGTAGGTGAAGTGCTGCAGGCGTACAACGCGGCGGAAGATGTTGCGGCGATGGCGGAGAAGCGTGCGTCGAAGGTCCGGAAGATGATTCTCGACGAGCTTGATGTGGCAATCGAAAATGCGCAGAATGCGACGCTGGATGAGAACGCGAAGAGTTCTGTAGCATATTCAGTCGGCGATTATGTTTTGGAACATAAATCCTATACGTACGATGCGAAGAATAATGAGTTTATATCGGATGATGGCCGGATTATCCCAGTGGCGGACAAAATTTTCTCTGTTAGCGATATAAAGAATGCAGAATACATTGTTCGTGAATTAGTTGCTGATCAGATGAATGGATTAAAAGGCCGAGTATTTATCATCAAAGAAACCGGCGAAAAAGTTCATGTATCACGTTCCTTAGAAAATACACACACAACGGATTCACGAAATATGCACCAGCAGTTGACAAAACGGTCAAGATGAATATGTCTACTGATGTCCCTGACCTTATTGAAAATGCAATGGGATTAAGACATAAATCCGATCTAAACGGAAAGCACGGTGTATTCGCTGGAAGAGGATGGAATTATTATGACACAGATATTGCTGTAAAGTTCAGAAACGAGTATCAGATATTCCGATCGGAGCTGCAAATAGCGCTGAATAGCGAAGACAATCAAGATTATGTTTATGATATAAAGAATCTAAAAAAATCTCATCATGGGGTGCGGCTACTTCGGAAAATCCTTCTGCCTCACCGACTAGGAAGCCAGCTTTACGCCCCATGAGAGATTTATCTGCAAATAGTGTAGTGCAAGAAAGCAATGAAGTCAATGCAAAGCAGGATTGATCAGAAGATCCGCTATTCGCTCAATATCGATGATGATCTTGATGCGGTGTTCGATGACGACCTTGACGCACCGTCTGGCGGTCTTAAAGGGAACGGTATCCGCGGAGAAGATGTGCTCAAAGAGGGCGAGGAAGCCCTTGGAAGCATCCATATTTCGGCGGCAGATACGGCCCGGCCGGTGCAACAGTCTGTATTCGATGGCGAAACAGCGGACATGCGTGACAAGATGCGCGCGCGGTACAATGAGCGGATGATCATAGCGCGTAAGGACCTGTGGCAGCAAAGGCACGCAGAGCACTGCGCGAGAGGCAGCAGATCAATAAAAGCTTTTCGGAGTTTTTAATGCTTCATATTTCTTTTTGTTTTCTGGTCCGCCTCCTGCTGCCGGGCGAGCGCGTCCTCCATCTTTTTACGCTCTTCCTTGTTGGAATTCAGGAGATCGACGTTTGCAATTGTGTGTTTCCCCGTAAACCAGCCCGCCATATAGATCAAAATCCAGGCGAATACAGGTACGGCAATCGTCATGCCGAGACAGAAGCGGAAAATCCTGCCCGCGTCAGCGCCGGTGAAGAAAGCCGCGATAAAAGCCGCCACATAGATACCGGCAAGCAGGATGATTGCCACGACTGCGATGATCCGTTTTGCGTTCCGGGAAGGCTTCATTTTCTGCGTTTTGGATTTCTGACTTCCGGATTTACCGGGAGCGGATGAATTTTGTGATGTTTTGCCGGTATTATTCAAAGATGATTCCTGCCTGTTCTTGATTCTTTTCAGTGATTACGTCCTGTCTTCAAACGTCTTTTCCATGAAAAGAATCATAGCAGATTCTTCCCCGAAAATAAACACGCCTGCTATCCCGTTTCATTGATGCATCCTGAATTTTCATGTGCTATACTGCACATGAATTGCAAAGGAGAAAGCTTATGATTTCCAGACTGATTGCAGAAATACAGAAAAAGAACGCGCCCGTTGTTGTAGGGCTCGATCCGAACATGAAATTTATTCCGGAGCAGCTTGTCCGCGACGCCGCACGGGAGATAGCGAACACACCGAACGGGGATGACGAGCTCATGATCGCCGCGAATGCGGTCTGGCGCTTCAACAAGGAAATCATCGACGCGGTCTGTGATCTGGTTCCGGCAGTAAAGCCGCAGTCCGCCATGTATGAGCAGTTTGGCGTGCCCGGCCTCATGACATACTGGAGAACGATCCGATACGCGCGTGAAAGGGGCCTCATCGTAATTGGTGATGTGAAGCGCGGAGATATCGGCTCCACGTCCGAAGCCTATGCCAGAGCGCACCTTGGAAGAGTCAGCGTCGGCGGTCACAGCGTCCGCGTTTTTGACGAGGATTTCGCGACAGTCAATCCGTACATGGGCTCAGATGGCATCAAGCCGTTTATTGATGTCTGCAACGAACAGGACAGAGGAATCTTTGTCCTCGTCAAAACATCAAATCCCTCGAGCGGTGAATTCCAGGATGTTTTAACGCAGGACGGAAGACCGGTTTATGAGCTTGTCGGTGAGAAGGTCCGCGAATGGGGCGAACTGTCGATGGACGGCGCGTACAGCAATGTCGGCGCAGTTGTCGGCGCAACGTACCCCGAGCAGGCAAAGAGGCTTCGCGAGCTGATGCCGAATACCTTCATTCTGGCACCCGGTTACGGTGCGCAGGGAGCGGGAGCAAAGGACCTTGCCTGCTTCTTTAACAAGGACGGCGTTGGCGCGATCGTAAATTCTTCCCGTGGTATTATTGCGGCTTATACAAAAGAGAAGTATAGTAAGTACGGCGCGGAAGGCTTCGCGGACGCCGCGAGAGCAGCCGCTGTCGATATGGTCGAGGACATCCGCAGCGCTCTGTAAACTGCGCTGTAATAATTCTTATCCTGGGAGTACCACACAATGGAACAGTACAAAAAAGACTTTATTGATTTCATGGTTGAATCAAGAGTCCTCCAGTTTGGTGAATTTACGTTGAAGAGCGGCAGAAAGTCGCCGTTTTACATGAACGCCGGCCTGTATCAGAGCGGCGACCAGCTGATCAAGCTCGGTGAGTTTTATGCCCGCGCGATCCATGCAGAGTATGGAACGGATTTTGATGTTTTGTTCGGACCTGCATACAAAGGCATACCGCTGTCTGTCGCGACCGTCATGGCTCTGAGCAAGCTCTATGGCGCCAAGATCAAGTACTGCGCGAACCGCAAGGAGATCAAGGATCACGGAGATAAAGGAATTCTGCTCGGCAGCAAACTTCATGACGGTGACAGAATCGTAATTATTGAAGATGTGACGACGTCCGGCGCTTCCATGGCGGAAACCGTACCGATCCTGCGCGCGCAGGCGGATGTGGACATTTTGGGACTCATGGTATCCCTGAACCGTGAAGAAGTCGGACTTGGCGGAGAGGTATCCGCACTGGATGAAATCCGGAACAAGTACGGCTTCAGTACACACGCGATTGTCACCATGTCCGAAGTGGTTGAACACTTAAGCCACGCAGAGGGATCTGCCAAGCCTCTGATTGACTCGAAGATGAAGAAATCACTGGAAGCATACTATAAAGAATACGGAGTGAAGCATTGAAGAGACCGCGCAGCTACCTTTTTACGGCGAAGAAACAGTCAACGAAGGCTCTGATTGCGACGAGTCTCGGTCTGATTTCCGTGATCTCCATGTCCGTAATGATTTATCTGACATACAAAAACGAGGGCCATGCCGAGCTGCGGTATGGCGCCGTCGCTTTTGTGTGTCTTTTTTTCTCTCTGATCGGGTTGATCCTCGCCATTTTGTCGAGGCGTGAGCCGGACCGCTGGTATTTCTTTTCCTATGCCGGCATCATCCTGAACGGGGCAGTTGTCGCGCTGTGTTTTGTGACGATGTATCTTGGCCTTGTGGTATGAGAAAACAACAGGAGTTGTTATATGTTTGAAAATGAAGAACGATATCAGCTGGCAGAGGAACGAATCCGTGAAATCGCAGAAGAAGCGAGGGGAAGTGTAGCGGATTTCGCGGCTGATTATTTTGTCAGGGAAGCCGGGGAACTCACGCTGTTTCTGGACGAATACAATTTCCTTCAGAAGGAAGCTGCGGATGCTCCGCTGAACGTCTGGCAGAAGCACAATCACGTGCTCTACGAAGATATTCTGCCGGAAAATTACGGGCATAGTTACGTGAATCCGGAATACGCGGTTTCAAAGCTCGGGAAGGAATACGGACAGCTCCTTTCGATGCTGGCTTACGAACTGCGTTCGCTTATCGCATTTGCCTATGAAGACCGGCGGGAGCAGATGCTGATCCGCATGGAGCTTTTTCTGCAGGTTTACGCAATGTTCACGATGGCTGCACAGGAAGAGGAAGGACCGGATGCGCCGTCTGCTTCAGATATCCGCGGCGCACTCTACGGTTATGTCCGCGACTACGCGGAAGACGAGATGACAGCGGACCGGATCCGCATGCTGGCGCCGCAGGAAGATCCGGCAGCAGCGATTGTCATGGACAGCGATCTTTCGGATCTTCGCTATCTGTACCGGTTTGGCGAATATATCACGGAAAACGAGCTGGGAACTGCAAGATATCTGCAGACGTTGCCGGATGAGCAGATCAGCCGGATGGCAGACACCTTTACGGAGGGTTTCCGTATCGGCTTTGTGGTTTCCGGAAAGGATCTTGATTCCAAAAGATGCGTCAGCATCGAGTACCACCTGGGCTTCGAACGCATGATCCGGCGCGCGGTTTCAAATTTCGAGGCAATGGGAAAAGAGTGCATCATACCAAGAGCCCTGCAGAGCCTTTTCAGCATTCAGCCGCAGCGCGGATACACGGGGGCGGCAGCAAACCGTCAGTGTTCGTTTGATCATAAGAATGATCTGGCTCTTATTTTGGATGAGTTTCTGGCAAACAGAAGAATCGAGGCAATGCGTGCCGCGTACAGAAAGGAGCCGGAAGGATTCAAGGTTTACGCCGGCCCTGCAGTCATGGAAGCTTTCGGTGAAAAACCTTTTTCGCCGCGCACGGGAAGCTGGCAGCCGAAGTTTTCTCCTGCACAGAACGAAATGTCCGCGCGTTTCCGTCAGGCTGCGTCCGGAGAATATAACGAGGCGGTTATCGGCCGCAACAGAAGCTTTACGATTATTTCGTTCCCGCTTCCGGAAATCGGTGAGGCCGGTATTCACACGCCGTATGTCACGATTTCGGACCAGGCGGAGGCATATCATAAGATTTTTAACGCAGTCATGGAACTCAATACACTGGACTATCACAAGTATCAGCGCATCCAGCAGACACTGATCGACACGCTGAATCTTGCTGACAGGCTGTATTTTAAAGGCGCCGGTTCCAACAAAACAGACCTTACCGTAAACCTCTATAAGCTTTCCGATCCCTCGAAGCAGGCAATTTTCGAGAACTGCGTCGCGGATGTGAATATTCCGGTCGGAGAAGTTTTCACGTCTCCTGTACTAAAGGGAACCGAGGGCGTTTTACATGTTTCCGGTGTGTATCTGGAAGGCCTCTATTTCAGAGACCTGACTCTCACGTTCGATGACGGCTGTGTCACGGATTATTCGTGCGGCAATTTCGCGGGCGAAGAACACGAAATTGCCAAGGGGCGGGCGTATATTGAGGACAATATTCTGTTCCACCATAAAACGCTGCCGATGGGAGAATGTGCGATCGGCACCAACACGACCGCGTACGCTGCGGGAAGAAAATACGGCATCGCAGGCTTCTACCCGATTCTGATCGCGGAGAAAACCGGACCGCACTTCGCGGTCGGTGATACCTGCTACAGTCACGAAGAGGATAACGCGGTATTCAATCCGGACGGAAAAGAGATTGTCGCGAAGGAAAATGATTTTTCAAGGCTTCGTGAAAAGGACCCGTCCGGTGCGTATTTCGGCTGCCATACAGACATCACGATCCCTTTCGAAGAGCTCGGAGAAGTCACAGCCATCACAAAAGACGGAAAACGGACGGAGATTATTCAGAACGGAAGGTTTGTTTTGCCGGGGACGCAGGAGTTGAACACAGCGCTGGATACCTTGTAATCCGAAAGGCAGCGTGCAGATAAATGAACAGTAATTCAAGCGGCAGGAGGTAGATTATGGCAGCGGTTGGCATTGTTATGGGTTCTGATTCGGATATGCCGGTGATGAGCAAGGCGGCGGAAATTCTGGATGCCTTCGGCATCGATTACGAAATGCACATTATTTCGGCGCACAGAGAGCCGGATGTCTTTTTCGAATGGGCGAAGGGCGCCGAAGAGCGGGGCATCAAAGTCATTATTGCGGGCGCCGGCATGGCTGCGCATCTTCCCGGCATGTGCGCCGCGCTTTTCCCGCTTCCTGTCATCGGAATTCCGATGCATACAAAGTCTTTGGGCGGGCGCGATTCCCTGTATTCGATCGTGCAGATGCCGGGCGGTATTCCGGTGGCGACCGTCGCGATAGACGGCGGAAAGAATGCCGGCCTTCTTGCGGTCAAGATTCTGTCGGTTTCCGATGAAAGTCTGCGGAAGCGGATGAAAGAGTATCTTGCGGATCTGAAAGCCGAAGTCGAAGCCAAGGACAGCAGACTGCAGAAAACCGGTTATAAGAACTATTCGAAAGAATAACGAAAATCATGGAACAACAGACACCACGAAAGGAAGGTATTCCAATGGCGATTGATTACAAGTCCTCCGGCGTAGATGTTGAAGCCGGCTACAGGTCCGTAGAACTGATGAAGCAGTACGTGAAGAAAACGCTGCGCCCCGAGGTTCTCGGCGGGCTCGGCGGTTTTTCCGGCGCTTTTTCGCTTTCAAAAATCAGGGAAATGGAGGATCCGGTTCTTCTGTCCGGGACGGATGGCGTCGGTACCAAGCAGAAGCTGGCGTTTCTTTTGGACCGGCACGATACGGTCGGCATTGACGCAGTTGCGATGTGTGTCAATGACGTTGCGTGCGCGGGCGGGGAGCCTTTGTTTTTCCTGGATTATATTGCCTGCGGCAAGAATGTTCCCGAGAAAATCGCGGCAATCGTCAAAGGCGTCGCGGAAGGCTGCGTACAGGCGGACAGCGCGCTCCTTGGCGGTGAAACGGCGGAGCATCCCGGCCTGATGCCGGATGACGAATATGATCTTGCGGGCTTTTCGGTAGGTGTTGTTGAGCGGAAAGACATGATTACCGGCGAAAATATAAAGCCCGGAGATATGCTGATCGGCCTCGCTTCCTCCGGTGTTCATTCCAACGGATTTTCTCTTGTCCGCAAAGTGTTTAACATTAACAGCAAAGAGGTGCTGGACAAGTATTATCCGGAGCTTGGCGCAACACTGGGCGAGACACTCCTGACCCCGACGAAGATCTATGTGCATGCAATGAAGAGCATCCGCGAAGCAGGCGTCCGGGTCAAGGGCTGCAGTCATGTGACCGGCGGCGGTTTCTACGAAAATATTCCGAGAATGCTTCCGAACAGCACGGTTGCCAGAATTCATAAAGACAGTTATCCGGTTCCGGCGATTTTCGGGCTTTTGCAGAAGACCGGCGGAATCGATGAACATGTGATGTATAATACGTTCAACATGGGAATCGGACTCTGCCTTGCGATTGATCCTGCCGATAAGCAGAAGGTGCTGGACGCCGCGGCAACAGCAGGCGAGAAGGCTTATGTTGTCGGCGAAATCGTGAGCGCGGATGAAGCGGGACCGATCGAAGCCGGCGGCAACACAAAGGCCGGCAGCCGAAAGGGAATTCAGCTTGTCTGACAGACAGGCGCCCGCAGCGCAGCGAAGGAGGCAAAAATGCTTAGAACAGTAGTCCTGGTATCCGGCGGCGGAACAAACCTGCAGGCAATCATTGACAGGATCGGGGACGGCACGCTGAAAGACGTGGAAATTGCCTGCGTGCTCAGCAACAATCCCGGCGCGTACGCGCTGACGCGCGCGAAGAATGCCGGTATACCGGCGCTGTGCCTTTCCCCGAAAGATTATGAGACGCGGGAGCGGTTCAATGAGGCACTCCTTCGGAAACTGCAGGAGCTTTCGCCCGATCTGATCGTTCTCGCCGGTTTTCTGGTCGCGATTCCGGAAGCTGTGATCCGGGCGTTTCCGATGAAGATCATCAACATTCATCCTTCCCTGATTCCGTCTTTCTGCGGGAAGGGGTATTATGGCCTGAAGGTGCATGAGAAAGCTCTAGAGCGCGGCGTCAAGGTAACCGGGGCTACCGTGCATTTCGTCGACGAAGGGATGGATTCCGGCCCGATTATTCTGCAGAAGGCGGTTGAGATTCCGGACGGGATTACACCGCAGGAGCTGCAGCAGAAAGTTATGAAGGAAGCGGAATGGCTCATTCTTCCGCGTGCGATTTCACTGATCGCGCAGGGCAGAGTCGTTCTTTCCGGCAAAACAACACGGATCGCACCGTGACAAAGGAGACACTATGAAGGTACTTCTGATCGGCGGCGGCGGGCGGGAGCACGCCATCGCGGCAGCTATTGTGAAATCGAGAAGAGTAGACAAGCTCTACTGCGCGCCCGGGAACGCGGGGATCGCGAAGATCGCAGAGTGTGTCCCGATCGGTGTCATGGAATTTGACAGACTGATTGATTTCGCGAAGGAAAAGCAGATCGATCTTGCGGTCTGCAGCCAGGATGATCCCCTCTGCGCCGGTATTGTTGACGCTTTCGAAGCTGCCGGACTTAAAATTTTCGGAACCAGGAAAAACGCTGCCATTATTGAAGGAAGTAAAGCATTTTCGAAGCAGCTCATGAAGAAGTATGGCATTCCGACAGCAGCTTACGAGATTTTTACAGACGCGGACAGGGCGGTGGAATATTTAAGAAGCTGTGATTATCCGATCGTACTAAAGGCGGACGGGCTGGCGCTCGGAAAAGGCGTCCTGATCTGCAAAGACTTCGACCAGGCGCAGGATGGCGTCCGGGAAATCATGCTGGACAAGAAGTTCGGCAGTGCCGGAAACGAACTTGTGATCGAAGAGTTTATGACCGGCCGCGAAGTATCGGCGCTCGCGTTTGTCGACGGCACACATTACCGGCTGATGAGCTCGTCGCAGGATCACAAGAGAATCGGCGACGGAGATACAGGTCTGAATACCGGCGGCATGGGGACGTTTTCCCCGAGCCCGTTCTTTACAGAGGAGATCAGGAAAGTCTGCGACAGAACCATTTTCCAGCCGACGGTTGATGCCATGGCAAAGGAGGGACGTCCGTTCCGCGGAGTTTTATACTTCGGCCTGATGCTGACGCCGCAGGGCCCCAAAGTCGTGGAATACAACACCCGCTTTGGTGATCCGGAGACGCAGGTCGTGCTGCCCCGTATGAAGACGGATATTATTGATGTTTTTGAGGCGTGTATGAACGGCACTCTGGATAAGATCAGCCTTGCATTTGAAGACAACGCAGCAGTCTGCGTTGTACTTGCCAGCGGCGGCTATCCTCTGCATTATGAGAAGGGGAAGGTCATTGCGGGCCTTGAAAACTTCGACGGAAAGCCGGATCTTTACTGCTTCCATGCCGGCACGAAATTTGATGACGAGGGAAGAGTCGTAACGAACGGAGGGCGCGTCCTCGGTATAACTGCGCTTGCGCCGACGCTCAAAGAGGCTAGAGCGAAGGCATATGAAGCTGTCCGTCTGGTTTCGTTTGAAGGTATGTATATGCGTCACGACATCGGAAAGGCAATTGACGATGCGCAGTAATGCGATGTAATATAAATTATCGTTGTTTTTTCTGATAACTAAGTTTTTTTAAGAGGTAAGTAAATATGGTTAGAAGCAAAGGGATGAAAGTCCTTGCGGCGACAGCTGTTCTGTCGGCTGCCCTTGGATTTATGTCACCTGCGGCTGTTCTTTCACCGCTGGCTGCAACAGGTTCCGTAAACGGAACGGATGTCAATGTCCGCGGCGAAGCGTCTACAACTTCGAGTGTTGTCGGCACTGTCTCTTCCGGAGAAACTTTTCAGGTCGGAGACAGCACAACGGACAGCGATGGGAATACATGGTATCAGGTAACGCTCGGCAGTGGTGCCACGGGCTATATCCGGAGCGATCTGATGACGGTGAATCAGGATGATGCCGGAACCGCCACGCCCTCGCAGGACGACGCGCAGCAGCAGGACGGTGAGTCCGCAAACGCGGGTTCTACGGAAGCTGCGGAAACACCTTCGCAGGACAGCAGCGCGGCGGCAACGTCTGATACCGGCGGATATCAGATCGTTCTCGCACCGGACGATACCGGAGAAAAGACCTATTATCTGTACAACAATAACGCAAATGAGCGCATGAAGATTTCCGACATCGAGTCTTTGAAAGACAGGGTGACGACAGCGGAAGCTGCTGCCAAGGCGGCGTCCACCAAGTGGAAGGCTTTCGTGATTGCGTTTGCGGTTCTGGCGCTCGCGGCAATCGGCGGCTGCGTTGTTCTGTTCCTGAAACTGCGTGACGCGCTCAACAACAGCGCACGGGAGAGAAATCTTACAAGAGAGCGCAGCATGGCAAGAAAACGCGGCGCGGACGCGGATGATCTCAGCGCTGTCGGCAGAGAAAGACGACCTGTCCGCGACCGGAATGACGCATATCCTTCAAGACGTCAGACGGACGCTGCAAGAAGACCTTTGCAGCAGGGCCGCCGTGCGCCGCTTCCCGGAGATGAGGACATCCGGACGGACAGACCGGAGAGGGATATGCGTGATATGCGCAGCTTTCAGGCCAAACCCGGCATGAACAGGGCAATCGGAGACGGTGTCCGCGAGAGCGCAAGACGCCCGGAGGACCGGGACATCCGCACAGACCGTCCTGCTCCGAGAATGCAAAGAGATCAGAGAGTATCCCGTCCCATGGGAGCGGAAGAAGCGCGGGAAATGCGGGGGATGAATCCGCAGCAGCGTCCGGATGCTGTAAGAAGACCGCAGCGTCCTGCAGGAGCGGCAGGAGCCGATCCCCGGCAGCGCATGAATGATGCGCCGCAGCAGGCACCCCAGAGACCTTCCAGACCTGTCAAAAATTTTGCGGCAGACGATGATTTCGATTATGATTTCATCAACATGGATGACGACAATCAGTAACGGATTCCGCGCATCCATGAAAACTTCATAAACTTTTCGCAGTGGAATTGACCCGGCATGATAATTGTTATATATTAGGTATAACAATTATCATGCCGGTTTTTATGCCGGCAGACGTTTGCCATGAATCGGAGGTGACGTTTATGTATCTTGAGATTGATTTCAGCAGCGATGAAGCTTATTATCAGCAGCTGTGCAATCAGATTATTCTGGGAATAGCGACCAGTCAGTTTACAGACGGTCAGGTGCTTCCGTCTGTCCGCCAGCTTGCGGATGATATCGGAATCAACATGCATACGGTGAACAAGGCGTATTCTGTTTTGAAGCAGGAAGGCTTTGTCAAAGTGGACCGCAGAAAAGGCGCTGTCATATCCGTCGATGTGAACAAGCAGCGCGCCATGGACACGATCCGCAAGAGCATGGAGCCATTGATCGCAGAGGCAATCTGCCGGGATCTCAGCCGCAGCGACATGCACCGGCTGGTGGATGAAGTCTGTGACGAGTTCGCCGGCTATGTCAGCGATGAGGGCAGGTATACACCGCCGGGGAAACAGCCGGAAGCGAAGCGCAAGTCCCCGTGCAGGGAACAGAATACAGTGGAAAAGGACGAAACGGATGAATAAATATACAGATAGCGCAAAGGCGGCGCTGCGGCTTGCGGAGCGTGCCGCGAAAGAGAGCAACTCCGGCTATGTCGGAACAGAGCATCTGCTGCTTGGCCTGATCCGGGAGCCGGAGGGGGTTGCATCCAACGTGCTGCGGCAGAACGGAATTACGGAAGAGAAGCTTTCGGAGATGATTTCTTCGCTTCGCAAGGAGCCCGGGGAAACCGCGGTTCTGGACCGGGGCGGTTATACGCCGCGTCTGTACGGCATACTGGACAACGCCGCGGTTTTAAGTCAGAGGTATCATTCCGCGGAAGTCGGAACCGAGCACCTTCTGATGGCTCTGATACTGGAGAGGCAGAATGTGGCGGTCAAGCTTCTGGAGGCTGGCGGAGCAAATGTTCCGAAGATCTATTTTGAGGTGCTGGCGGCGATCGGTGAAAACCTTTCGGAGCACAGAGATGATCTGGGGCAGCAGCCGCAGGGACCGCAGGGCGGCGAACAGGGCGGACCGCAGAAGAGTATGCTCGAGCAGTACTCGAGGGACCTCACGCAGGAAGCAAGAGATGGAAAACTCGATCCGGTGATCGGCCGTGAGAAGGAAATGGAGCGTGTGATCCAGATTCTGTCGAGACGCAACAAGAACAATCCCTGCCTGATCGGCGAGCCGGGCGTCGGCAAGACGGCGATCGTCGAAGGGCTTGCGGAGAAAATCGTCAGCGGCAGTGTGCCTTTTACCGTCAGGGACAAGCGCCTTCTGACACTGGATATTTCCGGAATGGTTGCCGGCTCCAAGTACCGCGGCGAATTCGAGGAGAGAATCAAGGGCGTCATCGAGGAAGTTCGCCGCGACGGCAACATCATCCTGTTCATTGACGAAATGCACACACTGATCGGCGCGGGCGGCGCGGAAGGAGCAATTGACGCTTCGAACATTTTAAAGCCGTCTCTGGCCCGTGGTGAGCTGCAGATGATCGGCGCGACTACGATCAGTGAGTACCGTAAGTATGTCGAGAAGGACGCGGCGCTCGAACGCCGTTTCCAGCCGGTTATGGTGGAAGAACCGTCGCCGGAAGAAGCTTTGCAGATTTTGCACGGCGTTGCGCCGCAGTACGAGCAGCATCATCAGGTCAGAATAACAGATGAAGCCATGCAGGAAGCGGTCCGCCTATCGGTCCGCTATATTACCGACCGGAATCTGCCGGACAAGGCAATTGATGTCATTGACGAAGCCTGCGCCGCTGTCCGGCTCAAGGGAACGTCGGTGAAGAAAGACGCTCTCACGGAACTGGAAAAGGAACTGGAAGAACTCGACGAACAGCTGGCGGATAACGTGGCGGCAGGGGATCTTGCGGCTGCGAGAACGATCCGCGCAAGGTATGAGGAGCTCAGCAGACGAATCGCGAAACGCCGCATGAACCGCACCGCAGGAAACGCGAGGCTGCCCGAAGTGACGGCGGAGGACGTTGCCGGCGTTATTTCCCTCTGGTCCAAGGTGCCGGTGCAGCGCCTGACGGAACGGGAGAGCGAACGGCTTCTGAAACTGGAAGACACCCTGCACCGCAGAGTGATCGGACAGGATGAAGCGGTCAGGGCGGTTGCAAAAGCGATCCGCAGAGGCCGTGTCGGCCTGCAGGATCCGAACCGTCCGATTGGTTCATTCCTGTTTTTGGGGCCTACAGGTGTCGGCAAAACAGAACTGGCCAAAGCCCTGGCTGCCGCTGTTTTCGGTGATGAAGACAGCATGATCCGCGTTGACATGTCGGAATATATGGAACAGTACGCCGTTTCCAAGATGATCGGATCAGCGCCCGGCTATGTCGGATATGAAGAAGGCGGTCAGCTGACCGACAAGGTCCGCCAGCACCCGTATTCGGTCGTTCTGTTTGATGAGATCGAGAAAGCCCATCCGGACGTTTTCAATGTACTGCTGCAGATTCTCGACGAAGGACATCTGACCGATTCTCAGGGCAGAACCGTAAATTTCAAGAATACTATCATCATCATGACTTCCAATGTCGGAGCCCGCAATATCATCGAGCCCAAGACACTCGGGTTTGCGCCGAAGCCGACCGAGAAGGAGTCGTATGAGAAGATGCAGGCCGGTGTCATGGATGAAGTAAAGAAGGTGTTCCGTCCGGAGTTCATCAACAGAATTGACGGCATTCTTGTTTTCCATGCGCTCAGCCATGATGACATGATGAAGATCACGACGCTCCTGTTCTCGGATCTTGTAAAGAGAGCGAAGGAGCAGATGAACATCACAATCCGGGTGACGCCTGCAATGAAAGAGTATCTCGTAGATCATTACGCGAACGACAAAATGGGAGCGCGGCCTTTAAAGCGCGCGATCCAGAATGTTGTGGAAGATCCGCTTGCGGAGAAACTGCTTGCTGAAGAGATCCGGCCGGGAGATACTGTGGTCATCGGACATAACGGCAGTGAAGTCACATTCAAGAAGTCGGGGCCCCGCCGCCGTAAAGAAGTGAACCAGCCGGAAGAAAAGAGCACAGATGCCGAATAAAAAGAGAACCACAGCGTTTTTCTGCAGCGAGTGCGGATATGAAAGCGCCAAATGGACCGGTCAGTGCCCGTCCTGCCACGCATGGAATACCATGGTGGAGGCGCCGGTCAGAATGCAGGCAGGCAGCGTTGCTTCCGCAGTCTCAAGGGGAGGCGCGGGAGCTGTCCGCGGCACTTGCCTTTCGGCCGGCAGCAGGCCGGTGCCGCTGTCCGCAGTGCAGGACGAAGGTGAAACAAGATGGACGACCGGCTACGGAGAACTCGACAGGGTTCTGGGCGGCGGCATTGTCAAAGGCTCGATGCTGCTTGTCGGCGGGGATCCCGGGATCGGCAAATCGACGCTTCTTCTGCAGGTGACGAGAAACCTTGCGGCAGACGGAAGAAACGTCCTTTATATCTCCGGCGAGGAATCGCTGCATCAGATCAAGCTTCGCGCGGCCAGAATCGGGAATGTGCCCGATAATCTGCGCTTTTTGTGCGAGACGGATCTGGGTACGATCACGGAAATCCTGCTGGAAGAGAAGCCGGAGCTGTGCGTGATTGACTCCATTCAGACAATGTATAACGCATCCGTAGCGGCAGCAGCAGGCAGCATTTCGCAGGTAAGAGAGACAACCGGAGTACTTCTGCGCCTTGCCAAGGAAACGGGGATTACGTTCTTTATCATCGGCCACGTGACAAAGGAAGGGACAGTTGCCGGCCCTCGCGTGCTTGAGCATATGGTGGATACGGTGCTGTATTTTGAAGGCGACCGGTACGCTTCCTACAGGATCATCCGAGGCGTCAAGAACCGCTTTGGTTCCACGAACGAAATCGGTGTGTTTGAAATGCGCAGAGAAGGCCTGTGCGAGGTAGAGAATCCGTCGGAATACATGCTGAGCGGCCGGCCCGAGAACGCCAGCGGTTCGGTCGTTTCGTGCGCGATGGACGGGACCAGAGCGATTCTGACCGAAGTGCAGGCGCTCGTCTGCAAATCGAACTTCGGTTTTCCCAAGCGTCAGGCGACCGGAACGGATTACAACAGAGTGAGCCTGCTGATGGCGGTTCTTGAGAAGAGAATCGGCATCCCTTTATCCGAATATGATGCTTACGTCAATCTCGCCGGGGGAATCAGGCAGTCGGAGCCGGCAATGGACCTGGGCATTGCAATGGCAATTCTCTCGAGCTTCCGGGGAATGCCTGTCGGCGACCGGACGGTCGCTTTCGGAGAAATCGGCCTGTCCGGTGAGGTGCGGATGGTCACGATGGCGGATGTGCGGGTGCAGGAGGCGGCCAAGCTCGGCTTTACAACCTGTATTCTGCCAAAGAGCAATCTGAAAGGCCTCAAGGCACCGGCTGGCATTGAGATTATCGGCATCAGCAACCTGAAGGAAGCCGCTGACCTGATAGGGAAGCGGTAACCGGACGGAAAAACAGACCGCTCAGTATAACAAGACAGAAAATAGCGGGAAGCCCGCATCCGGAAGATTAATTGTTGCTTGCGTTTAAAAAAATTATCTGCTATAATTCATTTTTGTCGGCAGAAGAATCAGATTGACCGAGTCACCTGATTTCGGTTTGTACGGAGTATAAACCGTGCCTGACACCCAGAGGACTCATACAATGGCTAGTATCACGGTCTCCAAAACCGTTCATGGGGGTTCGAATCCCTCGTCCTCTGTTTCTTGCAGAGCCCTGAAGTTCAACGGAGGTTGAATTCCAGGGCTTTTCTGATGTTCTGCAAGATTCGATAAGAATCGCGTCCGCAATGGTTTTCCCTCTGTTATAATATTTACAGCATGCTTCATGCATATGCGTGCACGTCCTGACGCACAGAGGAGAAGTTTATGGAATTTCTGACCGGCCTTATAACGAACAAAGTATTTCTGTCTGCCGCAGCCAGCTGGTTTATTGCGCAGATGAGCAAGATCATCATCGAGATCGCCAAGGGAGAGTTTACGGTCGAAAGACTGCGAGGCGGAGGCGGTATGCCCAGTTCTCATTCGGCGACCGTTACGGGACTGGCATGCGCGGCGGCGTTCGTTGACGGCGGAAACAGCACGGAATTTGTTCTGGCGCTGTTTCTTGCGTTTATTGTCATGTATGATGCGATGGGTGTGCGGTATGAGACCGGCCGGGAGGCGGCCGCGCTCAATGAGCTGAACAGAAGAATCCGCGGGAAAGGCGGAAAACCTCTGACGGAGGGGAAAATGGATGAGAAAATCGGACATACCCTGCCGCAGATCATTGCCGGCATGCTGATCGGGATTGCCACAGCGTCAATCCTGTGCAATTTTCTTCCGTTCTGAATAAGAAGGCCGGTTGCTGACAAATATTTCCGGGAGGATCCTTGTGAGAAACAAACGAAAGAAAATCATACAGATCTGCGCCATGGCTGCGCTGGTGATTCTCATGGCGTTTTTTGCAGCGCCGGTAAGAGATGTTTTCGCGGATGCGGGAGAATTCTCCGGGAATTCGGATTATGATTTCTCCGGCGGCGCAGATTATGACAGCGGAGGAGATTCCTTCGGCGGAGACTGGGGCAGCTGGGACGATGACAGTAACCGGGACTACGGCGGCGGGATCATCGTTAACAGCGGAGGAAGTTCCGTTGCGCGCCGTTCCTCATCCGGAAATGCCGCAGATACGGGAGAACTGATTCTGATCTTCTGGTTAATTCTGATCGTGGCGCTTATCATATATACAAAGAGGAAAAGAAGCAACGGCACGAGGACTGTCAGAAACCGCGATCTCGGCGGGACGGATATCCGGCAGGACAGATCGGTTCTGCGTCCGATGCAGGAATATACGGCGCTCGATCCTTCGTTTGACGAGGAGAAGTTTAAGACGCTACTTTCCAATGTTTATGTGCAGATGCAGCAGCAGTGGACGAAAAAGGATATGGAAAGCCTGCGGCCGTATTTTACGGACAGCCTGTACGCGCAGTTTGACCGACAGCTGGACGCATACCGTAAGGGTAACAGAACCAATTATATTGACCGTATCGCGGTGCTTTCCGTGAATCTTGCGGGATTCTATCAGACGGGCAGCAAGACCGGAGGAGAAGGCGCGGCGGCTGCCGGCGAAGACGTCATTGTCGCGGAGATCCGTTCGAGAATTGTAGATTATACGCTGGATGACGCGACAGGCGAACTGCTGTCCGGTTCGAAGACAGCGGAGAAGTTCATGACCTATGAATGGACGCTCACAAGAACGAGCGGACTTACGTCGCGCAAAGAAGGAGAATTTACAACTGTTAACTGCCCGAACTGCGGCGCACCTGTCAATATCAACGAGAGCGCGAAATGTCCTTACTGCGGCAGTGTTCTGCATCTGCGGGAGCACGATTTCGTGATCAGCGGGATCAAGGGAATCGCGCAGAGGACATCGGGCTGACCTTTGGTAAAGTTGTTCATGACAAAGATTCTTAAAAAGGTATTACGAATTATATTAGTGGCTGCAGTGCTTGTTTTCGCGCTGACAGCCGCGGATATCTGGTATTACGCGTCCTTTGATCAGAAGCAGAAGGCTGACGCGGTTATCGTCCTTGGCGCAGGCTCGTGGGACAGCAGGGTTTCACCTGTTTTCCGGGAAAGGCTCAATCACGGCATTGATCTGTACACAGAAGGCTATGCCGGCAAAATCATTCTGACCGGCGGCTATGCCGCGGGGAACAATGAGTCCGATGCCCACGCGGCGATGATTTACTGCATCTCGCAGGGCGTTCCGCAGGACGACCTGATTCTGGAGGAAAAATCCAGCAATACGGAGGAGAATATCCGGAACGCGAAGGCAATCATGGACGGGAGGGGCATGGCATCGGCAATAATTGTCAGCGATCCCCTTCATATGCGGAGGGCCATGCTCTTTGCACAGGCGGACGGGATGACGGCTTACAGTTCACCTACGCCGACATCCCGCTATGTGACGCTGCGCACGCAGCTGCCGTTTTTCCTGCGCGAAGAGCTTTACTGCATCGGTTACCGCTGTGCCCGCGTGTTCGGTGCTTCGTCAATGGCCGGGATACGTTTTATGGCTTTCAGAGCGGGAGTAATCCGATGAAGAACAGTTTTTTTGCGACGTTATCGAGGATGAAATATATTGACCGGTGGGCCTTGATGCGCAACTCCAGAGAGGAATCGCTTTCGGAGCATTCTCTGGAGGTCGCTATGATCGCGCATGCTTTATGCACGATCGGGAATGTCCGTTTCGGAAAACACCTTGACGCGGACCGGGCCGCTTTAATCGGTCTCTATCACGATGCATCCGAAATCATTACGGGAGATATGCCGACGCCTGTCAAATACTGCAACGACGAGATCCGTACCGCGTACAAACAGGTGGAGAAGTCGGCGCAGGAACGGCTGTTATGCCGTCTGCCGGATGACCTTCGCCCCGCATATGAATCGGTTTTTCATGGCGAAGACAGTGAGGAAGAACGATATATGCGAAGGCTCGTGAAGGCTGCCGACAAGTTGTCCGCATATATCAAGTGCATAGAGGAAGAAAAGGCCGGCAATACAGAGTTCCGTACGGCAAAACAATCCACGGCTGCGATCATCGGAGGGCTTTCGAAGGAGCTGCCGGAAGTCAGGAACTTCATGGATGAATTTCTGGAACCTTACGGCAGTACGCTCGATGAACTCGGATAACGGGGAGAAAGGATCATTATATGACAATAGATGTGGAAAGAATTGTGAGGAGTGTTGACCACACACTCCTCCGGACAGATGCGACGACAGAAGAAATCCGGAAACTTTGTGATGAAGCCGTAAAGTATCAGACAGCCAGCGTCTGTATTCCACCTGCATACGCGGATGAGGCAGTGGCTTATCTTGCGAAGAAGGCACAGGAAGCGGCAGACGCCGGAGACGAAAAAAGAGCGAAGCCGGTGCCTGTCTGCGTTGTCATCGGTTTTCCGAACGGATATTCGACAGCGGCATCCAAGGCTTTTGAAACGCGCGACGCGATTCGTCGCGGCGTATGCGAAATCGACACTGTCATCAATGTCGGTTTTGTAAAGAACGGCCGGTATGATGCAATACTTGAAGAGCTGCGCCAGATCAGGGAAGCCGCAGGAAACCATGTCATGAAAGTCATTATCGAGACCTGTCTTCTTACGCAGGAAGAGAAGATCCGCATGTGCGATATCGTAACGCGCTCCGGGGCAGACTTCATCAAGACCTCAACCGGTTTCTCCAGATCTGGAGCAACGCCGGAAGATGTGAAGCTCCTCGCAGAACATGTGGGCACCGGCGTGAGAGTCAAGGCGGCAGGCGGCATCCACACGCTGGAAGAAGCGCAGAATTACCTGGACCTCGGCGCTTCCAGACTTGGCACCAGCTCGATCATTAAACTTCTCGAAGAAAAGAATTAAAAGCGGAGTAAAGCGCTATGGCATTTTCATCCAACAGTTATGAGCAGCTCGGGTTCGCGGACCGGACACTTCATCTTTCCCGGAAGGAACAGCGGATGCTTTCGGATTCCTTCGCGGGGATGTTCGCGGAAAAGATCTTTCCTCTGATTGACGAAAAGATCTTCATGAATCTTTACAGCACGGACTCGGCAAGACCTTCCAGCCCTGTCAACGTCACAGTCGGCGCGATGATTCTGGAAGTGCTTTTCGATATGAATGATGATGAAGTTGTAAGCTCGCTTGTCTGCGACCTGCGCTTCCAGTACGCGCTGCATACAACGAGCGCGCTTGTACAGCCGCTCAGCAGCAGGACGATCCAGCGGTTCAGAAAACGCTGCCAGGACGAATATGCTTCGAACGGCAAAAATCTGATTGCTGAATGTCTGTCCGGCGCGGCAGCGCCGATCGGAGAACTGCTCGCGCGGTACTTCCCCGGAAAATACCTGGACGCTTCGAAAATCGCGGACGCGATTATGAGGAAAAAGGGCGGGAAATGTTTTGACTATCACCGCGTTGTTCCAGATCCCGGAATTTTCAAGGAAAATGTGCTGCCCGCACACTCGGATCACATGTATTACGCATCGCGCGAGGAGATGGAAGCTTCCTGCGATTACAGAAAAGATCCGGTGTCCTCGTTCCGGATGAGCCTGAACGGGCTTTGGAAATTCGCGTACGCACCGAACTTCGCGGGCGCTGTGAAAGGATTTGAATCGCGCTCCTTTGACTGCAGCGGCTGGGACGATATTCATGTCCCTGCGCACATCCAGATGGAGGGATATGACCGGCCCGCGTATGTGAATTATCAGTATCCGTGGGATGGCCGGGAAGATATCAGGCCCGGACAGGTGCCGTCAAGGTATAATCCTGTCGGCAGCTATGTCCGGTATTTCACAGTGCCGGAATCCATGCAGGGGAGGCCTGTCTATATTTCGTTTCAAGGGGTGGAGTCGGGCTTCGCACTCTGGCTCAACGGAACGTATGTCGGGTACAGCGAGGACAGTTTTACCCCGTCGGAATTTGAGCTGACGCCGTATCTTACGAATGGCAGCAACAAGCTTGCCGTGCAGGTCTTCAAGTGGACGTCCTCCAGCTGGCTCGAAGATCAGGATTTCTACCGGTTTTCGGGCATTTTCCGCGATGTCTATCTGTATACGGTGCCAGAAGTGCATGTGCGGGACATGAAGATCCGCGCTCTTGTCGATGACGATTACACGGGCGGGCGTCTTCTGATGCAGCTGCATTTTTCTTCGGAGGAGGAACAGGCAGGAAGCAGCAGGCACAGGTACGGATTTACGCAGTATCAGTTATCGCTTGGCGGACGGATTGTGCTCTCCGGTGAAATTGACAACGAGAGGGACAACGAAATCTCGGCCCGCATCCCGCAGGTGCGCCTGTGGTCCGCGGAGAATCCGGTGCTGTACGACCTTTATCTGACAGTTCACGCCAAAACAGGCGCCGCTGTTGAATACATCCACGAACGCGTCGGTTTCCGGCGTTTTGAAATGAAAAACGGGCTGATGTGCCTGAACGGGAAGCGTATTGTTTTCAAAGGCGTGAACCGCCATGAGTTCAGCTGCGACAGCGGCCGGGCAGGGATCAGCCGGGACATGGTCCTGCAGGATCTTGTCCTCATGAAGAAGAACAACATCAACGCAGTCAGAACCTGCCATTACCCGGATGATTCAAGGCTGTACGGCCTCTGCGATGAACTGGGAATTTACCTGATGGCCGAGAACAATCTGGAAACGCATGGCTCGTGGGCGTTCGCAGAACTGGGGCTTTCCCCGAAGGAAGACATCCTGCCGGGAGATAAAAAAGAATGGCTGCCCGTCCTTCTGGACAGAGTGACTTCCTGCTATGAGCGGGACAAGAACCATGCTTCTATCCTGATCTGGTCTGTCGGAAACGAATCTTATGGCGGCAGCGATCTGTTTGAGATGTCCAGACTGTTTCACAGACTGGACCCGGACCGGCTTGTCCATTACGAAGGTATTTTCCACGACAGAAGATATGGCGCCACCAGTGATATGGAAAGCCAGATGTATCCGTCTGCCGATGCTATCCGGAAGTTCCTTTCGGAACATCCGGAGAAACCGTTTATCTGCTGCGAGTATTCCCATTCGATGGGCAATTCCAATGGCGGCCTTTACCGGTATACGGAACTATCGGACACCGAGCCGCGCTATCAGGGAGGCTTTATCTGGGATTTTGTGGACCAGTCGATCCGTGCAAGGGACCGCTATGGAACAGAGTATCAGGCATACGGCGGTGATTTTCTGGAACGTCCGACCGATTATTCATTCTCCGGAGACGGTCTGGTCGCCGGAGACCGCATGCCGTATCCCAAGCTCCAGGAAGTGCGCTTCACTTATCAGAACATTACGGCAAGGGTAGGAAGAGATCAGGTCCTTATTATCAACCGGAATCTGTTCACCGGAACGGATGCCTATGACTGCATTGTAACAGTTCTCCGGGACGGCACGGAGATTGAAGAAAAGCCTTTGGAAACCAATGTACCGCCGCTTTCGAGCAAAGCGTATATGCTGCCGGTTCCGGTTTATACAGAACCGGGCGAATATGCCATAACGGTATCGTTTCGTCTGAAAGAAGACTGCGCATGGGCAGAAAAGGGATATGAAACCGCTTTCGGGCAGGGCGTTTATAAAGTGGAGCAGCAGGCGCCCGCAATAGATGCCGCTTCTGTTTCCGGTGAGACGGTAAAGCCATCGGATGACGGTGTGCTTGAGATTGTGCACGGCGTTTACAACATCGGCGCGAGAGCGGGAGAGAGCGAAATTTTGATTTCACTTCTTGCAGGAGGCGTCAGTTCGCTGCGTATCGGCGGAAAGGAGATGCTGCTTTCCGTACCGCGGCCGAATTTCTTCCGGGCACCGACGGACAATGACCTTGGAAGCAAGATGCCCGCAAGGTACGGGATCTGGAAGATCGCGAGCGAATATCCTTCTACCGTGCCCATTGAAATGATGCATGCTCCCGTGGAGCAGATGGAGAAGGCTTCGCATTACCCTAAAATCAGCACCGGAAAAGACCGGCTGGATGTTACGCTCTGCCACTTCCTTCCGGGTGCTCCTGACGCGGCGCTGGATGTAACCTACAGCTATTTTAAAGACGGGAGTCTGCGGATCGCGATGGACTATGAGCCGTCGGAAGGACTGCCGCCGATGCCGGAGTTCGGCATGCTGCTGAAGCTTGACGCGGATTATGACCGGCTGGATTATTACGGTAACGGACCTCTGGAGTGTTATACTGACAGGGATAAAGGCGCGAAACTCGGCATTTATCACACGACGGTAAGAGATAATATGACAAGGTATCTGGTCCCGCAGGAGTGCGGCAACCGGACCGGCGTGCGGTGGGCAAAAGTTACAAACCGCCACGGCCATGGTCTGCTGTTTACGGCAGAAAACGGCAGCGCACCGATGAACGGCCAGAGCGGAAACATACAGGTAATGAATTTTTCGGCGCTGCCTTATACGCCTGCCGAAATCGAGAACGCGCTGCATCACACGGAGCTGCCGCCGGTACATTATACGGTTGTCCGCGCGAGCCTCGCGCAGATGGGAGTAGCGGGAGATGATTCATGGGGAGCAAGAACGCCGCAGGAGGATCTTCTAGATAACACGAAGCCTCTGCACTTCGCGTTCCGCATCCGCGGAATTTGAGAACAGAAGAGATATTAAAAGGCGGCCTGTAAAGCTCTCCGTCAGGAGAGCTTCAGGTCGCCGTTCTTTATCCAGCCGAGCTTTCTTTCTACTGCAGCGAAAAGCGGTGTCAGAACAGCAGGAAGGACAAAACAGACAAGAAGCATGCCGAGCCAGTCAGCGCCCGTGATCGAGGTCTTTGTGCCATTTGCGATATCCGAAACCCAACCGGTATAAATGCCGATCTGGCCGACAAGACCGCAGGTTCCCATGCCCGAAGAAACCGGCGCGCCGTTCATCTGCAGATGGAAGACGCAGGTGGCGATAGGCCCCGTAATTGCGGAAGTCAGGATCGGCGCGATCCAGATTTTCGGATTCTTGATAATGTTGGGCATCTGCAGCATGGAAGTACCGATTCCCTGCGAAATCAGGCCGCCGACTTTATTCTCCTTGTAGGACATGACCGCGAAACCTACCATCTGCGCGCAGCAGCCTGCGACAGCGGCGCCGCCGGCGAGCCCGACAAGACCGAGCGCCGCACAGATCGCGGCGGAAGAGATCGGGAGTGTCAGCGCGATGCCGACGATCACGGAGACCAGAATGCCCATGAAAAACGGCTGCAGGTCTGTAGCCATCATGATCAGGGAACCGATGGAAGACGCGAGTTTTCCGAGCGCCGGCGCAAGAAGCCACGCGAATGCGCAGCCGGTGATGATCGTGACAACCGGCGTGACCAGAATGTCGATTCTTGTCTCTTTGGAAACCGCCTTTCCGGTTTCCGCGGCAAGGATTGCAACGAACAGGACCGCGAGCGGACCGCCGGCACCGCCGAGTTCATTGGCCGCCTGTCCGACAGCGGCAAGAGCGAACAGGACAAGCGGCGGAGCCTGCAGCGCGTATCCGATTGCAATCGCCATGGCGGGACCGCTCATGGCGGAAGCGTATTTGCCGACGGAGACAAGAGACGAAAGACCAAGCTGCGTGCCGGCGGTATTGAGGATTGTGCCGATTAACAGGGAGGCGAACAACCCCTGTGCCATTGCGCCGAGCGCGTCGATACCATAGCGTTTTGCAGAGATGACGATGTTTTTACGAGCCAGAAAAGACCTGAGTGCGTTCATTAAGACAGCTCCTTTGTGTATATATAGGTGTCAAGACACATGCAACGCTCTTCATTATGCAAGTCCGGCGCCGCCTTGTCAACAGGATTCTTCGCTGTAAAGATAGCCTTTCCCGGCAAGCGCGTTCTTCACGCGGATAAAAGCGGCTTCGTCATTGCAAAGAAGCGTGTGCAGATGGACACCGCCTGTCAGGTCGGACAGTGGTGCAGCGCTGGAATTCCCGAGCCGCTGCATGAACTGCCGGACATCGTAGCGGCTCGACAGATGCAGCTGCCCGGTGAGCTGACCGTATACCGGGTGTTCGACAATCACATTTTCGACGGTGATGCCGTTGTCTACCATAATATTCAGTTCATCTTCCATCTGCTCCGGCGTATGGACACAGGCAAGGCGGCGGATGATACCGCCTGGAGCCTGCTTCAGGATATAGCCCCTTGGCGTTGCCGTGATATCCTCTCCCGACGCTCGGAGCAGTGCGATGTCGCCGACGATGATCTGACGGCTGACATTGTACCTTGCGGCGAGTCTGGATGCGGAGAGCGGGCCCTCCGCGGATGCAAGATCGGCCAGCAGGGACGCTCTTCTTTCGTCTGATTTCTGCATGTTGGACTCCTTTATGTAAAACACCTTGACTTTCTGCCTTTTATTGTGCTAATCTACTCAAGAGATTGTGAAGGTCTTTTTTTTATGCTTATTTTTAGAAGACCTTCATGAGGAAGCGGGAGGCAGAACCTGTGATTCTGCCGATTACCGAGTATAGTCATTCATTTTTGGAGGTACAGTACTATGCGTACAAGAATTACACTGGCATGCACAGAATGCAAGCGCCGCAACTATAATACCACGAAGGACAAGAAGAACCATCCCGATCGCATGGAAATTATGAAGTACTGCAGATTCTGCAGGAAGCATACACTTCATAAGGAGACCAAGTAATTCTTTTTATTTGAGAAGTGCTGGAGGAAACATGGGAGAGGTAGAGACAAAGACCACAGCTCCCAAAAAGGACGGCTTTGGCAAAAGGGCTGCTTCTTTTTGGAACGGGGTCAAGGCTGAATACAAGAAGATTATCTGGCCGGATCGCGATACAATCGTCAAGCAGCTTTTGGCTGTTCTTGTCGTATCCGTTATTACGGGAGCAGTTATCGCACTGGTTGACTTCGGATTCCAGAATCTGATCGATTTTCTCACAACGTTTCAGGCCTGAAGCTTTTCGCAGAAGCGGGATGCGGATGAGCATTTGACTTTGCGGGGAGAGCCGCTGCGCAGGCATGCGGCAGGAAGAGGTGAAAATGGAAGAAAAGAAGAAGGCGACAGCCCGCATCAAGCTGGGTTCGTTCCCGGATCTGCCGGGCGGAGATACTGCCGATTTCAGCCGTGACGCCGCCAGCATTGAGAAGAACGAAGCGGAGCGCGTCGCTGAGCGGGTACTCAGGCAGGATGAGGCCGGAGAAGATGTTTCTCTGATTTCAAAGAGCCTTGACAGCCAGTCTTCGGAAGGAGAAGGCAATCAGCTCGACGAGGACGCAATTTCGGATGTGCCGAAGTGGTATGTGGCACACACATATTCCGGATATGAGAATCAGGTCAAGATCAGTCTTGACAAGGTGCGTGAGAACCGTCATATGGAGAACCGCATCCTTGAGGTCAGAATTCCCATGGAGGAAGAGACCGAAACCAGAAACGGAAAGACGAAGACTGTATCCAGAAAGATGGTTCCGGGCTATGTGCTGATTCTGATGATCATGGATGATGAAACCTGGTACGTTGTCCGCAATACGCGCGGCGTGACTGGTTTTGTCGGCCCGGGATCTAAGCCGGTTGCCCTGAGCGAGGAGGAAGTTGCCAAGCTTGAGGGACGCGATCTGAAGAGCCCTGCTTCGATCGGATTCAAAGAGGGCGATTCCGTCAAGGTTGTGGCCGGCATCTGGAAAGATACACTGGGCACTGTTACCAAAGTCGATGCGGAAAAGAGATCGGTTACGATTTCGATCGAACTGTTCGGCAGAGAGACGCCTGTGGAGATTCCGTGCACGGAAGTCCGCAAGGCGGAATAATTCATTGTTGTAAATCGATCACTGCGGTGATAGATTGATAGAGTTGCCGTATGGCAAGCAGTGGGAGCAGGCAGGCCGCCTGCGACATATATGCGGAACGCTGCGATGCTTTGTAACAGCGTTTTCAGCCCGGAAACGGACCCGCACCACCACAAAAGGAGGAAAAAATGGCTAAGAAAGTATCAGGTTACATCAAATTACAGATTCAGGCCGGCAAAGCTACACCCGCACCGCCGGTTGGACCTGCACTCGGACAGCACGGTGTCAACATTGTTGAATTCACGAAGCAGTTCAACGCGAAGACAGCAAATGAAGGCGACGTTGTTATTCCCGTTGTCATTACTGTTTATGCGGACAGAAGCTTCAGCTTCATCACAAAGACTCCGCCTGCAGCTGTTCTTCTGAAGAAGGCGGCAGGTATCCAGAAGGCTTCCGGCGAACCGAACAAGACCAAGGTTGCTTCTGTAACCAAGGCACAGGTGAGAGAGATCGCCGAGAAGAAGATGCCCGATCTGAATGCAGCATCAATCGAAGCTGCAATGAGCATGATCGAAGGAACGGCTCGTTCCATGGGCATCACGGTAACAGAGTAAAAGGAGGATTTACAATGAAGCACGGTAAGAAATATGTAGAGGCTGCTAAGCTCATCGATAAGTCCAAGCTTTACGAGGCTGAAGAGGCAGTAGCTCTTGTCAAGAAGACAGCAACAGCGAAGTTTGATGAGTCTGTTGAACTGAATATCCGCACAAGCTGCGATTCCCGTCACGCGGACCAGCAGATCCGCGGTTCTGTAGTTCTTCCTGCCGGCACCGGCAAGAAGATCCGCGTGCTTGTATTTGCGAGAGGCGCAAAGGCGGATGAGGCTCTTGCAGCCGGCGCTGACTATGTAGGCGCTGAGGAACTCCTTCCGAAGATTCAGAAGGAAGGCTGGCTTGATTTTGACGTTGTTGTTGCAACACCCGATATGATGAGCGTTGTAGGACGTCTCGGTAAGGTTCTCGGACCGAAAGGCCTTATGCCGAACCCGAAGGCAGGCACTGTTACGATGGACGTAACAAAGGCTGTCAATGATATTAAGGCCGGCCAGGTTGAGTACAGACTTGACAAGGCAAACATTATTCATGTAACAATCGGCAAGGCTTCCTTCACGGAAGAGCAGCTGATGAGCAACTTCAATGCCCTGATGGGAGCAATTGCCAAGGCAAAGCCTTCCACTGTAAAGGGTCAGTATCTGAAGAGCATTTCCATGGCAACAACCATGGGCCCCGGCATTAAGATCGTAGCGAACAGATATTGATAAAAGTGTTGACAGAGTGCAAACTCTGTCATACTATACAAAAGGTCGTTTGACCGCAGCCGAAGACAGCTGGTAAAGCCGAAAGGTTTTGTAAGAGTCCTTATGGACCGCCCGCCGAGGATGAAGGAGATTGATTTTATTCCCTCTGTCTTCATGGCAGAGGGATTTTCATTTCTTATCCCTTCCGCTGTAGCAATAAAAATTTACAAGGAGGTAAGACATGGCAAAGATCGAGGAAAAGAAGCCGATTATCGACGAGATTTCCGAGAAGATCAAAGACGCGCAGTCAGTTGTTCTTGTAGACGCAAGAGGACTTACGGTCGTTGAGGATACGCAGCTGCGTAAACAGCTTCGCGAAGCCGGCATTCAGTATAAGGTTTACAAGAACACTTATATGAAGAAGGCTTTCGACGGTACAGATTTCGCTCAGCTTGACGAATACCTTGAAGGACCCAGCGCAATCGCGATCTCCAAGGATGACGCGACAGCACCTGCCAGAATTCTCTACAAGTTCGCCGAGAAGGCGAAGAATCTTGAGGTAAAGGCCGGTGTTGTAGAAGGAAAGGCTTATGACGCGAAGGGACTGGAGCCGATCTCCAAGATTCCTTCAAGGGAAGAGCTCCTTTCCAAGCTGCTTGGAAGCCTGCAGGCACCGATCACCAACTTCGCCCGCGATATCAAGCAGGTTGCGGAGAAGAAGGCAGAAGGCGGCGAGGCAGCTCCCGCAGAAGCTCCTGCAGAGGCAGAAGCACCGGCTGCAGAATAATTTCTGCGCCCTGATGCCGGCGCAAGGCCGGTATGAAATACAGACAGATCTGCGAACCGCAGATGCAGTACAACAAATATGATGGAGGTCATAAAGATGGCAAAGTTATCCACACAGGAAATCCTTGACGCAATCAAAGAGTTATCCGTTCTTGAACTGAACGATCTGGTAAAGGCTGTTGAAGATGAATTCGGTGTATCCGCTGCAGCAGGCGTTGTTGTAGCAGGACCCGCAGCCGGCCCGGCAGAAGAAGAGAAGACCGAGTTCGATGTAGAGCTTACAGAAGTAGGCCCGAACAAGATCAAGATCATCAAGGTCGTTCGTGAAGCTACCGGCCTTGGCCTGAAGGAGTCCAAGGACCTTGTTGAAGGTGCTCCGAAGGTTATCAAGGAAGCTCTTCCCAAGAAGGATGCTGACGATCTCAAGGCTAAGCTTGAGGCTGAAGGCGCTAAGGTTACTCTTAAGTAATCCGGCGTTTATCTTAACGCGAAATCTCCCCTGCCGGTGTCTGCCGACAGGGGATTTGCTTTATACATCTATATTCAACAGCACGAAGGGATGAACTGTTATGACAGAAAATACTGCTGGTACAACAAACAATAAAACAAAACATAAGAAAAGCATCCTCCTTGTCTGCCTGCTTCTGGCTGCCGCAGCTGTGCTTGCGCTTGTTTTTCATTTTGCTTCGGCAAAGAATGTGCAGAAGGGCAGCAAAGAGTGCTCACTGACCGTAACCGATGACAGCGGCACTTCGAAGACATATGAATGCTCAACCGATGCGGAATATCTGCGACAGCTGATGGATGAACTTTCTGCCGACCAGACACAGGAATTTTCCTATGAAGGGTCGGAAGGACAGTACGGGCTTTTCATTAATACAGTCAACGGGCTGACTGCGGATTACGATAAAGATCATGCATACTGGGCTATTTACGTGGACGGTGAGTACGCGCAGAACGGTGCTGATACTCAGCCGGTCAATGACGGCGACAAATTCGAGCTCAAGTACGAAGTGAGCAAGTGACCGGAGGCCTTGGATGCATAAGAGGTGCCGGATCACGATCCGGGATATCGCGGTACTAGGTATGATGCTGGCAATGCTGGAGGCGGTGAAACGCGCGCTCGAATTCCTTCCGAACATTGAGCTGGTAACATTGCTGTTTATCCTGTTTACGTTGTTCTACGGGGCCAAAACACTGCTCGCCGCATTCGCCTTCACCGGTGTTGAGTGCCTTGTCTTTGGCGCAGGACTATGGAATTTCATGTATTTGTATATCTGGCCTCTCGAAGTGCTGCTGGTACTTTTGATCCGCAGAAAAGCCGGCTGGGAGGAAGGGTATATTGTTTATTGCGTTTTCTCCGGCGCCTTCGGACTGTTCTTCGGGCTGCTTTGCTCGATTGTTTACATATTTACGAGCGGGCCGTCCGGCGCGCTCGGCTGGTGGATTTCCGGTATTCCGTTTGACATTCTTCATGGAGCCGGAAATTTTACTCTCTCCCTGATTCTTTTCAAGCCACTTTCCGCGGCACTCCGGCAAATTCAGAGAAAATTTTCATAAGTTATTGACAATTGATTCGCTTTTACGTATTATAGTATGCGCTATGTTCTGCAATTATGCCCTACTATGCTCTCCTTAAGGATTAAGTTCCGGAAGAGAAAGCAGCGGATAAGGCAAATATGGTGGTTACTGACTAACACATACCAAGGAGAGCGAAGGGAACAGGACACACGGCAGGAGAGCACAGGGGACTGTGCTGTTTTGCGCATTATTCCGATCTGGTACCACATCCTTATTTCCCCGCGATCCTACAGATTCAACAGAACGAGGTGAATTGATGAGCAATAAAATTAGGCTTCACCCTGCAGGCAAAGGCAAGAGCATGCGTATGAGCTACTCCCCGAAGAAGGAAGTGCTCGAAATGCCCAACCTCATCGAGGTTCAGAAATCCTCCTATCAGTGGTTCATTGATCAGGGCATGCAGGAAGTTATCGAGGACTTTTCTCCGATCGAATCATTTGACGGACATTGGAGACTGGAGTTCGTAGGCTGCAAGCTCGACATTGAATACCTCAAGACAGCGCCTAACTACGCGAAGAGAAATACAATTACAAAGTGCAAGGTCAGGGACGCGACCTATGCCGCGCCTTTATTCGTGCGCGCGAGACTGATTGACAAGACCGGCGAGAAGCCGATCCGGGAAGAGACCATTTCGTTCACGGATCTTCCTGTTATGACAGAGACAGGCACGTTTGTGATCAACGGCGCCGAGCGTGTCATTGTATCCCAGCTCGTCCGTTCTCCCGGAATTTATTATGGCATTGACCGCGACAAGTACGGCAAGAGCCTTTATACCTGCACGGTTATTCCCAGCCGCGGCGCCTGGCTGGAGTATGAAACCGACGCGAATGATATCTTCTATGTCAAGGTTGACCGTACAAGAAAGGTTCCGGTGACGGTTCTGATCCGCGCGCTCGGTATCGGCACGGATGAGGAGATTCTGGAAGTCTTCGGCGATGAGCCCAAGCTTCGCGGCAGCTTCTCAAAGGATCCTTCCCATTCTTATGAAGAGGGCCTTCTGGAACTGTATAAGAAGATCCGGCCCGGCGAGCCGCTTGCCGTGGAATCCGCGAGATCACTGATCGAATCCATGTTCTTTGATCCGCGCCGGTATGACCTTGCAAAGGTAGGCCGCTATAAATTCAACAAGAAGCTGGCACTCCGGTTCAGAATCGCCGGCCATGTTCTTGCGGAAGACGTTGTTGACAGCGCAAACGGCGATGTTATCGGCAGCGCGGGAGACACTGTTACCGTAGAGATGGCCGATGAAATCCAGAACGCGGCAATTCCTTATGTCTGGATCAGAACCGATACAAGAGACCGCGTGAAGGTCCTGTCCAACCTGATGGTTGACATCACTCACTTTGTAGACTGCGATCCGGAAGAGCTTGGCATCACCGAGCAGGTTTATTATCCGGCTCTTCGTGAAATCCTCCAGAAATATCAGGACAACGAGAATCCGGAGGAGCTTGCGGAAGTGCTGCGCAGAAATGTGCATCTTCTGATTCCCAAGCATATTACGAAGGAAGATATTCTTGCTTCGATCAACTACAACATGCATCTGGAGTACGGCATCGGCAACAAGGACGACATTGATCACCTCGGAAACCGCCGGATCCGAAGCGTCGGAGAACTGCTGCAGAATCAGTTCCGCATCGGAATGTCCCGTGTGGAGCGTGGTGTCCGCGAGAAGATGTCCAGCGTAGATGACCCGTACCCGAGAACACTGATTAACACAAAGCCGGTCAGCGCCGCGTTCAAGGAGTTCTTCGGATCTTCCCAGCTGTCCCAGTTCATGGACCAGAACAACCCGCTGTCCGAGATTACACATAAGAGACGTCTCTCGGCATTGGGACCCGGCGGTCTTTCCAGAGACAGAGCCGGTTTCGAAGTCCGTGATGTACATTATACGCACTATGGAAGAATGTGCCCTATCGAGACGCCTGAAGGCCCCAACATCGGCCTGATCAACTCTCTGGCGGCATACGCGAAGATCAATGAGTACGGCTTCATCGAAGCTCCGTACAGAAAGATCGACCAGAACGACCCGAACGGACCCAGAGTAACTGATGATGTTGTCTACATGACAGCGGATGAGGAAGATAACTATCATGTAGCACAGGCTTCTACGAAGCTGGATGAGAACGGATATCTTGTTGACAACTACGTATCCGGCCGTTACAGGGATGAGACATCTTCGTATCCCAGAACGATGTTCCAGTACATGGATGTATCTCCGAGAATGGTATTCTCGGTTGCGACATCTCTGGTACCATTCCTGCAGAACGATGACGCGAACCGTGCGCTGATGGGATCGAACATGCAGCGTCAGGGCGTTCCGCTGATTACGACGGAAGCTCCGGTCGTAGGAACCGGCATGGAAGAGAAGGCAGCCCGTGACTCGGGCGTCTGCGTAATCGCGAAGAAACCCGGCCGCGTTGACTTTGTAGACGCAACCGAAATCGACGTGACTTATGATGACGGCGAGAAAGAGCAGCTGGAACTGATCAAGTATCTGCGCTCCAACCAGTCGAACTGCTACAACCAGAAGCCGATTGTTTCGACCGGTGATCATTTTGAAGAAGGCGACATTCTCGCAGACGGCGCTTCCACAGATCACGGCGTGCTCGCACTCGGCAAGAACCCTCTGATCGGCTTCATGTGCTGGGAAGGCTACAACTACGAGGACGCGGTTCTGCTTTCCGAGCGCCTTGTAAGAGAGGATGTTTATACCTCGATTCACATCGAGGAATATCAGTGCGAGGCAAGAGACACCAAACTCGGACCGGAAGAGATTACCAGAGATGTTCCCGGTGTCGGTGAAGACGCTCTCAAGGATCTGGACAATGACGGCATTATCCGTATCGGCGCGGAGGTCCGTGCCGGCGATATCCTTGTCGGCAAGGTAACTCCGAAGGGTGAAACGGAGCTTACCGCAGAGGAGAGGCTCCTGCGCGCCATCTTCGGTGAGAAGGCGAGAGAAGTCAGAGATACTTCGCTCAAGGTTCCGCACGGCGAGTACGGCACAGTCATTGATACGAAGATCTTCACAAGAGAAGATGATGCCGGAGAGATTCCTCCGGGAGTCAACATGACCGTCCGTATCTATATCGCGCAGAAGAGAAAGATCTCCGTCGGCGACAAGATGGCCGGCCGTCACGGAAACAAGGGTGTTGTATCGAGAGTGCTTCCTGTTGAAGATATGCCCTATCTTCCGAACGGTCGTCCGCTGGATATTGTTTTGAACCCTCTGGGCGTACCTTCCCGTATGAATATCGGACAGGTTCTGGAGCTGCACCTTTCGCTTGCCGCGAAGGTCCTGGGCTTTAATGTGACGACGCCGAACTTTGACGGCGCGACGCATGATGACATTGTGGACGCCCTGAATATGGCGAACAAGTATGTCAACTACAGCTGGGAGGAGTTCGAGGCTGAGTACAAGGACAAAGTCGATCCGGAAGTTCTGCAGTACCTGTATGATAACCGTGACCACAGAGAAGAGTGGAAGGGCGTTCCGATCACACCGGACGGCAAAGTGCAGCTGCGCGATGGCCGTACAGGCGAAAAATTCGACAACCCGACATCGATCGGCTTCATGCATTATATGAAGCTGCATCACCTGGTAGACGATAAGATTCACGCACGTTCCACCGGCCCTTACAGCCTTGTGACGCAGCAGCCTCTGGGCGGCAAAGCGCAGTTCGGCGGCCAGCGTTTCGGAGAAATGGAAGTTTGGGCGCTTGAAGCTTACGGCGCGGCGTACACGCTGCAGGAAATCCTGACGGTCAAGTCAGATGATGTGGTTGGCCGTGTCAAGACGTATGAGGCGATCATTAAAGGTGAAAACATCCCGGAAGGCGGTATCCCTGAATCCTTCAAGGTCCTTCTGAAGGAACTGCAGGCGCTGTGCCTTGATGTGGAAGTGCTGGACGAAGACAAGAATCCCGTAGAAATTTCCGAGGATATCGATTACGGCGATTCCGCAATCTTCAAGTTCGCGATGGCAAATAACTTTAAGGATTCCGGTGATACGGACAGAAAGTCGCTGGAAAACGGCGGCATGTCGCTGCAGGAGTTTAATGACAAGGGCGAGATGCAGGAAGTGCAGGATGACGCAGAAGCCGGCAGCGATGATGGCAGTGCTGCAGATGCGGATACAGATACGGAGTACGACGATAACGACGAGTTCTGATCCGCACATGACTGAAGCAACCACATATCTCATCCGCGAAGGTATACGCGGATGAGACGGAAATCAAGCTGCACCGCAGCAGAATTGAGGGTAGAATGCCAAATACTACAAATGAAAGCTATAAGCCGGTAACATTTGACGCGATACAGATCCGGCTGGCCAGCCCTGACAAGATCCGCGGCAACGCCCGCGAGGGTAAAGGCTGGTCCTATGGTGAAGTTACGAAGCCGGAGACGATCAACTACAGAACCTTGAAGCCGGAAAAGGACGGACTGTTCTGCGAGGCGATCTTCGGCCCTACCAAGGACTGGGAATGCAAATGCGGCAAGTACAAGAAGATGAAGTTCAAGAACACCATCTGCGACAGATGCGGCGTTGAAGTAACCAAGTCTTCGGTACGAAGAGAGAGAATGGGACACATCGAGCTCGCGGCTCCGGTTTCCCACATCTGGTATTTCAAGGGTGTTCCTTCCAGAATGGGACTGATCCTTGACATGACGCCGAAGGAACTGGAAAAGGTGCTCTATTTTGCCAGCTACATCGTACTTGACCCGGGTACGGATGCTATGCCACAGGTCATGGACGAAGACGGCAGATACCGCGACGCGACACAAGCGGAAATTGATGCCAGCAAGGAGCTGCAGCTTCCTCCGCTTATGAAGAAGCAGATCCTCTCCGAAAGGGAATATCAGGAATACCGCAAGGTATACCGCGGACATTTCAGAGTCGGCATGGGCGCGGAAGCAATCAAGGAGCTGCTCCTTGATGTAAATGTCGAAGAAGAGTACAGGACACTCAGCGAAGAGCTGGAAACCGCCAAGGGCCAGAAGAGAGAAAGAGTTCTGAAGAGACTGGAAGTAGTGGAAGCTTTCCGCGAAAGCGGCAACCAGCCTTCCTGGATGATTCTGGACGCGGTTCCGGTCATTCCTCCGGATCTGCGTCCCATGGTTCAGCTGGACGGCGGAAGATTCGCAACATCTGACCTGAACGATCTTTACAGAAGAATCATCAACCGTAACAACCGTCTGAAAAAGCTTCTGGAAATCGGTGCGCCGGACATCATCGTCCGCAACGAGAAGAGAATGCTGCAGGAAGCGGTTGACGCTCTTATTGATAACGGCAGACGCGGCCGCCCGGTCACAGGACCCGGCAACAGGGCACTCAAGTCCCTGTCCGACATGCTCAAGGGCAAGTCCGGCCGTTTCAGACAGAACCTTCTGGGCAAGCGTGTCGACTATTCCGGCCGTTCGGTTATCGTCGTCGGTCCCGAAATGAAGATTTACCAGTGCGGCGTTCCGAAGGAAATGGCACTGGAGCTGTTCAAGCCTTTCGTAATGAAAGAGCTGCAGAAGAGAGAAATCTCCCAGAACATCAAGAACGCGAAGAAGCTCGTGGAAAAGGTGGATCCCAGAGTATGGGATATTCTGGAAGACGTTATCAAGGAGCATCCCGTAATGCTCAACCGCGCACCTACGCTGCACAGACTGGGCATCCAGGCGTTTGAGCCGATCCTCGTCGAAGGCAAGGCAATCAAGCTTCATCCACTTGCCTGCACGGCGTTCAACGCCGACTTTGACGGCGACCAGATGGCGATTCATCTGCCGCTTTCCGTTGAAGCGCAGTCCGAGTGCCGGTTCCTGCTTCTTTCGCCGAATAACCTGCTGAAACCTTCCGATGGCGCGCCGGTTGCTGTTCCGACACAGGACATGGTTCTGGGTATTTACTATATTACCCAGCAGAGAGACGGAGAGCCCGGCGAGGGCAAGTACTTCAGCTCTCCGAATGAAGCATGGCTTGCTTACGAAAACAAATACATTACGCTACACTCGAAGATTCATGTCAGACTTACAAAGAAGAAGCCTGACGGCGAGGTTGTAGAGGGACTGGTTGATACGTCGCTCGGGCGTCTGATTTTCAACGAGATCATTCCACAGGACCTCGGCTTTGTCGACAGGTCTGTTCCGGAGAACTTCCTGAAGCCGGAAATCGACTTTATGGTCAAGAAGAAAGATCTCAAGAAGATTCTGCAGGCAGTCATCGACAAGCACGGCACCTTCAAGTGCGCTGAAGTTGACGACAATATCAAGGCACTAGGCTACAAGTGGTCCACAATCGCTGCTCTGACAGTTTCAATTGCTGACATTTCGGTTCCGAAGGAGAAGAAAGAACTTCTGGAAGAGGCGCAGGCTACCGTTGACAGAATTCAGAAAGATTACCGCAGAGGTATGATGACGGATGAGGAGCGTTATCATCAGGTTGTAGAGACATGGACAGATGTTGATAACCGCCTGACTGATGCCCTTTTAAAGTCACTGGATAAGTACAATAATATCTTCATGATGGCGGATTCCGGAGCTCGTGGTTCCAACCAGCAGATCAAACAGCTGGCCGGCATGCGCGGACTGATGGCAGATACATCGGGACGCACAATCGAGCTGCCGATCAAGTCGAATTTCCGTGAGGGACTGGATGTGCTGGAATACTTCATGTCGGCGCACGGTTCCAGAAAGGGTATGTCGGATACAGCCCTTCGAACAGCCGATTCCGGATACCTGACAAGACGAATGGTCGATGTTTCGCAGGAGCTGATTATTCGTGAGATCGACTGCGTTGAAGGCAAAGATGTTATTCCGGGTATGTCTATCAAGGCATTCAAAGACGGGAATGCGACGATTGAAACGCTGCGCGACCGTATGATCGGCCGTGTATCCTGCGAGGAAATCAGGGACATGGACGGTCATGTGATTGTCAAGAAGAATCACATGATCACGCCCAGCCGCGCGGACGCAATCCTTTCCCGCGGCATGAACAAGAAAGGGGAGCCGTTTGATGCAGACAAGGATTCCCTCAAGATCAGAACCATTCTGACCTGCCGCAGCCACCTGGGTATCTGCGCGAAGTGCTACGGCGCGAACATGGCAACAGGTGAAATGGTACAGGTCGGCGAGGCAGTCGGCATCATCGCTGCACAGTCAATCGGTGAGCCCGGCACACAGCTGACCATGAGAACGTTCCACTCCGGCGGTGTTGCCGGCGGCGATATCACACAGGGTCTTCCCCGTGTAGAAGAGCTGTTCGAGGCAAGAAGACCAAAGGGACTTGCGCTCCTGACCAAGATCGACGGTGTTGTTACTGTAAAGGATACGAAGAAATCCCGCTCCGTCATCGTAACGAATGATGAAGAAGGAAAGTCCGAAGAGACGCAGATCCCTTACGGATCCAGAATCAAGGTTGTGGACGGGCAGGAGATTGAAGCCGGCGACGAGCTGACCGAAGGCTCCATTGACCCCAGAGAACTGCTGGAGATCAAGGGACCCAGAGCGGTTCAGGATTATCTGCTCCGCGAGGTTCAGAAGGTTTACCGCCTGCAAGGTGTAGATATTGCCGACAAGCATATCGAAGTCATCGTCCGGCAGATGATGAAGAAGATCAAGATCACGGCAGCAGGAGATTCTCATTTTATTCCCGGAAAGCTTGTTGATTTCCTTGATTTTGAGGACGAGAACGATAAGCTCATTGATCTCGGCAAAACACCGGCAGAGGGCGAGCGCATCATCCTCGGTATTACAAAGTCTGCCCTTGCGACGGATTCGTTCCTGTCGGCAGCTTCTTTCCAGGAGACGACAAGGGTTCTGACGGATGCCGCGATCCGCGGAAAGATCGATCCTCTGATCGGACCGAAGGAGAACGTTATCATCGGCAAGCTGATTCCTGCCGGAACCGGCATGAAGAGATACCGTAATATCAAGCTCAGCACGGATGAGAGAATCGCGGAAGCGAAGGCACATCCGCAGATTCCGGATGAAGTTCTGGAGGATGAGCAGGAGACAGGCTCCGCACCGGGAGACACGCAGGATGAAATTCTTTCGGAAACCACGGAAAGCACAGATCCGGATGGATTTAAGGCTTGACAAGCAGGACTTGCATGTTTAATATTAGAACGGTGTGCTGAAAAAGCACACCGTTCTTCTGCGTCTGTACAAAACGCGAAAGCGGTCCGGACAGGCCGGAAGACTGTAATGATAATCCTGTTTCAGGTTAAGGAGCGGGATTAATTCAAATTTGGCAAGGAGGTGAAATAGAATGCCGACATTTAACCAGTTAGTTAGAAAGGGACGTCAGGTTTCCACGAAGAAGTCGAAGGCTCCGGCTCTGCAGGTAGGTTTCAACAGTCTTAAGAAGAAAACTATCGGACAGTCCGCTCCCCAGAAGCGTGGTGTCTGCACCGCTGTTAAGACAGCAACCCCTAAGAAGCCTAACTCCGCTCTTCGTAAGATTGCCAGAGTACGTCTTTCCAACGGAATGGAAGTTACATCCTACATTCCCGGCGAAGGTCACAATCTGCAGGAGCACTCTGTTGTAATGATCAGAGGAGGAAGAGTTAAGGATCTGCCCGGTACCAGATACCACATCATTCGTGGCACACTGGATACAGCAGGTGTTGCAAACCGCAAGCAGGCTCGCTCCAAATATGGCGCTAAGAGACCTAAGGCTGGTAAGTAATACTCTCTAATGTAACAGAATGTTGGATTCTATTTGCGATAGGATTTCTGTACGGAAATTTACGCGGTCCTTTCCGTGTTTTGAACAGGAAACGGACGGATTATCGAAGATAGACTACAGCATGGACACAGCATTATAGTGAGTACCGATGAATTATCCATTGATAAGGAGGGAAGTATCATGCCGCGTAAAGGACATGTACAGAAAAGAGATGTACTTGCAGACCCCTTATACAACAACAAAGTCGTTACCAAGCTGATTAATGCCATCATGCTTGATGGTAAGAAAGGTGTAGCGCAGAAGATTGTATACGGAGCTTTTGCAAAGATGGAAGAGAAATCAGGCAAGCCCGCTCTCGAAGTTTTCGAGGGGGCTATGAACAACATCATGCCTGTTCTCGAAGTCAAGGCGAGACGTATCGGCGGTGCCACATATCAGGTACCGATTGAAGTCAGACCGGATAGAAGACAGGCGCTGGCTCTTCGCTGGATCGCAATGTTCTCCCGTAAGAGAGGCGAGAAGACCATGGAAGACAAGCTTGCCGGAGAGCTTCTTGATGCTTACAACAACACGGGCGCTTCCGTAAAACGTAAGGAAGACATGCACAAGATGGCAGATGCAAACAAGGCTTTCTCTCACTATCGTTTCTGATGCGATGGCGGGGACCTTTTGCAACGCGTCTTAATTAGGAGGAAAACCTGTGGCACAAGCAGATCATAGAGAATATCCCCTGGAAAGAACCAGGAACATCGGTATCATGGCGCATATCGATGCAGGCAAGACGACTCTGACAGAGCGTATCCTGTATTATACCGGTGTTAACTATAAGATTGGCGAGACGCACGACGGCACTGCTACCATGGACTACATGGAGCAGGAGCAGGAGCGTGGTATCACCATCACGTCCGCGGCTACAACATGCCACTGGACACTGGAGGATCACCATAAGAAGAAAGCTGGTGCTCTTGAGCACCGTATCAATATTATTGATACTCCCGGCCACGTAGACTTTACCGTTGAGGTAGAGAGATCGCTGCGTGTACTGGACGGCGCTGTAGGCGTATTCTCCGCAAAGGGCGGCGTTGAACCCCAGTCCGAAAATGTATGGCGCCAGGCAGATAAGTACAACGTACCCCGTATGGCATTCGTCAACAAGATGGATGTCATCGGCGCAGACTATTACGGCTGCGTTGACCAAATCAAGAACAGACTGGGCAAGAACCCGGTTATGATCAACATTCCGATTGGCAAGGAAGATTCCTATATCGGACTGATTGATCTGTTCGAGATGGACGCTTATTACTATAAGAACGATGATGGAACGGACATTGAAATCACGGCTGTTCCGGACGATCTTAAGGATGAAGCACAGATGTATCACGAGCAGATGATCGAACAGATCTGCGAGCTCGATGATGATCTGACCGAGAAGTTCCTGGAAGGCGGCGAGGAAGCTGTAACCGTTCCCGAGCTCAAAGCAGCTCTGCGGAAGGCTACCTGTGAGGGAAGAGCAGTACCGGTATGCTGCGGCTCCGCTTACAAGAACAAAGGCGTACAGAAGTGCCTCGATGCTGTTATCGAGTATATGCCTTCTCCGCTGGACGTACCGGCGATCAAAGGCACAGATCTTGACGGCAACGAAGTTGAGAGACATTCTTCTGACAGTGAGCCATTTTCCGCTCTTGCGTTCAAGATTATTTCCGATCCTTTCGTTGGAAAGCTTGCATTCATGAGAATATATTCCGGTACTTGCAAGGCCGGCTCTTATGTTCTGAATTCCACGAAGGATAAGAAGGAAAGAATCGGGCGTCTCCTGCAGATGCACGCAAATAAGAGAAAGGAAATCGACGAAGTATTCTCCGGTGATATCGCCGCTGCGGTTGGCCTGAAGGTAACCGGTACCGGTGATACACTCTGCGACGACAGCGCACCGGTTATTCTGGAGTCGATGGAATTCCCGGATCCCGTTATCGAACTTGCGATCGAGCCCAAGACGAAGGCAGGACAGGACAAGCTGACGGACGCGCTCCAGAAGCTGTCTGAAGAAGATCCTACATTCAAGGCACACACAAATTCCGAGACAGGCCAGACAATTATTGCCGGCATGGGTGAGCTGCATCTGGAGATTATCGTTGACAGACTGCTGCGTGAGTTCCACGTAGAAGCAAATGTCGGCGCTCCGCAGGTTGCATACCGCGAGACATTTACAAAACCTGTTGACCAGGAATACAAGTACGCGAAGCAGTCCGGCGGCCGCGGTCAGTACGGACACTGCAAAGTCAAGTTCGAGCCTATGGATCCGAACGGCGAGCAGGAGTACGATTTCGAGAACGAGGTAACGGGCGGCAACATCCCGAAGGAATATATTCCCGCAGTTGGCGAAGGTATTGAGGAAGCCATGAAAACCGGTTCTCTCGGCGGATATCCGGTTGTCGGCATCAAGGCTACTGTCTATGATGGTTCCTACCATGAAGTCGACTCTTCGGAAATGGCATTCCATATTGCCGGTTCCATGTGCTTCAAGGAAGCGATGGCGAAGGCTGCACCTGTTCTTCTTGAGCCGATCATGAAGGTTGAGGTAACAATGCCTGAGGAATACATGGGCGACGTTATCGGAGATATGAACTCCAGACGCGGCCGTGTCACGGGTATGGAAGACATTCCGGGCGGCAAGCAGGTAAATGGCTTTGTACCGCTTGCGGAGATGTTCGGTTACGCAACGGATCTGCGTTCCATGACGCAGGGACGCGGCAACTACTCCATGTTCTTTGAGAAGTATGAGCCGGTTCCGAAGAATGTTGCTGACAAGGTCCTGGATTCCAAGGCCAAGGAGAACAAGTAAACCCTGCTTTCTCTGTGAGCAAAAACAATCCCTGTGCTTGCTTTAGCAGGTGCAATTGGGTATAATAAATGCTAGTGACTGATTTTCGACAGTGCATGTCGACCGCAAGGTCTTCAGTCACTGGCGATTTAACACTATTATTATTTCTTTAGGAGGAAATAAAAATGGCTAAACAGCATTTCGACAGAACAAAGCCGCATGTTAACATCGGCACAATCGGTCACGTTGACCACGGCAAGACAACTCTGACTGCAGCCATCACAGCAGTACTTGCTGACAGACTTGGCGTAGATCCCGCTGTTCCTTTCGATCAGATCGATAAGGCTCCGGAAGAAAGAGCTCGTGGTATAACCATCAACTCCGCACACATCGAGTACGAGACAGCGAAGAGACACTATGCGCACGTTGACTGCCCCGGCCACGCTGACTATGTAAAGAACATGATCACCGGCGCTGCTCAGATGGATGGCGCTATCCTTGTAGTAGCTGCTACCGATGGTGTTATGGCTCAGACTCGTGAGCACGTACTGCTTGCTAAGCAGGTAGGTGTTCCGAAGATCATCGTATTCCTGAACAAGTGCGATATGATGGATGATCCTGAACTGATCGAGCTGACAGAGATGGATATCAGAGATCTGCTGAACGAGTACGGCTATCCGGGAGATGAGACTCCGATTATTCAGGGTTCTGCTCTGAAGGCTCTGGAAGATCCCAAGTCCGAATGGGGCGACAAGATCATGGAGCTCATGGATACTGTTGATTCTTACATTCCGGATCCTGCACGTGATAACGACAAGCCGTTCCTTATGCCTATCGAGGACGTATTCACAATCTCCGGACGTGGTACTGTTGCTACCGGCCGTGTAGAGCGTGGTATGCTTAAGCTTAACGATCCTGTAGAAATCGTTGGCCTGAAGGAAGAGACACAGACTTCCGTTGCTACCGGCATTGAGATGTTCAGAAAGACTCTGGACTTCGCAGAGGCTGGTGATAACGTTGGTATTCTTCTTCGTGGTATCGACCGTACAGCGATCGAGCGTGGACAGGTTGTTGCAAAGCCCGGCACTGTTACCTGCCACAAGAAGTTCACGGCGCAGGTTTACGTTCTGACAAAGGATGAAGGCGGCCGTCATACTCCTTTCTTCAACAACTATCGTCCTCAGTTCTATTTCAGAACAACAGACGTTACCGGTGTTATCACACTTCCTGAAGGAACAGAAATGTGCATGCCCGGCGATCACGTTGAGATGACAATCGAACTGATTCATCCCGTAGCTATGGAGCAGGGTCTTACCTTCGCTATTCGTGAAGGCGGCCGTACTGTTGGCTCCGGAAGAGTTGTTTCGATCCTTGAGTGATCATTGATCAGATGCAAATATAAAAGAAAAGCGGGACAGCTGGTGCTGTCCCGCTTTTCTTTAGCAGCTTTTGGAACCGTTCCTGTCCGATACGCGGACAGGACTTATCATACCTTTTCCATCAGAAGGAAGCCGGTCCGGCAGACCGATCTGCCGGACCGGCTTCAGTTCTTTTCATCCGGCTGGTATTCCATGATATCGCCTACCTCGCAGTTGAAAATGCAGCAGAAAACATCAATGGTATGCGTGCTGACATACTCGTTCCTCTTCAGTCTGGTAATCTGACCGGGCGAGATGCCGTATGTATGAATTAACGCGTACTGTGTGATTCCGCGCTCCTTCATCATCCTCCAAAGTCCGTTATAAGTGATCATAGCTCTCCTTTTCAAAGGGAAATTATCCTTTACTCAGTATGTTTAAGGTAATATCCCTGTACTAACCATACCCTATTTGCGGGGATTTCACTAATAACCACAAGTGGTGCAACTTTTGTTGCCTGATGCATTGGAAAGTGATATTATACTATTAGATTAATTATCAGATAATATCACTGCAATGCGTTATTTGATAATTAAATATATGATAGAAATATCACTTGAGGAAACTGGCGGGGTGATCTTTATGGAAACTTTGCATGTAAGAATGCTGGGTGGTTTTATACTTCATTACGGGAACGAGGAAATAATTCTGGGCAGGAATACCACAGCAAAATTCGTGCAGCTTTTACAGATGGTGTGGCTGGAAGGCAACAAGGGAATATCAAAGACGCAGATTGTCCGATATCTTTATGAAGCAGACGAATTATCCAATCCCAACAACAGCTTCAATAATCTTGTTTTTCAGATGCGAAGGCAGATGGAAGCAGCAGGACTTCCCAAGAAAGATTATATCATTAAACGGGGAAAGGTATTCATACCCGATCCCGGCGTACCGCTGACAATTGATGTTCTGGATTTTAACAGCTATATCGATCAGGCGAGAGCAGAGAAGGATGAAGACAGGAAGTATGATCTCTACGCACATGCCTTCGACCTTTACCGGGGGGAACTTCTGCCGGAAGCCGGAACAAAGACCTTTGTCGTAAAGGCCGGTGCACAGCTGCATCAGAAATTCAACGAAGCCGCGAAGTGGCTGGGGAATTATACCAAGTCCCGTAAAGACTATCAGGATATGTACAGAATTTATGAAAAGGCGGCAAAGATCTATCCGGACAGCGACTGGCAGGCATACCAGATCGAGGCACTGATCAGTCAGGAGAATTATAAGGAGGCATATCAGCTGTACGATACTACCGTTCGCAGATATACCGATGATATGGGGCTGACGCCGTCAGATAAGATGCTCGAAAATTACCGGAAGATGAGCAGAAAACTCCAGCAGCCGCAGACGGAGCTGATGGAAATTCAGTCATCGCTTGTTGAGAATCCGGTTTCCGGAGCTTATTACTGCTCCTATCCCAGCTTTATTGATACCTATCACATTATGCAGAGGAACATGGAAAGAATCGGATTCTCGGCGTTTATGCTCCTTTGCACGCTGGTAGATTATGAAGGGAAACCGATTTCCAATAAAGAGAAGCTGGAGGAACGCGGCAGAGCATTGAAGGAATCGATCGGCTCATCCCTGCGCAAAGGCGACGTTTATACAAAATTCAGTGCATCCCAGTATCTGGTACTGCTGATTGGCAGTACCAGAGAAGGCTGCGATGTTGTTGCCAGAAGAATATCCAAAAGCCTTAAGGAAAGAGAGGGAGCAAAGGCGGATGTCCGTTATTCCAATGTATCGCTCTCCGATCTCTCAAGGATCGTGCAGGATTAGAGGAGGCAGATATTGTCATGGAAGATATCAGGATATCAACGAGCGCGCCGAATCTTGTGAACATCTGTGTTGACGGTGTTGCGGGCGGAAATGTGTACGGACGCTTATGGGATCACTTCCATGAGTGTCCACGGCAATTTGAGTCGGCGGCGGATTTGCTTCGCAAAATCGATGAAATGATGAACGAGATTGACTTTCCGCAGGAGTCGACTGTCGTAAGATCCTTTGATCCGCCGGCACAAAGAGAAGGCCCGAAACACAGGAACGGGAAGGAAGTGAAGAATATGACGATACAGGATGAACGCGGCGGTCAGGCAACATTCATTGTCCAGATTAAATACCGGCAGAATGCGACCTGGCAGGGTGATGTTGTGTGGGCAGAGCAGAACAGGAAAGTGTATTTCAGGAGTGCGCTGGAACTGATGAAGATCATAGACAGCGCAACCGCGGGCGGTCAGCCGGATGAATCCAAATGGCCGCAGCAGTCGGAGTAATGAGCCGGTTTGGAACATACAACAGAATAGTATATAATAAAGCGGACGTTTAAAATGTCCGCTTTATTATTGTCTAAGAGGCGGGCGGACCGGGATTGGAGAACAATGCATGAGTAGAATTATACTTGCGTCGGCATCGCCGAGAAGAAGAGAGCTGATGGCACAGGCCTGTATTCCCTGCGAAATTATACCTGCGCAGGGTGACGGAGAATGCCGGCGGGATACACCCGGCGAATATGCCATGGCGTTAGCCGGCAACAAAGCAAAAGAAATTCTTGAAAAGACAGAAGGCCCTGCGGTTATTATCGGCGCGGATACAATTGTCGTTTACGGCGAAGGAGACAGAATCGGTGCGGACTGCAGAATTCTCGGGAAACCGGCGGACCGCGGACAGGCATGCGAGATGCTTCATGCTCTGCAGGGGCATCGCCACCGCGTCATAACCGGTGTTGTTATTTACACCCGCGGTGAGGATGGTGATGTGAAGGAGGAAAGCTTCTTTGAGACGACGCGCGTAATCGTCGATCCGATGACAGATGCTGAAATTGACGAATATGTTTTAAGCGGTGAAGCGGATGATAAGGCGGGGGCGTATGGCATACAGGGATGTTTTGGCAGATATATCAGCGGCATCGCAGGAGATTATTACAATGTGGTTGGTCTGCCGATCGCGCAGATGTATCACAGGCTGAAAAGAAACGGAGCATTAGTATGAATGACGCCGCCCCAAGAGTAATGGGTACTGAAGTCTTCATCTGATTCCGGAGCTTCCGATTTTTCTGACACAGAATAAAAAATGGTCCGGGTTGAGGTGCAGTTCCGGACCATTGCGATGGATTTCTGAGCAAGTCTCAAGCATACGCTGCAGTACAAGAAAGAGATCCCGGATGAAGAGACTGTTTCCGCGGAGCTCAAAGAAAGCGCGGAACTCATCAACCAGCTGGACTTTCGGATGCAGCAGATCCAGGTCAAAACAGACGCGGCCGGGAACATCAAAGATGATTGACAGAATTCAATCCCGTGTCCAGCGTCCCGCGGCGCCGCAGGGAAGGACGAAACCGCTCGAAGTTACGGGAAGCCCGACTTCGTCTGCCTCAATATGGCCTTCTCTTACGCGGTTTACAGTTTCTCCTAAAAGATAACGCAGAACTGCCGGCTGAAGGCCTGTTGTATAGGAGTTCAGAAGAACGAAAAGAGGATCTTCCGAGAGCAGCCTGCTGACCAGCTGAAGGAACGGATAGATGCTTTCTTCCATCTTCCAGATTTCTCCTTTGGGACCTCTGCCATACGACGGCGGATCGAGAATGATTGCGTCGTAATGGCTGCCTCTTCGGATTTCGCGTTCAACAAATTTTGTGCAGTCATCGACAAGCCAGCGGATTTTCGCGTCGGCCAGACCGGAGAGGACAGCGTTTTCCTTTGCCCATGTAACCATTCCCCGGGACGCGTCAACATGCGTTACCTGCGCGCCGGCAGAAGCTGCGGCGACCGTCGCGCCTCCGGTGTAGGCGAACAGGTTCAGTACCCGGATCTGACGTCCGCGAGAGGTGGCGTCTCTGATCAGCCGGGAAAACCATTCCCAGTTCGCTGCCTGTTCGGGGAACAATCCTGTGTGTTTAAAACTGAACGGCTTGAGCCCGAAGGACAGGCGGCTGCCGGTTGACAGATCATAGTGGATGACCCATTCTTCCGGAAGGTTACGGAATTCCCAGCTGCCGCCGCCCTTTGAGCTTCGGTGATAATGTCCGTTATACTTCTTCCATTCGGGAGACTTTGCCGTCGACCAGATGACCTGCGGGTCCGGACGGATCAACAGGTATTCACCCCAGCGCTCGAGCTTTTCTCCGGCTGAGGTGTCCAGTACTTCGTAATCTTTCCATGCGTCAGCAATCCACATCATCGTGTTCTTCCTTTTAAAACAAATCTGATTTAAAAAACTACAACCTATATTATAATAGAGGGCATGTTTTGGCAAACTGTGAAACGGCGGCAAACGAAAACAACCAAAGTTTCTTTTGAAATTTTGTAAAAAACAGAGAAATATTTAAAATTAGTTCTTGAACTGCAGCCATTCTTCGTGTACAATCATCATTGCTGTGACATGATAGCTATGAAGCGAGAGGTTGCTGAGAAAGTGCGTCGGCATGGACTCGGGTTACTCCGTGGAGCGAATGTCTGGGGTGGTTCTGCCCTGACCTGACAGAACGCAAAGCCCGACAATCTGACGACAAGTCACTGTACCGAAGAACAGTCTGCCCCGAGCAGAAACGACGTGTCAGCGTCCTGAACGGCTTCTTCGAAGCCGTTATCTTTTTGAGACAATCAGGACACGCACGGGAGTGTGTACAGTCACCGCTTGTCGTACTTCATTAAAAAGTGCGAATAAGGAGGCGACTTTTTTTATGGCAAATCAGGTTATGAGAATTACATTGAAGGCATATGATCACGAACTTATCGATGCTTCCGCGAAGAAGATTATCGAGACTGTGAAGAAGTCCGGATCTCAGGTCAGCGGCCCTGTTCCGCTTCCCACGAAGAAGGAGGTTGTTACAATCCTTCGCGCTGTTCATAAGTATAAAGACAGCCGTGAGCAGTTCGAGCAGAGAACACACAAGAGACTGATCGATGTCATCACTCCCAACCAGAAGACGGTGGATGCTCTTCAGCGTCTTGAAATGCCCGCAGGTGTTTACATCAACGTAAAGATGCAGTGATAAATACCGCGGCACAGGCGAAAGCCTGCCATGAAAGGCACAAACGCCGGAAACGGTGTTTTGCAGCGCGGCCGCGGATGGCCGCATAACAACAAACCTCTACTAGAATGACATCCCCTCACGGAACTAACCTGTGAAGTGTTCCATGAGAGAGAAGCAGGCAGCACAAAGGCAGCGGCAAGGTCAGCCGGCAGTCAGACAGCAGACTGGAGCCTTTGGAAAGGAAAAGCGTGAATCACACACACGCTGCGGCGCCGGAAGCAGTGTACTGCATCCGGATGCGTGCGATGTCCGCTGTAGGGATTAACACTTGGAAGAGTGTTACAACGCCGCAGAGCGGCAGAAAGAGGTAAAGCATGAAGAAAGCTATACTTGCAACGAAGATCGGTATGACACAGATCTTCAAGGAAGACGGAACACTGATTCCTGTAACAGTACTCGAAGCGCAGCCGAATGTGGTTACGCAGGTCAAGACAGCCGAGAACGACGGTTATGAAGCGGTTCAGGTTGCGACTGTTGATGCTGTTGACAGGGTTAAGACTGTTGACAAGAACGGAAAAGTGGAAGTTGCTCACCGCCATGGCGTGAACAGAGCGGAGAAGGGCCATTTCGAGAAGGCCGGCGTTTCCAGCAAGAAGTATGTCAAGGAGTTCAGATTTGAAAATGCCGCGGATTACCAGCTTGGCAATGAAATCAAGGCTGACATCTTCGCTGAAGGCGACAGAATCGATGTAACGGCCATCTCCAAAGGTAAGGGATTCCTGAGTGCCATCCAGAAGGGTCAGCACAGAGGACCTATGGGCCACGGCTCCAAGTTCCACCGCCATCAGGGTTCCAACGGTACATCTTCCACACCGAGCCGCGTATTCAAAGGTAAAGGAATGCCCGGCCACGCAGGAAGCGTTCAGGTTACCGTGAGAAATCTCGAGATCGTATCCGTTGACGCGGACAAGAACATCATCCTTGTAAAGGGAGCTGTTCCCGGACCGAAGAAGGGTCTTGTCACGATCAAAGAGACGACAAAGGTAGAAGCGTAATCGCTGCCTGAATGAAAGGAGGACCATTCGAAGATGGCTAACGTAACAGTTTATAATATGGAAGGCAAAGAGGTCGGCACGATCGAGCTGTCCGATGCAGTCTTTGGCGTAACACCGAACGAGCACCTGCTTCATATGGCTGTTGTACAGCAGCTCGCGAACAACCGTCAGGGAACACAGAAGGCCAAGACACGTTCCGAAGTTTCCGGCAGCACAAGAAAGCCCTGGAGACAGAAGGGAACCGGCCATGCAAGACAGGGCTCAACAAGAGCTCCGCAGTGGACACACGGCGGCGTTGCGTTCGCACCTGTACCGAGAGATTATTCCTTCAAGCTGAACAAGAAGGAAAAGAGAGCGGCTCTTTTATCCGCTCTGAGCGACAGCGTTGCGACAGGAAAGCTCATCGTTGTTGACGAACTGAAGTTTGACGCTCCCAAGACAAAGGAATTCGTCAAAGTCCTTGACAACCTTAAGGTAGCCGGCAAGGCACTGGTTGTTGTTGAAGGCACGGATGCTAATGTATCCCGCAGCGCGGCCAACATTCCTACCGTGAAGATGTTCGGAACGAACGAGCTGAATGTTTATGATGTTTTGGACGCGAAGACAGTGATCCTGACAAAGGACGCTGCAGCGAAGATCGAGGAGGTGTACGCATAATGGCAGCACTCGGATATTATGACGTTATCTTGAAGCCCGTTCTCACAGAGAAGAGCATGAACGCTACTGCTGAGAAGAAGTACACATTCTATGTGCATCCGGAAGCTAACAAGATCCAGATCAAGGAAGCGGTTGAGAAGATGTTCGACGGAGCGAAAGTCAGAAGAGTCAACACCATTACCTGCCGCGCGAAGAAAAAGAGAAGAGGAATGACCGTCGGATATACAGCAAAGGCCAAGAAAGCGGTTGTTTTTCTGACAGAGGATTCGAAGGATATCGAGTTCTTCTCCGGCCTTTAATTGCCGGTCATGAATAAATTCGCAGTCGAGAGTGCATAGGATGCATGTATGGCTGCGACGCGGTGCAAATATAAAGGAGTATGAAAAATGGGAATTAAAAAGTATACCGCTTATACCCCGTCCAGACGTAATATGTCCGGTTCCGATTTCGCGGAAGTAACAAAGACGACTCCCGAGAAGTCGCTGATCGTTTCCAAGAAGAAGAACGCTGGAAGAAACAACCAGGGCAAGATCACAATTCGTCACAGAGGCGGCGGCAACAGAAACAAATACAGAAACGTCGATTTCAGAAGACTTAAGGATGATGTTCCGGCTACTGTTATCGGCATTGAGTACGATCCGAACAGAACTGCGAACATCGCTCTGATTGTATACGCGGATGGTGAGAAGAGCTATATCCTCGCTCCCTCCGGACTGACAGACGGCATGAAGGTCATGAACGGCCCCAAGGCCGAGGTGAGAGTCGGCAACTGCCTTCCTCTTTCCGAGATCCCTGTCGGTACCATGGTACACAATGTTGAGCTGTATCCCGGCAAGGGCGGCCAGATGGCAAGAACTGCCGGCGCAGGCGCCCAGCTGATGGCGAAGGAAAACGGCTACGCTACACTTCGTCTTCCTTCCGGCGAGATGAGAATGGTTCCGCTTGCATGCAGAGCAACCATCGGCATTGTAGGCAACATCGACCATAACCTTGTTAAACTCGGCAAGGCCGGCCGTGTCCGCCACATGGGTATCCGTCCTCACGTAAGAGGTTCCGTCATGAACCCGAACGATCACCCGCACGGCGGCGGCGAAGGCAAGGCTCCGATCGGCCGTCCCGGCCCTGTAACACCTTGGGGCAAGCCTGCTCTTGGTTACAAGACCCGTCGCAGAAAAGCTTCTGACAAGCTGATCGTAAGAAGAAAGAATGGTAAGGGACTTAAATAAGGAGGACAGACATGGCTAGATCACTGAAAAAAGGACCTTTTGCTGACACAAAGCTCCTTAAGAAAATTGACGCAATGAACGCGGCCGGTGACAAGCAGGTCATCAAGACTTGGTCCCGCCGTTCTACGATTTTCCCGTCCTTTGTAGGACATACAATTGCTGTACATGATGGCAGAAAGCATGTTCCGGTATATGTCACGGAAGATATGGTTGGACACAAGCTCGGAGAGTTTGTACAGACCAGAACATTCCGCGGTCACAACGGCAACAACAAATCTGACGCAGCGGCAGGCGCGAGAAGATAAGCGCGCCCCAGTTATTGAAAGGAGTTCAAATCTATGGCTAACGGACATAGAACACAAGTAAAGAGAGCCAGAAATGCGGTTAAAGATACAAGACCTCATGCAAAGCTCACATATGCAAGAATTCCGGTTCAGAAAGCCTGCTTCGTAATGGATGCCATCAGAGGTAAGGACATTGCGACGGCAATCGGTATTCTTGAGTACAGCCCCAGATACGCTTCAGGCGTAATCCTCAAACTGCTCAATTCTGCAATCGCTAATGCCGAGAACAATCTCGGTATGAACAGAGCTGACCTCTACATCGCGGAGTGCAGTGCTTCAAACGGCCCGATTCTCAAGAGAATCCAGCCCAGAGCACAGGGCAGAGCTTACAGAATCAACAAGAGAATGAGCAATCTTTTCATCACTCTTGACGAGAAAAAAGCTGCAGATGCGAAGGAAGAAAAGACAGAGGCAGATAAATAATCTGGGAGATTGAAAGGAGCCTATATGGGACAGAAAGTTAATCCTCATGGCATGAGAGTCGGCGTCATCAAAGACTGGGATTCCAGATGGTACGCTGAAGACAACTTCTCTGACATGCTGGTAGAAGATTACAACATCAGAAAGTTCCTCAAGAAGAAACTCCAGAGTGCTGGCGTTTCCAAGATCGAGGTTGAGAGAACTTCCGAGAGAGTGAAGATTACCGTTTATACTGCAAAGCCCGGCGTTGTCATCGGTAAGGGCGGCGCTGAAATCGAGAACACCAAGAAGGAGCTTTCAAAGCTTACTGACAAGAAGATTGTTCTTGAAATCAAGGAAATCAAGCGTCCTGATAAAGATGCGCAGCTTGTTGCAGAGAATATTGCGCAGCAGCTTGAAAACCGCGTATCTTTCAGACGCGCTATGAAGTCCGCGATGGGCAGAACCATGAAGACCGGCGCTCTCGGCGTGAAGGCTTCCTGCGCGGGACGTCTTGGCGGTGCTGATATCGCACGTACAGAGACATATTCTGACGGAACGATTCCGCTGCAGACACTGCGCGCGGATATCGATTATGGTTTCGCTGAAGCAAACACAACATACGGCAAAGTCGGCGTCAAGGTATGGATCTACAAGGGAGAAGTTCTTCCGAAGAAGCATACAGATGCTGCGAATGCCTCTGCGAATAAGGGAGGTGCACAGTAATGTTAATGCCGAAGAGAGTTAAACACAGAATGCAGTTCCGCGGTAACAGACGCGGAAAGGCAACCCGTGGAAACAAGATCAATTACGGTGAATACGGTCTTGTTGCAACTGAGGGCAAATGGGTTAAGTCCAATCAGATTGAAGCAGCCCGTGTTGCTCTTACACGTTATATCAAGCGTGGCGGTCAGGTATGGATTAAAATCTTCCCTGACAAGCCTGTAACAGACAAGCCCCTTGGTGTTCGAATGGGATCCGGAAAGGGCGCTGTAGAATACTGGGTAGCTGTTGTCAAGCCCGGCAGAGTAATGTTCGAGATCTCCGGTGTACCGGAAGAACAGGCTAAGGAAGCTCTTCGTCTTGCAGGAACAAAGCTCCCCGTTAAGACAAAGGTCGTTGCTAAGGCCGATCTGGAAGGCGGTGCAGAATGAAATCTACTGAATATTTAAAGGAATTACAGGGCAAGTCTGTCGAGGAACTGACAGAGGAACTCGTATCCGCGAAGAAGGAGCTCTTTAATCTGAGATTCCAGAACGCAACCAATCAGTTAAAGAATACGGCTGAGATCACTAAGGTTCGCAAGAATATCGCAAGAATTCAGACCGCGATCTCTTCAAAGGCAGAAGCGTAATTCTGGGTCAGGGAAAGGAGAAAGACCGTGGAAAGAAATCTTAGAAAAGTCCGTATCGGCAAGGTCGTCAGCGACAAGATGGACAAGACAATCGTTGTTGCGATTGAAGACCATGTAAAACACCCCGTAATCGGAAAGATCGTCAAGAAGACCTATACACTGAAGGCTCATGACGAGAAGAACGAATGCGGCGTCGGCGACACAGTAAAGGTCATGGAGACAAGACCGCTGTCCAAGACTAAGAGATGGAGAGTTGTTTCCATCGTTGAGAAGGCTAGATAATCGTCTGATTATACGGCTTCGGTCTGGCGCTGCCAGACCGGAGAGAGCTTTCATAAATAAGTTCCTGAAGTGACATGCTCAGGCATTCACCTCTCAGGCAGACAAACCAGCTGGTTTAGTAATCAGAAAGGAATTGAACATGATTCAGCAGGAAACAAGACTGAAGGTCGCTGATAACACCGGCGCAAGAGAACTTCTCTGCATCAGAGTCAGCGGCGGCTCGACAAGAAGATATGCCAGAATCGGTGATGTGATCGTTGCGAGCGTGAAAGACGCTGCACCCGCAGGCATGGTTAAGAAGGGTGATGTTGTCAAGGCTGTTGTAGTACGCACTGTCCGCGAGACACGCAGAAAAGACGGCTCCTACATCAAGTTTGACGAGAACGCGGCGGTTATCATTAAAGATGATTTAACACCCACAGGAACTCGTATTTTCGGACCTGTCGCAAGAGAGCTTCGCGAGAAGAAATTCATGAAGATCCTCTCCCTTGCTCCGGAAGTATTATAAGGAGGACGAAATGGCAGCGAGTAAGATTAAAAAGGGCGATACCGTTAAGGTTATCACAGGCAAAGACCTTGGAAAGACCGGAAAGGTAACCTCCGTTGATGTAAAGAATCACAAGGTTGTCGTTGAAGGCATCAACAAGGTTACCAAGCATACAAAACCTTCTGCTCAGAACCAGAACGGCGGAATCATCGAGAAGGAAGCTGCTCTTGATATCTCCAACGTAATGCTGGTCGTTGACGGCAAGGCAACAAGAGTAGGCTTTAAGGTAGAAGACGGCAAAAAGGTTCGTATTGCCAAGGCTACCGGTAAAGCCATCGACTGATGAGCGGAAAGGAGGAAAACTAGTTGAGCAGCAGACTTAAAGAGCACTATAACAGCGAGATTCGTGAAGCCCTGACTAAAAAGTTCGGCTACACCAATCCTATGCAGATTCCCAAGCTTGACAAGATCGTCGTTAATATGGCGGTAGGTGAAGCTAAGGAAAACGAAAAGCTTCTCGAGACAGCAGCCAAGGATCTTGAGATCATCACAGGACAGCATCCTGTATACACAAAGGCTAAGAAGTCCATCGCTAACTTCAAAATCCGTGAGGGTATGCCGATCGGATGCAAGGTTACACTGCGCGGCGACAGAATGTACGAGTTCCTTGACAGACTTGTGAATCTGGCTCTTCCCCGTGTCAGAGACTTCCGTGGCGTTAACCCGAATTCCTTTGACGGCAGAGGCAACTACGCGCTTGGTATCAAAGAGCAGCTGATCTTCCCTGAAATCGAGTACGATAAGGTTGACAAGGTCAGAGGCATGGATATCATTTTCACAACAACAGCGAAGACTGACGAGGAAGCACGCGAGCTCCTGCGCCTGTTTGGAATGCCTTACGCAAAGTAATAAAACAAGGAGATTGACATGGCAAAGACTTCTATGAAGATCAAGCAGCAGATGAAGCCGAAGTTTTCAACGAGAGCATATACCCGTTGCAAGATTTGCGGCCGTCCGCACTCCGTACTCAAGAAGTATGGAATCTGCAGAATCTGCTTCCGTGAACTTGCCTATAAAGGCGAGATCCCGGGTGTTAAGAAAGCGTCCTGGTAATCAGGATGCCGCAGGCAGCTGCGGATCCGATTCGTGGAAAATAATGAAGCGCAGCCGGAACGGCTGCCGGGATATCACATACTATTTAAGGAGAATTTAAAATGAGCATGAGTGATCCTATTGCAGATATGCTTACGAGAATCCGTAACGCAAACACATCCAAGCACGATACAGTTGATATTCCTTCATCGAAAATGAAGCTGGCGATCGCCAATATCCTGCTTGAAGAAGGCTATGTAAGCAAGGTTGAGCTTGTTGACAATGGCAATTTCAAGGATATCCGTATCACACTGAAGTATGGCGCTGATAAGAATGACAGAATTCTTACGGGACTGAAGAGAATTTCCAAGCCCGGTCTGCGCGTTTACGCAGGCAAGGATAATGTTCCGAAGGTTCTCGATGGCCTTGGGACCGCGATCCTTTCCACCAATCAGGGTGTCATTACGGACAAAAAAGCCAGAGAGCTTCAGGTTGGCGGCGAAGTACTTGCGTTTATCTGGTAATGCCGGATGAATCACACAAATTGCTTGCAATAGTAAGACAATTCGTGTAAAATCTGTTTTTAGCTGTATCAGGCACAGCTCGGCGGGATGGGCCGGGCTTTACCTGATTTAGTTATGTATCCAATATAGAAAGCATTCAATAATCAGGAGGTACGGGCATGTCACGTATAGGTTTAATGCCAATCGCTATACCGGCAGGTGTCACTGTTGATGTAGCAGAAAATAACACAGTGACTGTAAAGGGACCCAAGGGAGAGCTGAAAAGATCGCTCCCTGCGGAAATGACGATTACTCAGGAAAACGGAGAGATTAAGATCGCCAGACCCAATGACTTAAAGAAAGAAAAGGCACTTCACGGACTGACAAGAGCGCTTCTTCACAACATGGTTGTCGGTGTAACTGACGGCTTCACAAAAACGCTGGAGATCAACGGCGTAGGTTACAGAGCAGAGAAGAAGGGCAAAGTCCTGACACTGCATTTAGGTTATTCCCACAATATTGAGATGGAAGATCCGGATGGCGTCGAGACGAAGGTAGACGGCAACAAGATTATCCTCTCGGGAATCGATAAAGAGGCTGTCGGCCAGTGGGCTGCGAACATCAGGGCCAAGAGAGGACCGGAGCCTTACAAGGGCAAGGGTATCAAGTACGACTATGAAACGATCCGCCGCAAGGTTGGCAAGACCGGTAAGAAGTGATCGGAAGGAGCGTAGAAAATGGTTAAAAAGGAAAACAGAAAGCTTATTCGTGAGAAGAAACATCTCAAAGTCCGCAACCGTTTCAGCGGCACTGCGCAAAGACCGCGCCTTTCCGTTTACAGAAGCAATAACCACATTTATGCACAGGTTATTGATGATGAGCAGGGAAAGACACTTGCGGCTGCAGGCACAGTAGAGAAGGATGTCAGAGCTGCGCTTGCGCATACGGACGATGTTGCAGCGGCGGAGTATATCGGAGACCTCATCGCGAAGAGAGCGCTTGAAGCCGGCGTTACAAAGGTTGTTTTTGACAGAGGCGGTTTTATTTATCAGGGCAAGGTAGCAGCTCTTGCTGATGCGGCACGTAAGGCCGGCCTGGATTTCTAAGGGAGGAGAACTAAATGAAGCGTTCTATTATCGATCCGAGTCAGTTAGGAGAGCTCACCGAGAAGGTCGTTACAATCAAACGTGTTGTAAAGGTTGTAAAGGGCGGCCGTAACATGAAATTCTCCGCGCTGGTAGTTGTAGGCGACGGCAACGGCCATGTTGGCGTTGGCCTTGGTAAGTCGACGGAAATTCCGGACGCAATCAGAAAAGGCAAGGATGATGCGGCTAAGCACCTTGTAACAGTTGCGCTCGATGACGTTGCATCCATCACACACGATTATGTTGGTAAGTATGGTTCCGCAGAAGTGCTTCTGAAGAAGAGCCCGGATGGTACCGGTATCATCGCCGGTGGCCCCGCTCGTACCGTCTGCGAGCTTGCGGGTATCAAGAACATCAGAACAAAGTCTCTTGGTTCCAACAACAAGCAGAATGTAGTTCTCGCTACAATCGACGGCCTGAGCAATCTGAAGGCTCCCGAAGAAGTTGCTGCAAGACGCGGAAAGTCTGTTGAAGACTTCAAAGGCTGATGCAAAGGAGTTGAAAGATGGCTAAATTAAAGATTACACTTGTAAAATCTACTATCGCGGCTGTTCCGAAGAACAAAGCGATCATTAAGTCTATGGGCTTCCACAAACTGAACAGCAGTGTTGTTTTACCGGATAACGCGGCTACAAGAGGACAGATCAGACTGATCGCTCCCTTTGTCAAAGTTGAAGAGCTCGACTAAGGAGGGACTAACACATGGAATTATCTAATTTAAGACCTGCTGCAGGCTCTACGAAGAATGACTTCAGACGCGGCCGCGGACATGGATCAGGAAATGGCAAGACTGCAGGTTTCGGTCACAAGGGCCAGAAGGCTCGTTCCGGAAGACCCAGAGCCGGCTTTGAAGGCGGCCAGATGCCTCTGTACAGACGTCTTCCCAAGAGAGGTTTCAACAACTACAACAGCAAGGATATCGTTACTGTAAGCCTTGCGAGAATCAATGATAAATTTGATGACGGCGCGGTTGTTGACGTACAGGCTCTTCTTGACGCAAAACTGATTGACCACGTGGGTGACGGCGTCAAGATTCTTTCCGGTGACAAGGGAAATGAGAAGCTTGATCTCCAGAAGAAATTCACGGTTAAGGCGAATAAGTTCAGCGCTTCCGCAAAGGAGAAGATCGAGAACGCCGGTGGTACTGCCGAAGTGATCGAGAAATAATTACATTCTGTAATTCTGCTTCGAAGGGGTACCTGAAAGTGCCCCTTCGGAGTTTTGGTTTTCCGAAAAGTGAAAAACCATAGAAATCTTTCGCGAAAGGCTTGGTTCTAAACATGTTTGAAACCGTAAAAAATGCTTTTAAAGTAAAAGAGATCCGGATGAAGATCCTTTTTACTTTTCTGATGCTGATCGTTATCCGCTATGGTTCTGAGCTGCCGGTTCCCGGTGTTGACAGAAACTATTTCGCAAACTGGTTCGCATCTCAGACGGGAGACGCATTTTCACTGGTCGATGCTTTCACGGGCGGCTCTTTCCTGAACATGTCCGTACTGGCGCTCAATATTACGCCTTATATCACTTCGTCGATTATCATCCAGTTGCTGACAATCGCGATTCCCAAACTTGAAGAGATGCAGAAGGAAGGCGAAGAGGGCAGAAAGCTGCTGGTTTCGATTACCCGTTATGTCACGATTGCACTTGCACTGCTGCAGGGCAGCGCTATGGCGATCGGTTTTGGCAGACAGGGACTGCTGGAAGAGTACAATGCTCTGAACGTCATTACCGTGATCGCAATTCTCACTGCGGGCAGTGCATTCCTGATGTGGATCGGTGAGCAGATTACTGACAAAGGCGTCGGCAACGGCATTTCCATCGTCCTGATTATAAACATCATTTCCAGAATGCCGCAGGACATCGCTTCGCTGTTCAAGCAGTTTGTTATCGGCAAGTCGGTCGCTGTCGGAACGGTCGCGGCGGTTATTATTATCGCGGTTATCTGCGCGATGGTTGTGCTTGTCATTCTGCTTAATGACGCGGAGAGACGCATCCCGGTTTCCTATGCGAGAAAGGTGCAGGGGAGACATCAGATCGGCGGCCAGAATTCCAGTATTCCGCTGAAGGTCAATACGGCCGGCGTTATGCCGATTATCTTCGCTTCCTCGATCATGGAATTTCCGGTGATTATTTCCACGCTCGTCGGCTATAACGGGACCGGCTGGTGGAGCGAAGCGCTTCGTTACCTCAGCTCTTCCTACTGGTGCAATCCTACGATGCCGAAGTATTCGATCGGACTGGTTGTTTATGTGCTGCTTCTTATCTTCTTTGCATATTTCTATACTTCCATCACATTCAACCCGATTGAAGTGGCGGACAACATGAAGAAGGGCGGCGGCTTTATCCCCGGAATCAGGCCGGGCAAGCCGACTACGGAATATCTGCAGAGAATTCTGAATTACATCATCTTCATTGGTGCGGTCGGACTGACAATCGTAGGCATTATTCCGTTTATCTTCCGCGGAGTATTCAATGCTTCCGTCTCGTTCGGAGGCACCAGCCTGATCATCGTCGTCAGCGTTGTGCTTGAGACAATCAAGCAGATCGAGTCCATGATGCTTGTCAGAAACTACAAGGGATTTCTTGCTGACTGACCGGCGGCAAAACAAACCGGATTGAAATTTTACCGGAAAAGGAGCAGCGAATGGAGATTGCTGTTCCTTTCTCCGGTAATTACATGTCACGCTGTAGAGCTCTCCAGAACTATTTATTTCAAATAGATGGTCCTGCAGCACCCTAGAGCTTATGAGAGGAGTTCATTATGATCATTGTTATGCTTGGCGCGCCCGGAGCCGGAAAAGGAACACAGGCGGGCATGATTTGTGAGAAATACGGTATTCCGCACATTTCTACAGGAGACATCTTCAGATCCAACATCAAGAACGGAACCGAGCTTGGACGTAAGGCAAAAGCGTTTATGGACAAAGGACAGCTGGTTCCGGATGAACTTACAGTCCAGCTGCTGCTGGACCGCGTGGCGGCAGATGACTGTGCGAACGGCTATGTACTTGACGGTTTCCCGAGAACCATTCCGCAGGCGCAGGTGCTGACCGACGCTCTTTTGAAGAACGGACAGAAAGTTGATAAGGCTGTTAACGTTGACGTCCCGGATGAGAACATCATTCGCAGAATGAGCGGCAGAAGAAGCTGTCCTAAGTGCGGCGCTTCTTATCATGTTGAGTTCATTCCGCCGAAGCAGGAAGGTATCTGCGATCATTGCGGCAGTGCCCTGGTTCAGCGTGAGGACGACAAGCCGGAGACAGTAAAGAACAGACTCCGTGTATATCACGAGCAGACACAGCCTCTCATCGAGTATTACGAGAAAGCAGGCGTTCTCGCAACCGTTGACGGTACGAAGAACATGAATGATGTTTTCGCGGACATCGTCAAGATTTTAGGATAATCAGAAAGGACAGTATTTTATATGTCAAAAGCAGACGTAATTGAACTGGAAGGAGTCGTTGTCGAGAAGCTTCCGAATACAATGTTTCGGGTAAAACTTGAGAATGGTGCCATTATTCTCGCGCACATCAGCGGCAAGCTCCGTCAGAACTTCATCCGGATTCTGCCGGGTGACAAAGTTACGCTTGAAATGTCCACCTATGATCTTACCAAAGGACGTATCGTCTGGAGAGACAAATAAATCCGGAAAAACATTTGCTATTCTGGAAACAACATGTTATACTGTATCGGCGTGTAAAAGGAGCAAAGGGTACTTTGCGCCCTTTTGCGCGTTGTAAGACTGCAGAAATGCAGACAGTTCAGATTTCATAATTATATGAAGAAAGGAGTGCAACGTGAAAGTTAGAGCATCCGTGAAGCCGATTTGCGAGAAATGCAAAGTCATTAAGCGCAAGGGCGTCATCCGGATTATCTGCGAGAATCCGAAACACAAACAGAGACAGGGTTGAGTCATTTCGGCACCGCGGAGCCTTCGGGCACGCGAACGCTCTTTGATACCCCTATGCGCGGCGTGAGAACATGCCGTCGTATCGCAGCGGAAAGGCCGGCGCCGTCATATGACCGGCTGGGCGAGAAAATATTCTTAGAGGAATGTTACCTGACAAGTGCAGGGTCGCCTCAATCAAAAAGTAGATAATTTTGTAAGGAGAAATTAGAAATGGCTCGTATTTCAGGTGTAGATTTACCCAGAGACAAGCGTGTTGAGATCGGTCTGACTGCCATTTACGGCATCGGCCGTACATCTGCCAAGAAGATTCTCGAGGCTACAGGCGTTAATCCTGATACTCGTTGCAGAGACCTCACAGATGATCAGGTCAAGGCTCTTGGTGAGGAAATTGCCGCAAACTACATGGTAGAAGGTGATCTTCGCCGTGACACGGCAATGAACATAAAGATGCTGACAGAGATCAACTGCTACAGAGGTATTCGTCATAAGAGAGGCCTCCCTGTTCGTGGCCAGCACACAAAGAACAATGCGAGAACACGTAAGGGACCTCGTAAGACCATCGCGAACAAGAAACAGTAATTTCATTTTATAGTCGGATGACAGATGTCGTCCTTACCGGAGACGGCGGCTCCTTCAGGCAGCCTGTCCGCCGAACGGTATGCAAATTATAGAAAGGCAATGCAATGGCAGCAAATAACAGAGCAGCAAAGTCTGCGTCGAATAAAAAGAGAGTTAAGAAGAATGTCGAGCGCGGCCAGGCGCACATTCAGGCTTCCTTCAACAATACGATCGTCACATTGACAGATACACAGGGCAATGCTCTTTCCTGGGCTAGTGCCGGCGGTCTTGGTTTCAAAGGATCCAGAAAGTCCACACCTTACGCGGCACAGCTTGCAGCTGAGACAGCTACGAAAGCTGCTATGCTTCATGGACTGAAGTCTGTTGATGTTTTCGTCAAGGGACCCGGATCAGGAAGAGAAGCGGCAATCCGTGCGCTGAACGCAAACGGCCTGACCGTTCTCTCTATTACGGATGTAACACCCGTTCCTCACAACGGATGCCGTCCGCCCAAGAGAAGAAGAGTCTAGTTTGTTCCGGATGCTGCGGCATCCTGACAATAAATGTAGGCGTTGGAAGAAGACTGCGGACGGCCTGTTAACAGGCCGGACCGGCAGTTGTAAACAACAGACGCAGCCCGTTGGCTGCGCATAAATTCATCCCCGCATCGGGGAAACTACGAAAGGAGCCGATTATGGCAGTAGATAAGACACCAGTTTTGAAGAGATGCAGATCTCTTGATCTTGATCCAACCTTCCTTGGATATGACAAGAAGTCCAAGAGAACACTTGTAAGAAGAAGCAGAAAGCTTTCCGAATACGGCACACAGCTTCGCGAGAAGCAGAAGGCAAAGTTCATTTACGGCGTTCTTGAGAAGCCTTTCAGAAACTATTATGAGAAGGCCGACAGAATGAAGGGGATGACCGGTGATAACCTTATGGTTATGCTCGAGAGCCGTCTGGATAATGTTGTTTTCCGCATGGGCTTTGCGAGAACAAGAAGAGAAGCCCGTCAGGTCGTTGACCACAAGCACATTCTTGTTAACGGCAAGTGCATCAATATTCCTTCTTATCAGGTAAGCGCGGGCGATGTAATCGAAGTCAAGGAGAAATCCAAGACGATGCAGAGATTCAAGGATATCGCTGCAGTTACCGCCGGCAGACTTACTCCCGAGTGGGTTGATGTGGACAAGGAGAACTTCAAGGGCACAGTAAGTACACTTCCTAAGAGAGATCAGATTGACGTTCCTGTAAACGAAATGCAGATCGTCGAGCTCTATTCCAAATAATGTTCTGATAGCATTAGGGAAACACAAAACCATGAAGGAGGTATACGCGTGTTTGACTTTGAAAGACCCCGTATTGAAATCGCTGAGATTACAGACGATAAGAAGTATGGCAGATTCGTTGTGGAACCGCTTGAAAGAGGTTATGGCATCACGCTGGGCAATTCCCTCCGCAGAATCATGCTTTCCTCGCTTCCCGGAGCAGCTGTCAGCCAGATCATGATTTCCGGTGTAAATCACGAGTTCAGTACAATTCCCGGCGTTAAGGAAGATGTTTCGGATATAATCCTGAATATCAAGAGCCTTGCGATTCAGAATAACAGTGAATCCGCTGAGCCGAAAACCGCTTATATCGATTACGAGGGCGAAGGCGTTGTATATGCCAAGGATATCCAGGCGGATCAGGATATCGAGATCATGAATCCCGACCAGGTCATCGCGACGCTCAGCGGCAGCAAGGCAAAGCTTTATATCGAGCTGACCATTACAAAGGGAAGAGGCTACGTTAGCGCGGATAAGAATAAGGACGAGAACACCAAGATTGGCGTTATTCCGATCGATTCTATCTATACTCCTGTTCAGAGAGTCAATGTTACGGTTGAGAACACCCGTGTCGGCCAGCAGACAGACTATGACAAGCTGACACTCGAAGTTACAACCAACGGCACACTGGCTCCCGATGATGCTGTAAGCCTTGCGGCAAAGGTGCTTTCCGAGCATCTTTCCGTATTCATCGATCTTTCCGAGAACGGTGAAAATGCAGTTGTCATGGCTGACAAGGAAGAGAGCCAGTCGTCGCAGGTGCTCGAGATGAGCATCGATGAGCTCGAGCTTTCCGTACGCTCCTATAATTGCCTGAAGCGCGCGGGAATCAATACAGTTCAGGAACTGTGCGACAAGACAGAAGACGAGATGATGAAAGTCAGGAACCTCGGCAAGAAGTCTCTTGATGAAGTCCATGAGAAGCTCAAAGAGCTCGGACTCGGATTCAAGAGCAGCGGCGAGAGCACGGCAGAGTAATTGCTTCGCGGGTGAATGCCTGCGCAGCGTGTAAATCCCGGCATGGTAATTCCTGTGAGGTACATGCAGGGCATGGCAGAATCAGTTGACAGCCGCGGGTAAATCCGAAGGTGCCGCGGCTGCCGCCATAGAAAGGACAGACAAATGGCTGAGTACAGAAAATTAGGCAAGAAAACAAAACTTAGAAAAGCGCTTCTCCGCAACCAGGTAACACAGCTGGTTTACAAGGGTAAGATCGTTACGACCGAGGCAAGAGCCAAGGAAGTACAGAAGATCGTTGAGCCTCTTGTAACGCTTGCTGCCAAGGAGAAGGATAATTTCGAAGAAGTAACCGTTAAGGCTAAGGTTGCCCGCAAGGACAAGGATGGCAAGCGTGTGAAGGAAGTTGTAGACGGCAAGAAGGTTACTGTTTACGACGAAGTCGAGAAGAAGATCACGAAGGATGCACCGAGCCGCCTTCATGCAAGAAGACAGATCGCACGCGTTCTGTATCCTGTCGTTGAGGTTCCGACAGCAGCTGCCGGCCGCAAGAAGAATACCAAGAAGGTTGATCTTGTTGCGAAGATGTTCGATGAGTACGGCAAGAAGTATGCCGGCCGCAAGGGCGGTTATACTCGTATCGTCAAGATCGGACAGAGAAAAGGCGATGCAGCGCTGATGGTTGTTCTTGAGTTTGTAGAAGCTTAAATCTGAAATTAATTGCGCGGGAGGGTGGCGACATCCTCCCGTTTTTTATTTCTCTTCACATCAAACCGAAAGTCTGCTATCCTTCTTTCATATGTGACAAAAGTTCCGCAGCAGACATCAGAGGATATTCGATGGAAATGGTTAGAGCCGAAGGGCTGATTCATGATTATATAACAAGAGACGAGGAAGGCAATGTTTCCGGTACGGTCCGTGCGGTTGACGGAGTTGACCTCCATGTGCAGCCGGGGCAGTTTATTGCCGTGCTCGGACATAACGGTTCGGGGAAATCTACGCTGGCAAAACATATCAACGCGCTGTTGTATCCTACCGGCGGAACCGTCTGGCTGGATGGCATGGACACACAGGATGAGTCCAGACTCTGGAACATCCGGCAGGAAGCCGGCATGATTTTTCAAAATCCCGATAACCAGATCATCGGCCAGGTTGTAGAGGAAGATGTCGGCTTCGGCCCTGAGAACATGGGCGTTCCTACGAAGGAAATCTGGCAGCGTGTTGAAGAGGCATTGAAGGCAGTCGGCATGTGGGAATTCCGCAAGAAGTCTCCGAACCGTCTTTCGGGCGGTCAGAAGCAGCGTGTATCCATCGCCGGCGTCATCGCAATGCATCCGAAGTGCATCGTCATGGATGAGCCGACGGCGATGCTCGATCCGGGTGGCCGTCGTGAAGTCATCCGCGCGGCGCGAGCACTCAATGAGGTTGAGAAAATCACGATTATTCTGATTACGCACCACATGGAAGAGGCAATTTACGCTGATCATATCTATGTCATGGATCAGGGGAAGATAGCGCTGCAGGGAACGCCGCGCGAAGTCTTTTCCCATGTTGAACAGATGCAGGAGCTTCATCTCGATGTACCGAAGGTAACACTGCTCGCCCATGAACTGGGGAAGCGCGGACTGAAACTCCCGGCAGGAATACTAACCAAAGAGGAATTGGCAGCTGCACTCGGACTTTCGGCCGCCAGGGAGGAACACACTTCCGCGTCAGGCGCATTGAACGCGGGACAGGAGCAGTAATGGCACTTAGAGTCGACGATATAAGCTATGAATATGAAAAAGGCACTGCTATGTCTGTTCATGCGCTTGCGCATGTCAGTGTGAACATACCGGACGGCCAGTTCATCGGGCTGGTGGGACATACCGGCTCGGGAAAGTCCACATTTGTGCAGATGCTGAATGGTCTGCTGAAGCCTTCCGAAGGCCACATTTACTGGAATGATCAGGATATTCACGCGGACGGATTTGACAGGAAGAAGCTGCGTGCGGATGTCGGGCTTGTTTTTCAGTATCCGGAGCACCAGCTGTTTGAGCAGGACGTCATCAGCGATGTGATGTTCGGTCCGCGAAACCTTGGATTTTCCGAGGAAGAATGCAGGAAAAGAGCAGAGAAAGCGTTAAGAAGCAGCGGACTTTCCGAAGAATTCTGGAAACAGTCGCCGTTCGATCTTTCCGGCGGCCAGCAGCGCAGAGCGGCCATCGCTGGCGTACTCGCGATGCAGCCGAAGGTTCTGATTCTGGATGAGCCGACGGCAGGCCTGGATCCCAGAGGACGAGATGAGATCCTCGATATGGTGCGCGGCATGAAACAGCAGCTTCACATGACTATTCTTCTGGTATCGCACAGCATGGACGATGTCGCCGAGTATGCGGACCGGATTATTGTCATGAATGATGCGAAGATCCTGATGGACGGCTCGCCCAAAGAAGTTTTCGCGCGCTATAAAGAGCTGGAAGCCGTTGGACTTTCCGCACCGCAGATGGTCTACATCATGCAGCATCTGAGGGAGTGCGGCCTTCCTGTCCGGACGGATATTCTGACTGTGGATGAAGCGGCGGAGGAGATTGCGCGTCACAGAGGAGAACTGCATGTTCAATGAAATTACACTCGGGCAATACTATCAGACAGATTCGGTTATCCACAGGCTCGACCCCAGAGTAAAGCTGATCGCAACGCTTGCATACATCATTTCGCTTTTTATTGTAAACGGATGGGCCGGCTACGTGCTCGCGGCACTTTATCTGGTCATTGTTATCTCGCTTTCCAGAGTTCCGTTTCACTATATTGTGCGCGGAATGAAAGCGGTAATGTTCATCCTTCTGATTACCATACTGTTCAACCTTTTCCTGACACCGGGAACGCCGGTCTGGACACTCGGACCTTTGACGCTGACGCGGGAGGGAATTGTTTTCGCGGTGAAAATGGCGGTACGCCTGACCTTCCTGATTTTCGGCTCTTCGCTGATGACACTGACGACGACACCGAACGAGCTTACGGACGCCATGGAAAGTGTGATGGGGCCTTTAAAAGTACTTCATGTGCCGGTGCATGAAATTTCGATGATGATGTCCATTGCGCTCCGGTTTATTCCGATTCTGATGGAAGAAACCGATAAAATCATGAAAGCGCAGATCGCCCGCGGCGCGGACTTTGAATCCAGAAATCTTATGAAGAAGATTCAAAGTCTTGTTCCGCTGCTTGTTCCGCTTTTTATCTCCGCTTTCCGAAGAGCCAATGATCTGGCGATGGCGATGGAAGCCAGATGTTACCGCGGAGGAGAAGGGCGGACCAAAATGAAGCCGCTTGCTTACAGAGGCGCGGACGCTGCCGCATATGTGTTTTTGGCGCTGTATTTTGCGTCGTGCATTGTTTTGCGCATATTGGGGATGTAAGCCATGATACATAGAATCCTGCTGGTCATCGCTTATGACGGTACGAATTATAATGGTTTCGCGCTGCAGAAGGATGAAAGCCTTGTCACAGTCGAAGGTACACTGAATCAGGCACTGCGGCAGCTGACGGGGGAGGACATTCGTGTGATCGGCGCCAGCCGTACGGACTCCGGGGTTCATGCTTACTGCAATTATGTAGTTTTCGATACGCAGAGCCGGATTCCGCCGGATAAATTTGCAGATGCTCTGAATACGAAGCTTCCGCAGGATATCCGGGTTCGTAAATCCAGAGCGACAGAACCGGACTTTCATCCGCGGAACGCGCAGACCGTCAAAACATATGAATACCGGATCTACAACGCGCGGGTGCCTGATCCCATCAGGCGGAATTACTGTTGCTATACTCACTTTCATCTCAATTGCGAAAGGATGCGAGAGGCAGCGAAGTATCTCGTCGGCGAGCATGATTTCAAGAGCTTTTGCAATCCGGCAACAGCGGCAGCGACAACAGTACGGGAAATTGTATCGATTGAGATTGAAGAAAAGAGCTGCGGCTTGCCGTCAATTATGCTGACAAAGAATCATACTATCGCGCAGCAGGATGAGGCCAGAGAAATCACAATCCGCATACAGGGGAAGGGATTTCTGTACAACATGGTACGCATCATTGCGGGCACACTGATTGATGTGGGACGGGGCAACCGGGAGCCGTATCAGGTAAAAGAAATGCTGGATGCGCGGGACCGCCAGTGCGCCGGACCGACCGCGCCTGCCTGCGGACTTTTTCTTACGGATTACCGATTCATCCATTGACACCATAGATCCAAAGTTTTATAATGTCTTCCGTGTGACGCGACAAGGCATTATTCTGCCTTCTTTTGACCGTAAGATCATGGATGCAGAATAGCGAAACTCCCCGGTTTTTGCGAAACGTGCTGCGGCGCGGTGCGATCACACATGATGAATGGAAATGTTTTCACACAAACTGGAGGCTATATAATGAAGACCTATATTCCCAGCGCCAAATCCATTGAAAGAAAATGGTATGTTGTAGACGCTACAGATAAGACTCTCGGACGTCTTGCTTCGGAAGTAGCAACTGTCCTTCGCGGCAAGAACAAGCCCATTTACACACCGTTCCTTGACTGCGGTGACTATGTGATCGTAATCAACGCCGAGAAGATTAAAGTGACAGGCAAGAAGATGGAGCAGAAGCTGTACTTCCGCCATTCCGCATATATCGGCGGCAACGCATGGCACCTGACAACGCTCCGTGAAGCGCTTGCCAAGAAGCCTGTATGGGTTGTCGAGCACGCGATCCGCGGAATGCTTCCTTCCGGAAAGCTTGGTGATCAGATGTACACAAAGCTTCATGTATATGAAGGCTCTGAGCACAATCACGCAGCGCAGAAGCCTGAAGTACTGGAATTCTAATCGGAGGAGGATACGAAGATGGCAAAGGCAGTTACTTACTACGGAACAGGCAGAAGAAAATCTTCTGTAGCCAGAGTTTTCCTTACACCTGGCAAGGGTAATATTACAATCAACAAGAGAACTGTAGATGATTACTTTGGTCTTGATACCCTCAAGATTATCGTTAATCAGCCGCTGGAAGCTACAAAGACAGCGGATCAGTACGATCTTTACATCACAGTAAAGGGCGGCGGAACAACCGGACAGGCTGGTGCTATCCGTCAGGGTATCGCGAGAGCGCTGTGCGAGGCAGATGCCGAGTTCAGACCGGTGCTCAAGGCAGCCGGATATCTTACTCGTGATTCGAGAATGAAGGAGAGAAAGAAGTACGGCCTCAAAGCCGCACGTCGCGCACCTCAGTTCTCCAAGAGATAATCGAGGACAAGAAATCATCGAAAAAGCCCGGAAATACACCACCATTTCCGGGCTCTTTCTTTACCCAAATCCTTTTGATTCCTTTTCGAGAATTTTGAAGAAAAATCGCTCCGATTTAGTAGTTAATACTGGGGCAACGACCCCTTAGTAGTTAATTTTTGGGGCACCACACACAAAAATGACGGAGAGAAAGAAGTCGCAGACTTTGTAGTTAAAAGGCGGCTCGTTTCTCCCTAAAATCTCTACTTGTGAAAGACGTTCAGCAGAAAGCTCTTCTGCCGGGCGTCTTTGTCTTCTCAGAAGAATAAGCCTCCTTACATAGCCCGGTGACTGTTTATCGACAGTGACCGGGCTTTTTTCTTTTCTGCAGGCTCTGCAAGAAACGATCATAATCGACGGCGTGCGTTACTACGCTGACCGTCCGCGAAGCTGCAGAGGCTGTTTCTTCTGGAAGAACCGGAAAGTCGGATGCACCCTCAAAAAAGAAAACTGCTACTACCTGGCGGAGTCCCCGAAGCCGACATCCCCTTGTGCAGGCTGCAGTTACGGTCCTTGTGTCAGTTTCTGTATGAAGAAATGTATGAACGAGGTACTCGGAACCAGGATGGAGGTACCGGCCAATGCGTGAGAATGGAAGCTTAAACTTTTACAGGAATCTCATGAAGCGTGATGTGCCGGTTGACCGAAACAAGACGGCTCCGAAATGCAGACAGTGCTGCTACTATCACCCGGACTTCAAATACAGGAAATGCCTGTTTTCAACCTGCCCCTATGGCAAGCAGGATAAGGACATCTTCCGGCGCAAGCCACTTTCCAAAGACAGGTTTTCCATTCAGGAGGTGGTGATATGAGTGAATGACTATCTCTATGACGTGGATGAGGCGCAGTACTCTTTTGTCAGAGTACCAAAGCTGCTTCTGCAGCACGAAGCCTATCAGAGGATCTCTTCGGAAGCGAAGCTGCTGTACAGCCTTCTTCTGGACCGGGTAGGGCTTTCTCATAAAAACGGCTGGAGAGACAAGCAGAATCGCATTTATATCATCTATCCGATCGCAGAGGTCATGGAGGAAATGAACTGCGGAAAGAACAAAGCCGTGCAGCTTTTGGATGAACTGGAACAGAAAGCCGGTCTGATTGAGCGGAAGCGCCAGGGGCTTGGGAAGCCCAACCTGATCTATGTGAAAAGCTTCTTCCGGACGGTGGATAACTTTGGGGAAAGACACTTCTTGAAGTTTGAAAATCAAACTTCAGGAGGTCTGAATATCAAACCTCAGGAAGTCTCAGAATCAAACCCAACTAATACTGATAATAAAAAGACTGATAT
>ONHF01000001.1 GCA_900317555.1 uncultured Lachnospiraceae bacterium | reverse complement strand
GATCTTCCTTTGTTCTTTCGACCCGTTCAAAAGGGGTAAGTACTGTTACGTCTTCCGCTCCACCTGTGTCGGCTGCCCGGATCTGGAACTTGGCGACGGGCAGAGCAGGATCTTCCTGAATGCTGCAGGACGCATGAACGATGTCCCTCCGGAGCTGCGCGCATTTCTCGATTACGTAGGCGGAAAACCGGCCGGCAGATCAGACGATTCCTATGTTCAGCAGATTGACAGAGCGGTCCGAAGGGCTAAGAAAAATGCTGTCTGGAGGAAACAATACATGGATTGGGAAATGGAGAAGAAAGAAATCGAATGGATGGCGCTAAAAAAGGGACGAGCCGAAGGCAAGGCTGAGGGCAAGGCTGAAGTGCTCGCTGAGAACACCAAAACCCTTGCTGCTTACCTGAAATCTCTGGATGACTCTCTTACAATGGAGCAGGCGATGCGCAGGGCTTCCGATATTCTGCAATCGAAGGATGTTTAAGATGATGTCTGACAGAGCAGAATCTTCCTGAATGCCGCCGATCCCATGGACGACTTCCCTCCGGCACTGCTCTCGCAAATGCGCTTTGATTTTTCCGACACAAATTTGTAACAAAAGCGTATAATATAGGCACTGCTGATAACGAAAGAATGAGAAGGAAAGATATGTCCAAGAAGATTGTTCTGACCGGCGGAGGCACTGCCGGGCACGTTACACCGAATCTCGCGCTGATTCCGTGTCTGAAAGATGCGGGCTACGACATTTACTATATAGGTTCTATCAACGGCATTGAAAAATCGCTGATTGAAGACTACGGCATCCCGTATCTGGCGATTGAGACAGGAAAGTTCCGCCGCTACTTTGATCCGAAAAATTTTACAGATCCTTTCCGTGTCGCCAAAGGCTTCTCTCAGGCACACCATTTTATTCACCAGTGGAAGCCGGATATTGTCTTTTCCAAAGGCGGCTATGTCAGTGTTCCTGTTGTACAGGCTGCTGCCGCCTGCCATGTCCCGTCGATTTGCCATGAATCCGATATGACACCGGGCCTTGCGAACAAACTCTGCACGCCGTTTGCCGTCAAAGTCTGCTGCAACTTCCCTGAAACAATGCAGGATCTGCCCGCAGAAAAGGCTGTTCTGACCGGCACGCCGATCCGCGCCGAGCTTTTTCACGGAGACGCGGAAAAAGGCAGGCAGATCTGCGGCTTCACCAAAGATAAACCGGTGCTCATGGTCATCGGCGGCAGTCTTGGCGCGGCATCCGTCAATAAAACCGTCCGGGACAACCTCGGCGCCCTGCTGCAGGATTTTCAGGTTGTTCATCTGTGCGGTAAGGAAAAAATGGATAATCTGCTTCTGACAACTCCGGGATACAAGCAGTTCGAATATGTGCAGGAAGACCTCTGCCATCTGTACGCCATGGCAGACATTGTGATTTCCCGTGCGGGGGCGAATGCGATCTGCGAGCTGCTGGCACTGAAAAAGCCGAACATTCTGGTTCCGCTTCCGACCGGACGCGGCGACCAGAAGCTCAACGCAGGCTCGTTCGCACAGCAGGGATACAGTATTTGCGTCAGTGACGATGATCTTCCGGATGTGATCCTTGAAAAGGTTCATGAATTGTATGAAAACCGTCAGAAATATATCGACAGGATGGCGGAAAGCTCCCAGATCAATTCCACGAAAATTATCATGGGACTGATTGAAGAGTATTCGAAGAAATGAAAAAGGCAGGCATTGTTTTCACGCATCTTCGTGAAAACAATGCCTGCCGATTTTTTATGACTGTGCCGGTTTTGAAAGATCAATGCTGCGGATCTTTTTCCGCAAAGGGAGCACACTTTTGGCATTTACAGACAGCTCATCGACGCCCATCCGTAGGAACGTCTCTGTCAGTGTAGGATCCGCTCCCAGTTCACCGCAGATGCCGGCCCATATGCCGTGTCTGTGCGCCGCGTCAATCGTCATCTTGATTTCCTTCATCACCGCGGGATGATGCGTATCGGCGAACGGCTCCAGCTTGGCGTTCTGCCGGTCAATCGCGCAGGTATACTGCGTCAGATCATTCGTTCCGAGAGAGAAGAAATCCACTTCGGAAGCAAGCTCATCGGCGCAGAGTGCCGCCGCCGGTGTCTCGATCATAATGCCGACCTGAATTATATCGCTGTATTTCTGTCCCTCGTTCTCAAGCTCTCTCTTGCATTCCGCTAGAATCTCCTTACACTCACGGACCTCCCGGACACTGATGATCATCGGGAACATGATTCCCAGATTGCCATAGACCGATGCCCGCAGAAGCGCCCGCAGCTGCCTCTTGAAAAAGTCCTTTCTGGTCAGACAGATGCGGATTGCCCGGTATCCGAGCGCCGGATTGACCTCTTTATCGAGGTCCATATAATCAATCGTCTTGTCGGCGCCGATATCGCAGGTGCGGATGACAACCAGCTTCGGCGCAAGTGTCTCGAGCACCCTCTTATACGCAAGGAACTGTGTCTCCTCCGAAGGATCTTCCGGGCTGTTCAGATAAACAAACTCCGATCGGAACAACCCGACGCCTTCCGCGTCATTCTGCTGTACCGCTCCGACATCGGACGGACCACCGATATTGGCAAATACCTTGATCGTTTTTCCGTCGATCGTTGTATTTGTTTTGCCTTTCAATTCCTGCAGCAGTGCTTCCTTGCGAAGGTCCTCGTTGTGCTTGGCAGTCAGTGAATCAATCAGATCCTGCGTCGGATCAATATAAACGCAGGAGTTATATCCGTCGAGAATCGCAAACTTTCCATCCCAGTCATCACTGATCTGCTTGCACTGGATCAGAGCCGGCAGATTCATGCTGCGCGCAAGAATCGCTGTATGGCTGTTGGAACTGCCCTCTCTTGTAATCATTCCGAGAAGCAGCGACTTGTCCAGCTTGACGGTTTCAGACGGTGCAAGGTCTTCCGCGACAAGAATCGTGGGTTCCGTTCCCTGCAGACTCGTCGTATCTATACCAAGAAGATATTCGATCACCGCATTGCCTACATCGATGACGTCTGCGCTCCTTGCCTGGAAATACGGATCATCCATCTCCTTGAACATTTCCGCGACGTTCGCGAATCCCTGCTTGGCAGCGTACTCGGCAGTATGATGCTGATCAACAATAATGGTCTTGACCGCGTCGAGAAGATCGTCGTCATCCAGCATGTCCGCGTGGAACTGGAAAATAGCGGCACTGTCCTCACCGGCGCTGTCCACCGCCTTCTCATACAGAACGTTCTGCTGATCCTGCGCCTTCACGCGGGCATCTTCAAAACGCTTGAGTTCCGGAATCGGATCATTTACCAGGGAATCATCAATCTTGTAGACCGGAGCCTTGTAAATCTTGATTTTACCGATGGCAATGCCGTTCAGAATACTGGTACCTGTTGCAACTTGCATACTCTGTTCCCCCTTGAGCGCAAAGTCCGCTTACAGATTTTCGCTCATGAATCTGGAAATTGCCTCGAATGTATCGTCTTCATCCTCGCCGTCAACAGAAACCGTAACGGTGTCTCCCTGCTTGATACCGAGGTTCATCAGCGCCAGAAGCTTCTTCGCGTCCGCGCTCTTTTCCGTTCCGTCCGGATTCTTCTTCGTGATGGTTACCTTGCTCGCGTGCTCCTTGACAGCCTTGACAAGAAGTCCTGCGGGACGTGCGTGGATACCTACGGGGTCTGTGATCGTATACTCGAATGTTTTCATGGTGTTTATCCTTTCTGCTATATATTGCAGGGCGGCGTCTTCCGGCGTCCCCTTTTACCTGCTGCCGGAAATTCCGGCAGCAACGGCTGTACGAAATAATCTGTTATTTGTTCAAGTCGGAGCCGTAACGGACATCGTCAAAATCATCGCTGTTCGTAAGAAGGACAACAACGGTTGCAGGGTGTCCTGCCGCCTTGATCTTCTCTCGGTCAAAGCGCAGGATCGGCTGGCCGGTCTTTACAGTATCTCCTTCCTTGACATACGGCGTAAAGCCATCGCCGTTCATTTCAACCGTATCAATGCCGACATGAATCAGAAGCTCCTGATCATTCGGGCCTGTAATACCGATTGCATGCTTGCTTTCCGCAACCGAAGAAATGGTTCCGTCGAAAGGCGCGTAGACGATCTCGCTGTCTCCGGGCTCAATTCCCACGCCCTGTCCGAGCGCGCCCGAAGCAAAAGTCTCATCCTGAATCTTGGTGTAAGGAATCACCGTGCCGTTGATCGGCTGCGCGACATCGCCGCCGGAACTCTTGATGCAGACCTTGCCCAGCTCCACCGGAACATCGGCGATGGACTGTCCGATAGATTTGTTCTCCACCACCTTCTTATTGTCGTCATCATCCGGATCCTCCTTCCAGCTCGTAAATGTGATGCCGAAAGCAATGCCGCCCGCGATCAGAAGCATGATCGTGTAGGTAAGAGGATGGTTGATCGTCAGATAGCCGGGAATACCGGTAACGCCGTACGCCGTTGCGCCAAGGCCCATAACAGAGCCGAACCACGCACCGACTGCGCCGCCGATTACGCCGCCCACGAACGGACGCAGAAGCCGCAGGTTGACACCGAAGATAGCGGGCTCGGTAATGCCCAGGGATGCTGAAAGCGATGACGGAACCGCAACAGATCTTCTCTTCGCGTTCTTCGTTTTAATACCGACGGCAAGGCAGGCGCCGAACTGCGCGAAGTTTGCCGCGGACGCGATCGGCATCCAGATATTCAGGTTATTGAATTCGGCACTGGAAAGCATGCCGGCCTCAATCACGTTGTACATATGATGCAGGCCCATGACAACCGTGAACGGATACAGGGCACCCATTGCCGCAGCGCCGACGCCATAGCCAACCGTAACCAGCCACTCCGCGAACTTCAGAATATAAGTCTCCGCTGTCGAGAAAACCGGTCCGATAAACATGAACGTCACAAGTCCTGTCAGAAGCACGGTAACCAGCGGAACGATAAACAGATCGAGAATTTCCGGAATATGCTTGTGCAGCCATTTTTCAATCTGACTCATCAGCCAGACAGCCATGATAACCGGAATGACGTGTCCCTGATATCCCAGCTGATTAATCTGGCCGAAGGTATAATTACCGATTTTCAAGGCATGCCCGAACATATACCAGACATCATATCCCTGCGCGGCATTCCAGCCGTTGGTCAGGTTCGGGTGAACCATCATAAGACCGATGACCGCACCGAGGAAAATATTGCCGCCGAAAACTCTGGCGGAAGATATTGCCACGATAACCGGAAGAAACGCAAACGCCGTATTGGCTGCCATATCAAGGAAGCCGTACCAGGCTGTTCCGGAGAAGCCGGGAATCGCTTTGCCGAGCGCCTCTACCAGTCCCATCATCAGACCGGACGCAACGATCGCAGGCAGAATCGGCACAAAAACATCACCGACCGTCTTGAGCATTCTCCTCCATACCGGCGCCTTGGCCGCCGCTGCCGCCTTCACGTCGTCTTTCGTTGCTGCGGACATTCCCGTAATATCCAGAAATTCGTCATAAACTTTGTTGACTGTCCCTGTTCCGATGATGATCTGGAACTGGCCGTTCGAATTGAATGTTCCCTTTACACCGTCCGTGTTCTCAATTGCCTTGACATCGATCTTGCTGTTGTCCACAACAACAAGCCGGAGCCTCGTCGCGCAGTGCGCCGCGCTTACAAGGTTCTCCCTTCCTCCGACATACTTCGCGATGTCTTCAGCACATTTCCGGTAATCCAGTGCCATAAGAGCCTCCCTTCCTACTCTTTCAGCTGCCCCTCATTAAGAAAAATCTATATTTGAAAACGTTTTCATGCTGTTTTCAATATATATTGTATTGTGTTGATACTGTTTTGTAAATTGTCCTATTTTGTCAATAGTATTTCTGTTTTTTTGTGCATATCGACGTAATCACGCAAGCCCGAGTTTTCGGAAGGCCTTTGCGAGGCCGTCGTCTGTAACGGAAGGCGCTACCATGGTGCTGATTTCCTTCAACGCCTTCGCACCGTTTTCCATGCAAACACTCGTGCCGACGGTGCGGATCATTTCAAGGTCATTCATGCTGTCGCCGAAACCGACCGTATCCTCTACGGGGACACCGTAATAATCGCACAGTCGCAGAATTCCGCGTCCCTTGTCAAAGCTGCGGTTGATCAGTTCTCCGTTCAGGCACCCGTGCGCCGGAACTTCCTGCAGGACGAAGTCGAAGTCCTTTTCCAGAAGGCTCCTTGCCTCATCCAGCTGGGAAAGCTCCCTGCACATGATCACGACTTTGTAAACCGGTGCGCCGTCGTACTGCTCCATCGGCCTGATATTGAGATTCTCGGCAAGTGCTTTTCTCCATCGTTCGATCTCGCTGTTGCCTTCTGGCTGATCTTTCAGGAAGTCCTTCAGATCCGCGTCTCCGTAGGAACCATCCGCGGCTTCAATTGTGCAGAACACGCCGTGCCTGTGCAGCGAATCCAGCGCTGTATCCCGCTGCACGTCCGTCATCGGACAGTCGAAGATCAGTTTGTCCCCTGCCATTACGTAACCGCCGGAGCTGGCGACCATACCGTCAAAGCCGTACTTCAAAAGAGGAGACAGCATGTCATAATTTCTTCCGGTACACAGGAACACCTTGTGGCCGTTTGCCTGCGCGCTGCGGATTACCTCCAGAGCGCTTTCCGGCGGCACATTGGAGCCGGGCTCTGTCAGCGTTCCGTCAATATCGATAAAAATCAGCTTCTTTCTCATATGGATCCTCTCTCGACGATGGTATATTCCAGCATGATCTGCTGGATCGGGCTGGTCGTATAGACCTGATCTTCCGCGGCGTTGATTTTCTGCAGCAGCATGTCCACAGCAGCTGCGCCGCACTGGCGGAAATACAGGTGTGCCGTCGTAAGCGGCGGAGCGGAAAGCCGGCCTGCCCAGCTGTCTCCTACGCCGGCAACGCTTACATCCTCCGGGACTTTTCGCCCTGCGCTCTGCAGATACTGCATGGCTCCGAGGGCTATCCGGTCCGTCGCACAGACAACACCATCGAGACCGGGGTGTGTTTTCAGAAGTTTTTCCATGCAGCGGACGCCTCCGTCCGTATCAAACGTTGCGATCTCGCAGGGAAGAGGTTGCAGGAAGCCGGCCTCTTTCCATGCGGCAAGGGCTCCGTTATGCCTTGCGGCACCGGCTGCAAGATCCTCCTCCAGAACGCCGATATACACGATTTCCTTTCTTCCTCTCGCGATCATGCGGTTCATCAGCTCTTTCACCGCATTGAAGTCATCATGAAAAACGCTCGGCACACCTTCAAAATTCTGTCCGGTTACAACCACCGGCTTTTCGCTGGCGGTAATCGCGTCTTTTAAAAACGGTGTCATAACGGTTCCCATCAGGATAATGCCGGCGACATTACTGCTCTGCATCGCGGAAAGATAGCGGATCTCCTCTTCTCTCACGCCGGCAGTGCTGCCGAGCACAACCATATAGTTCTTATCCTTCAGGCCTTCTGAAATTCCCGCGACAATCGCTGAAACGGAATCCGAATCAATCTTTGGAACAATAACACCGACTTCGTCACACCGGCCGGTACGCATCGTCTGCGCGGCCGGATTCGGACGGTAGCCTGTCCTTTCGATTACAGCACGGATACGTTCCCTTTTCTCCTCGCTGATCGAACCGCCGTTCATATAGCGGCTGACCGAGGCCGGAGATACTCCGGCGAGCGTGGCAACTTCTTTGATGGTCATAGTGAAATCACCCTTCCTGCACTCATTTCCTGCCGGCTGAATTCCGCCGTGCGGAGGTTTTCTTCGCATGAGGCTGCGCAGCTGCTGCGGCTTTCTTCGAAGAAACTTTCTGCGCGTCCGGCAAAGCGGATTGTTTTGCCGGCGTTTCTTTCAGGACTTCCTTCCCGGGATCCCGCATTTTATCCTCATCCTTCAGCGGGCTTCCCGCCTTCGTAAAATCCGTAAGAAGCCATGCGAAGCCGTATCCCGGAACGCCTACCGCCCTGGCAGGGCGCCTCTGGCCGGTCAGCATGTCATAATAGTCTTCCTGCTCATCTATCCAGGCGGTCTGGTTGAACTCGGAGAAATTGAACAGCGCAATCAGTTTCTCTCCCTTGTAATAGCGGCCGATACCGAGGACATGGTCATTCCAGGTTTCGACGATCCACGCGTCGGCTTCGGTCTCGAACACCTCATAACGCTGCCGCAGCATTGCCAGGCGGCGGATCGCCTGAAAGAGAATCCCCTGCCGCGTAGAGGTGTCGTTTCGAAGTGCCGCCTCATCCCAGTTGAAATTTCCGCGATGCAGATATCTCGAATCATCTGCCTTCAACGGATCCTTGTGGTAGCTGTATTCATTGAGCTGTCCGATCTCATCACCACTGTACAGCACCGGAATGCCGCTCTGCGTAAACAGGAATGCGTGCAGCATGATATCCAGACTGATTGCCTTCGCCAGTTTGTCTTTATTCTGCTCATACTCAGCGGCTTCGATCCCGCACAGGGACGCCGTCGTACCGCAAAGACGCGCGTCACCAAGGCGCGGATCGTCATTATAGAGCTCGCCTCTGGAATCACTGCCGTACCATGCACCACGCAGATAGTCATTCAGATATTTCTTGTGCGCGACTTCCTCGATGCCGAACTGTTTCAGGAAATCATAGTCGAGGCCCCAGCCGATATCATCGTGGCAGCGCAGATAATTGAGGAACATATACTGTTTGGGCAGCGCAAAAACGGTCCCCAGCTGATGCTTCAGCAGCCTTACATCCCTCGTCGCAACGGTATGCCACGTGCTCGCCATCGTCGTTACGTTATACAGCATATGACATTCCGGCTTCTCTACCGTTCCAAAGTACGGGACAACCTTGGAAGGCTCCATAACCACTTCTCCGAGAAGCAGTGTTCCGGGGCAGACAACTTCGCAGGCCATTCTCATAATGCGGACCAGCGTATGGACCTGCGGAAGATTGCGGCAGGTCGTTCCCAGTGTCTTCCAGATATAAGGCACCGCGTCAAGACGGATAATATCCACGCCGTGGTTGCACAGGTTCAGCATGTTCGCGGTCATGTCGTTGAAAACTGTAGGGTTCCTGTAGTTCAGGTCCCACTGATACGGATAAAACGTCGTCATAACCACCTTATGCGCTTCTTCGCACCAGGTGAAATTTCCGGGCGCCGTCTGAGGAAATACCTGCGGAACCGTCTTCTCGAACTGATTCGGAATATCCCAGTTGTCGAAGAAGAAATACCTGTCCTGAAACTCCTTCTCTCCGGCTCTGGCTCTTCTGGCCCACTCATGATCTTCGCTGGTATGGTTCATGACGAAATCCAGGCAGACACTCATGCCTTTTTCATGGCATTCATCCGCAAGGTCCGCAAGATCCTGCATCGTTCCCAGCTCCGGCTGCACCTTCCGGAAATCCGAAACGGCGTAGCCGCCGTCGCTTCTGCCGGCCGGGCTCTGCAGGAGGGGCATCAGGTGAATATAGTTCAGGCCGCATTCCTTGATATAATCCAGATGCGAGCGCACACCTTTCAGGTTTCCGGCAAAACAGTTCGTGTACATCAGAATGCCGTACATGTCGTTTCCGGCATACCAGTCCGTGACAACTTCCCGCGCCTCATCCCATTCCCTGAGCACCTGCCTTCTTTCGGAATAGTAGTGATGCAGCATCGTAATGAAGTAGTCAAACGCGTGCTCGTCGCCGTAGAGTTCCTGATAGAGCCATTTCATTTCCTCGTAGTGTGTCTCGAGGCGTTTCGTAAATTGCGCTTCCCAGTTTCTGTCTTCGAACATGTCAGCCCCTCCGCAAGAAAACCCTGTGCCCCGGATCCCGGGACGCCGCAAGATGTACAGGCTACCCGCGGCACCTCCGTTTCTCCGCTCACGTACCGCCCGCCTGCCATGAAAACAAGTTGAAATCGTTATCACAATTGAAATTATAGAATAAAAAAGCAACCGTGTGATATAGATGGAAAAGAGAAAAAGATGCCGGATTTTTGTTGATAATTTCTAAATTTCCGATTTGATCCGGCGGCCGCTCCATAGAATATATAAAAAGCGTCCGCACCGGTAATTTTCATACCGGCGCGGACGCTCTTTATGATTACGTTACCGCGCATACCCGGAATTTCGGGGTACCGCATGATGTTTAAAGTCAGATCTTGTTGTCGGAACCAAGAACGTCTTTAATCTTGTGCTCGACAATAGCCTTGACATTCGCGCGGCCATCGCCCAGATACTGACGGGGATCGAAATGATCCGGATGCTCCACAAAATGCTTGCGGATGCCAGCCGTCATGCCAAGACGAAGGTCGGAATCGATATTGATCTTGCAGACCGCGCGTCTTGCCGCTTCACGAAGCTGATCTTCCGGAACGCCGATTGCGTCAATCAGCTTGCCGCCGTTCTCGTTGATGATCTTGACATATTCCTGCGGAACCGAAGAAGAGCCGTGCAGAACGATCGGGAAGCCCGGAAGTCTCTTCGCGACTTCATCAAGAATATCAAGACGAAGCTGCGGCTTTGTGCCGGGTTTGAACTTGTAAGCGCCGTGCGATGTTCCGATTGCAATTGCGAGGGAATCAACGCCGGTCTTCTCTACGAATTCCTCAACTTCCTCCGGATGTGTGTAGAAAGCCTTATCCGCCTCTACGGAAACAGCGTCTTCCTGTCCTGCCAGTGTACCGAGCTCAGCCTCTACAACGACGCCGTGCGCATGCGCATACTCCGCAACCTTTCTGGAAACCTCGATATTCTCGGCGAACGGATGGCCGGAATAATCGATCATGACAGAAGTAAACCCGTTGTCAACGCAGTCCTTGCAAGTCTCGAAATCCGCGCCGTGATCCAGATGAAGGACGATCGGAAGTTCCGGATGCAGTTCGGAAGCCGCCTCAACCAGCTTTACAAGATATACGGAATTCGCGTACTTTCTCGCGCCCTGGGAAGCCTGCAGAATAACAGGGCTCTTCAGCTCTGCCGCCGCGTCGGTGATTCCCTGAACGATTTCCATGTTGTTGATGTTGAAAGCACCGATAGCGTAACCGCCGTCATAAGCTTTCTTGAAAAGTTCTGTACTTGTAACAATGGGCATAACGAATACCACCTTTCTTGAAATAACAGTATTGTTAACTAAATAACCAATAATGTTTCGATGAAATTATAACGCACCGGCATGGAAAAAGGAACACCGCAAATACACCAAAACACCTCCGGCAGGCACATGTCTGCAAGCAGCCATAAAAAAACAGGAATGTGTTGGGGGACACATTCCTGCAATGGGGTAGAAGTTGTTCCTTACTGAAAACAGCACTTGGGGAAGCTGTTTCCGGAGCACTTCTTAATTGGGGTATAGCAAAAACTTATATAAATGTATTGGGGGGTTACGCTTAGTATAATAGCAAACTCCTCTTTTGCGAGCAAGATTGAAAATCTACGAATTTTACAAATTGCATAGCTCTATTTTATTCATTTTGCACAAATATCAGCAGGAGCCTTGTGCAAACAGCGCGTCAAATTCCTGCCCCGAGATCTTTTCCTTTTCCATCAGAAGTCTGGCGCTTGCGTGCAGCACATCTTCATGCTTCAGGATGATCTCCCGCGCGTCCTGATAGCAGCTTTCAATGATTCTGCGGACTTCCTTGTCAATCTCGCCCGCGATATACTCGCTGTTGCGCTTTTCATGACCGAGGTCATAGCCGAGGAAGACATCCTCTTCCTGCGTCGAATAGTTGATCGTTCCGATTTCCGAAGACATACCGTATTTGGTTACCATCTGGTAAGCCATGGACGTTGCCTTCTGAATATCGTTTGAAGCGCCGGTTGTAATATCGTCAAGAACCAGTTCCTCTGCAATGCGGCCTCCGAAATCCACCATGATCTCATGCAGCATACGGCCTCTGGTCATGAACATTTCGTCCTTGCCGGGCAGCGGCATCGTATATCCTGCTGCTCCTGCGCCGGTCGGAATGATCGATACCGTGTAGACCGGACCGATATCCTTCAGCTCGTGGAACAGAATCGCGTGCCCGCTTTCATGATAAGCGGTAATGCGCTTTTCCTCCTCGGAAATGATATGGCTTTTCTTCTCCGTACCGATGCCGACTTTGATAAACGCCTTCTGAATATCCGCCTGAATGATATATGCGCGGTTTTCCTTTGCAGCGTCGATCGCTGCCTCGTTCAGGAGGTTCTCGAGATCCGCACCGGAAAAGCCGGCTGTCGTTCTCGCAATTTCTTCCAGATTGACATCGTCTCCAAGCGGCTTGTTCTTCGCGTGTACCTTTAAGATCTCCTCCCTGCCTTTGACATCCGGGCGGGAAACCGCAACTTTCCGGTCAAAACGGCCGGGCCGCAGAATCGCGGGATCCAGAATATCCGCACGGTTTGTTGCCGCCATGACAATGATGCCTTCATTCACACCGAAGCCGTCCATCTCAACCAGCAGCTGGTTGAGCGTCTGTTCCCGCTCGTCATGGCCGCCGCCGAGGCCGGTACCTCTTCTTCTGGCGACAGCGTCGATCTCATCAATAAAAACAATGCACGGCGCGTTCTTCTTGGCTTCCTCGAACATGTCCCGCACGCGGGATGCGCCGACACCGACGAACATCTCGACAAAGTCCGAACCGGAAATCGAAAAGAACGGCACGCCGGCTTCACCGGCAACAGCTTTGGCAAGTAATGTCTTTCCGGTGCCGGGCGGCCCCTCCAGAAGGACGCCCTTGGGGATACGCGCACCGAGTTTTGTGTATTTACCGGGATCTTTCAGAAAATCAACGATCTCCTGCAGATCTTCCTTTTCTTCTTTAAGGCCTGCGACATCCGCGAACGTAACTCTGTCCTTGGAGGACGCACGCACGGCGCGGCTCTTGCCGAAATCCATCATTTTCGCGTTGGCGCCGCCTCCCATTGCCTGCGCGTTCATAATGTAGAAGAAAAAGAAGCAGATCACCGCCACAAGCAGCACCGGCAGAATACTGGTCATAAACCAGCTTTCCCGCGGCACATCCCTGACAACCGGTGAGATTCCGTCTTCCCGCACGGTCTTCTCCACCTTCGTGATGTCCGTCGCGTACAGTACCTTGACGGTTCCGTCCTTCAGTGTAATGTTCGCGGAGCCGGTCGGTGTTTCGCTGTTCGGCACAATTTCCACTTTATCAACGCGCCCCTTGGAAAGATCCTGTTCAAAGGTTTCCAGCGTGTAGGGCGTTTCCTGATTTGAGAATGAAGTTCGCGCGAACTGGAGCATAGCCAGAAACAGCACCAGAACGACGACACCGGCAATCAGGCGGCCGGTATTTCTAGTATCGTTATTCAATATCTTCTCCTTGCCGCGGAAGCTTTATTTTCCGTTGTCTAAATGTACGACACCTATATACGGAAGATTGCGGTATTTCTGATCATAATCCATGCCGTAGCCGACAACGAATTTATTCGGGATCTTAAATCCGACATAATCTACATGCAGGCTGACGACGCGTCTCTCCGGTTTGTCCAGAAGTGTGCAGTAGCGGATGCTCGAAGCTCCCTTGCTGCGCAGGAAATCACCAAGAAACGCCAGTGTTCTTCCGGAATCCACAATGTCCTCGACAATGATGACATCTTTGTTCTCAATCGAATCGTCCACGTCCTTCTTGATGCGCACGGTACCGCTCGATTCGGTTGCTCCGCCATAGCTGGACGCCTGCATGAAGTCAATGGTGACCGGCACCGAAATTCTCTTCGCGAGATCGCACATGAAAAAGCATGCTCCCTTGAGAATGCCGACCAGACACACTTCGCGTCCTTCATAGTCCGCGGAAATCTTCTCCGCGAGCTCTCTTACTCTCTTCTCGACTTCGTCTTCGCTGATCAGTATATCAATCGTCTCAGCCATCTTGCCCTCCATCCGCTGCAGATATCTCCAGTACTGTCTTTGTTGTATCACTCACTTTGTAACGGGCGCTCATCCGGCAGCCGGGAATCCAGAGAACTTCATCTCCGGAAGCCGGAAAAACAATCCTGCCACGCAGATCCGCCGGCACCTTGCAGTCAATGAAAAGGCGCGAAAGCGTCTTGCGGCTGCCGTCCTCCGTCACCGTGATTCTGTCTCCCGGTTTTCTGGTGCGAAACACGGGAAACGAGCCTATTTTATCATAATCGAACCATTTCGTATACTCATTTGCAGGCACGGGCCGCGGCACCTGCGCCGCGGCGATAATGCGCCACCGGTACCGACAAACGTCAGAAGGAAACCGCCCTGCGCCGGAAGAGCCTGTCCGGAGGTCCTTCTTCCACGGCAAAACATCCCCCGCCGGGCCAATGAACAGTTCCTTATAGACTTTCCTTGCCACAAGTCCATATGGAAGTGAAATTTCCGCGCTTCCGCCTGATACACAGAGCTGCTGCAAAAGATCTATGTGTGCGGATGTAATGTCCTTTCGTTTTCCTGCGGCCTCTGCCACCATCCGGTAGAGCACCTGCCGCTGTAAAAAAGGGGCTTCCGCCGCAAGTGCGGAAAGATCCGCGCATCGGAAGGCACCGCGGTTCGATACGCATTTTTCACAGCACTCCCTGACTTTGCCTTCGATATATTCCCGTGCTTCCAAAGCTTCTCCTGCTGCCCGCGCGATATTCGCCTGCGCGGCCGCGTTCACATTTTTCTGCAGCATCGGAATAATCTGCAGCCGCAGGAAGTTCCGGGTATAAGCCGTGTTCCCGTTGCTTTCGTCCGTGCGGAAAGGCTGTCCTTCGCGGGTAAGCTCCGCTTCAATTTCGCCGCGCGTCATTTCAATGAAGGGACGGATAATCCTGCCGCTCACCGGGCGGATGCCGCAAAGGCCGGAAAGGCCGCTCCCTCTGCAGAGGTTGAAAAGTACGGTTTCCGTAAGATCTTCCATATGGTGCGCCACCGCGATCAGGGCTTGCCCGTTTTGCCGGATGACCGCGCCCTGCTCCTGCTCAGCCGGGCTTTCCGGCAAAGCGCCCGGGTGAGCAGAACTGCCTGCGCTCTGCTCTTCCCTGTCCCATGCGGCAGCTGCCCGGAAGAATGCCTGATAGCGGATTTCCCTCCCGGCTTCTTCAACGCCGGTTTTCCCCTGCTTCGCTGCCGCCTGTACATCCGCGTGCACAACGGTAAGCGGAACCGATAGCGCATCACAAAGCTTCCTGACAAACGCCTCATCTCCGTCCGCATTCGCGCGCAGGCCGTGATGGACATGCACCGCGCGGATCCGGAATTTCCGCTGTCCGGACAGCCGGCACAGCGCCGTCAGAAGGCATACCGAATCAGCGCCGCCGGAGACGCCGGCAATAATTCGGCTCCCGTCTGGTGCCATGTGGCAGCGTTGCATTGTTTTGTCCATTTTCCGTAAAAATTCGTCCATATCCGAGCTCACTGCGGAACAAAGAAAGCCGTACAGCACATCTTCTGTCTGCACGGCTTCCCTGCCCGCGGGTATATTCTTATTCTTTACTGCTGTTCCGGAAAATGATCTCTCCCGGTTTCACCAGTCCCAGCTTGTCGCGGGCAACTTCCTCAATATATTCGTCCGTCTGCGTCTTCTTCCCGTACTCTTTGATTTCCTTTGCCCGCTGCTGTTCTTTCGTGATCTGGCTCGTCAGCTCTTCCTGCCTTGTTTGATAGACCGACAGGGATTTACGGATCTGATACCCCCGGACAAAGGTCACCGCCAGCAGCACAAGCATGACGACCGCTGCCAGAAGTATGCTCAGCCTGTTCTGCGATTTTCTTCTGCCTGTACTCCGCTTTCTTCCTCTGCTCATTTCCACCTGCCGTTTTTCCGGGGAGAATCACCCTTCCCTCATCCTGTCTGCCTGCGCCGTCTTCGCCGTTTACAGGTAGCGGAACATATCCGCCGCGTCTTCTTTTCTCACGGATTCCGTAACGGAAAGAACCTCAACCTGTACGGTCTTGTCGCCGAATGAGATGGCGATCCGGTCGCCCGGCTTTACTTCCTGACTTGCGCGTGCGATCCTGTCATTGACGCTTACGCGGCCGTTGTCGCAGGCCTCGTTGGCGACGGTTCTTCGTTTAATCAGCCTTGATACTTTCAGGTATTTATCTAATCTCATAAATTCATGCGAAAAGAGCAGCACCCTCCGCGGATGCTGCTCTGCCATTCTGTCACTTTCCCTTGATGATTATGCGTTGATTGCATCCTTCAGGGCCTTGCCCGCCTTGAATCTGGGAGCCTTGGAAGCTTCAATCTCCATTGTCTCTCCGGTATGCGGATTGCGTCCTGTTCTCGCCTGTCTTTCGGAAACTTCAAAAGTGCCGAAGCCTACGATCTGAACCTTGTCGCCCTTCTTAAGCTCGGAAGCGATTGTATCCGTGAACGCCTTCAGAACTCTCTCCGCGTCCTTCTTGGAAAGCTCTGTCTCTTCAGCGACGGCTGCGATTAATTCGGTCTTGTTCATTGTATCCTCCTGATAATAACTCCTGCATCCGGCAGGCATAATCTAGTTATATTTATATGATCATTCCTTGCTTTTGTCAAGAAAACCCGTGTATTTCCGGCATTTTCAGAGGTTTTCGCGCAGTACATATCTGTTCATCAGATATGTTTTTTCATTATGGGAAGGCTCCTGCAGAACATCCTGCAGCATGCGCTTGAGCACCGTTCCGAGTTCCGGCCCCCGCGGCACGCCAGCCGCTATCAGATCCTTTCCTGTCACGGCAAGGTGTTTCAGATCAAGGCAGTCTCCGCGCCGGATGATTTCCCTGTAAAGCCGGATCCATGTATCCACCTGCCGGCGCTTCATCCCGATCCGGTAGCTGCTCTGTGCGGCGCCATCCGCGAGCTTGACTTCCATCAGAGGCAGAAAGAGTTCCGGTCCGACCCGAACCATGCCGAAGCGCACAGCGCTCTCGGTATTCTCCATGTACATATCATGGCAGCTGACCAGCCGGACAACTGTATCTATCGTCGCGTTGTCGTAGCGGAGTCTTTTCAGGATTCTGCCGGCCATTTCCGCGCTCTTATTGACATGCCCGTGGAAGTGATCAATGCCCTCCGCATCCGTTGTCTTGCAGGAAGGCTTGCCGATATCATGCAACAGCATTGTAAGACGCAGCACTTTGTCCGCGCGGACCGCCTGCATGGCATGCAGGATATGCTCCCCCACCGTGTAACGGTGATGCGGATTGTTCTGCGCGCAGCTCATGCAGACATCGAATTCCGGAAGGAAATACTTCGTAAGGCCGAGCATGTACGCGTCCCGCAGCCTCTCCGGATGATCCGAGCAGATCGTCTTCTCCAGCTCCGTGCGGATCCGTTCGGCGCTGACAAGAGAGAGCCTCGGCGCGAACCGTGTGATGGCTTCTCTTGTCTTCTCCTCAATCGAGTAATCCAGCTGCGCGGAAAACCGGAGAGCGCGCATGATCCGCAGTGCGTCCTCTGAAAAACGCCGGTCAGCATTGCCGACGGCGCGGATCATTTTCCTCCGGATGTCTCCGATTCCGTCAAATTCGTCGATCACACCGGTCTCTTCACTGTAGGCCATTGCGTTGATTGTAAAATCCCGGCGCTTCAGATCCTCGGTCAGGCTCGCGGTAAATGTCACTTCCTCCGGATGCCGGCCGTCCAGATATTCTCCGTCAACGCGGTATGTTGTCACTTCATACTGTCCGTCCGGCATCAGTACCGTAACGGTACCATGCTGAATGCCCGTATCAACTGTTTTGCGGAAAAGCTGCTTCATCTTCTGTGGAGAAGCCGATGTCGTAATGTCCCAGTCGGTCGGTGTTCTTCCGAGAATGCAGTCGCGTACACAGCCGCCGACAATATAGGCCTCAAAGCCGGCCTCGTGCAGCGTATCCAGGATTCTGCCCGCTCCGGACGGAATATGGAATTTCCAGTTTCCGCACTCCCGCATCAATATGCCTTCGCCCAGTATACCATCTTCTTCGCGGGCTTCCCGCAGCAGACACAGGTCCCCGCGATTTCCTCCTGGTGGAAGGGAATGCACCTGCTGGTTACGCCGTACATCTCCTTGATTTTGTCCTCGCAGGCACGGTCTCCGCACCACATTGCCTTGACAAACCCGTTCTGATTCTCAAAGTGACGTGCGAATTCCTCCGGCGTCTTCGCCTCAAATGTTTCCTCTTCCAGGTGCCGGCGTGCCCGTTCGAGCATATCGTTCTGCACCGTTTCAAGAAGCGAAGATACCGTCTCCGCCACCTTGTCAATCGGGCACTCCGTCTTCTCAAAGGTATCGCGGCGGACAATGACGCATACGTTGTTCTGTATGTCCCGCGGACCTATTTCAATGCGGAGCGGAATACCGCGCATTTCCTGCTCCGAGAATTTGTATCCCGGACTCTTGTCGGAATCGTCCACCTTGACTTTAAAGCCGGAGAGCATATCCCGGATTTCGTATGCCTTCTGCAGGACGCCTTCCTTGCGCTGCTGGATCGGAATGATATCCACATGAACCGGAGCGATTCTGGGAGGTATCACCAGACCTCTGTTGTCTCCGTGTACCATGATCATGGCGCCGATCATTCTGGTCGTAACGCCCCAGGAAGTCTGCCATACGTATTTGAGCTGGTTGTCCTTGTCCGTGAAGGTAATATCGTACGCCTTCGAGAATTTCTGCCCGAAGAAGTGGCTGGTACCGGACTGCAGGGCACGGCCGTCATGCATGATTGCCTCGACCGTATACGTTGCCTCGGCTCCGGCGAACTTCTCCTTCTCGGTCTTCTGTCCTTTGATCGTCGGGATCGCCATGTCCTCTGCCAGGAAATCCGAATAGACATCCAGCATCATCTGCGTACGCTCCTCGGCTTCTTCCCTGGTCGCGTGAATCGTATGTCCCTCCTGCCAGAGGAACTCTCTGGAGCGCAGAAACGGCCTCGTCTCTTTCTCCCAGCGGACAACCGAGCACCACTGGTTATAAAGTCTTGGCAGATCACGGTAGGAATGTACATCATCCTTGTAGAAATCCGAGAAAACGGTTTCCGACGTCGGACGTACGCACAGTCTTTCGGTTAACGGCTCTGTACCTCCCTGCGTCACCCATGCAACTTCCGGCGCGAAGCCGTTCACAAGCTCGCCTTCCTTTTTCAGAAGACTCTCTGGAATCAGCATCGGCATATAGACGTTCTGGACGCCTGTAGCCTTGAAGCGTTTGTCCAGAAGCTGCTGCATATTCTCCCAGATCGCATATCCGTACGGTTTGATCACCATGAATCCCTTGATCTGCGAGTAAGCGATGAGGTCTGCCTTAATACAGACATCCGTGTACCATTGGGTGAAGTCCTCGTCCATTGAGGTCACTTCAGCAACCAGTTTCTTTTGATCTGCCATAATCTCTCCTTGTCAGCCTGCCTCCGTCGTCGCCGCGCGCCATGCGCGTTCCCTTGACCTGCAGTGCTTTTCCATCTTAAAAGTGCCGCGGTGTTTTGTCAATCCGGGCTGCGGCGCTCCTCATCCCGAAACTGCGGGTCCCCGCCGAGGCAAAACATCGTCGTCACCGCACCCTGCATCGCATGACGGCTCCGTCCTTTGTGCCGCGCTCAGAAATTGTGGAAGCTTTCCCTCGATCCGAGTGAGAGCCTGTTCAGCGCCGAGAATATGCCGCGTACAGATGCCCTCGTGATATTCGAAGAAACGCCTACGCCGTACGTGGTCCTTCCGGTTTCCGCGTCCATCAGATGAATATAGGCAGCCGCCTGCGCGTCCGCGCCGGATTTCAGCGCATGCTCCTCATAGTCCAGAATCCGGACATCGATTCCCAGATTCTGCAACAGCCCTCTCTTCACCGCGTCCAGAGGTCCGTTGCCGACCGCCGTGAACTCATGCTCCGCTCCGTCATCCGTATAGCGCACGGTTACCTGCGTATCAAACTGTGTCTCGCTGTCATTGGACAGATCAACAACCTGCAGCCTTCTGAAATGGAGCGGCTCTTTTCTGTCGAGGTATTCGCTGCGGAATGCCTCCATGATCTTCTCGGGAGCGACTTCACCTTCCTTCTCCGACTCTGCCTGAATGACATCCGCAAATTCACGCTGCATTGCTTTCGGCAGTTTGAAGCCGAAGTACGTGTCCATGACAAAGGCTACGCCGCCCTTTCCGGACTGGGAATTGATGCGCACGATCGGCTCGTATTCCCTTCCGATATCAGCAGGATCGATCGGCAGATACGGCACCTGCCAGATGTTGTCCCCGCGCTCGCGCATCGCCTGCATGCCTTTGTTGATCGCATCCTGATGGGATCCGGAAAAAGCCGTAAAAACAAGTTTCCCGGCATACGGATGCCTCGGATCCAGCTTCATCTTCGTAAGGCGTTCGCAGATTCTTATGATCTCCCGTATATTCTCGATATTCAGCTCCGGGTTGATGCCCTGTGAAAACATATTGTAGGCGACATTGAGGATGTCGACATTGCCGGTCCGCTCGCCGTTTCCAAGAAGTGTTCCCTCGACTCTCTGCGCGCCGGCAAGCAAAGCAAGCTCGGTCGCGGCCACGCCTTCTCCGCGGTCGTTATGCGGATGCACCGACAGAACCACGCTGTCTCTTTTGTCCAGCCTCTTCGAGCAGTATTCGATCTGGTCCGCGTAGACATTCGGGGTATTCATTTCAACGGTCGAAGGCAGATTGATAATCATCGGATTTTCCGGATCCGGCTGCCAGACATTGATGACCGCGTTGCAGACCTCTACCGCATAATCCGGCTCTGTCCCCGTAAAGCTTTCCGGAGAGTACTCGAGGATAATCTTCCCGGGGAATTTCTCCGCTCTCTCCTTGACCCACTTCGTTCCCTGTACCGCGATCTCTTTGATCTCTTCCCGGTTCATATGGAAAACAACATCTCTCTGCAGCGTTGAAGTCGAATTGTAGATATGCACAATCGCGCGGCTGCAACCCCGAATCGCCTCAAAAGTTCTCTCTATCTGCTCTTCTCTGCACTGTGAGAGGACCTGTACGGTTACATCTTCCGGAATCAGGTTGTCATCAATCAGCTTCCGCAGAAAATCGTACTCAATCTGGCTGGCGGCCGGAAAGCCTACCTCAACCTCCTTGAAGCCCAGTTTCATAAGCAGCTTCCACATTTCCAGCTTCTCGCTGACCACCATAGGATCAATGAGAGCCTGATTGCCGTCCCGCAGATCAACGCTGCACCATACCGGGGCTTGTGTGATCTCCTTCTCCGGCCACTCCCTCTCCGGGAAACGCATGACCGGATTCTTTCTGTAGCGCTGATAATTTAACATAATGTGCTCCTCCAGGTTTTGTGTCTTTTTAAAAAAGCCTGCCCGGCTGACTGCCGGACAGGCTCTGCCTGCGTTGTCATACGGGCGTTTCACTCTCCGAGGCCGCTTTCGATCGCCTTGACGAGAAACGCCAGTGCTTCTTTCTCATCTTCTCCATCACAGACAAGCTCGATCTCATCGCCGGACTTTACGCAGGCTCCGAGAACCGACAGAACACTTTTCGCATTCGCCGTAGTGTCCTTGAACCGGAATGTAATTGTAGATTTGAATTCCATTGCATCCTTGCACAGGATGCCCGCAGGCCGCAGATGCAGCCCGGTTGGATTTTTGATCGTTACTTTCTGACTTACCATAGAAGCTACCTGCACCTACCTTTCCTGCCGCCGCCTTCTTCGATGAAGAAGGCCATCCGGCGTACGGTTTAATAATGTTATCAGAGATTCATCTCATTTTCAATGAATCCGGCAAGCTCTTCGGCTTTTTTCTGAATAACAGCCTGATCTTCCCCCTCAATCATGACACGCACCAGAGGCTCCGTGCCGGACGGGCGGATCAGTACTCTCCCGTTCCCGGAGAACTCTTCTTCCAGGGCGTCAATCCGGGCTGCAATTTCAGGGAAATCCCTGTAATGATCTTTTTTGTCGTTCGGAACGGCCGCGTTGACAAGCGCCTGCGGATACTTTTTCATGACCTTTGCAAGCTCCGAAAGCGGCTTTCCCTCTTCCTTCACGACAGAAAGCAGGTGCAGCGCGGACAGAAGTCCGTCGCCCGTTGTATTGTCGTCAAGAAAAATGATATGTCCTGACTGCTCGCCGCCGATATTGGAGCCGATTTCCTTCATATGCTCGAGAACGTAGCGGTCGCCGACCTTTGTCCTGTCGATGTTGATGCCATGCGCCTCTCCCATCTTGAAAAAGCCGAGATTCGACATTACAGTCACAACGATCGTGTTCTTCCGAAGTGTACCATGCTTTTTCATGCTGCAGCCGACAATCGCCATGATCTTGTCACCGTCAACTACGGCACCCGTTTCATCTACTGCGAGGAACCTGTCCGCGTCGCCGTCAAAAGCAAGTCCCATATCCGCATGCTCTTCCAGCACCGTCTTCTGCAGACTTTCCATATGCGTTGATCCGCAGTCCTTATTGATATTGATGCCGTTCGGATCATTGTGAATCGGAATGACTTCCGCGCCGAGCTTCTGCAAAGCCGTGACATTCGAGAGGGACGCGGCGCCGTTTGCCGTGTCCACAACCAGCTTCATTCCGGAAAGCTTTACCGGCACGGTTTCAATCGCATGATCTGTATACTCTTTCCAGCCGTCCGTACGGTACTCTATGCTGCCAACGCCGGCTCCCGTCGGGAAAATGACGTCTCTCATGCCGCTTTCAATCTGCGCCTGGATCTCGTCTTCGATCGCGTCGGGCAGCTTGAAGCCGTTCCCGTCAAAGAATTTGATTCCGTTGAATTCCATCGGATTGTGAGAGGCGGAAATGACAATGCCGGCGTCCGCGCCATGCTTTTTCGCCAGGTAAGCAACCGCGGGTGTCGGAAGGATCCCGAGATAAATGACGTTCGCGCCAACGCTGCAGGCGCCCGCCATGATCGCGTTCGCCAGCATATCGCCGGAGCGCCTTGTGTCGCAGCCAACCATAATCTTCGGCTGTTCGCCGCTTTTCTTCGAGAGCACATACGCTCCCGCCTGCCCGAGCTTCATGGCAAGCTCAACTGTCAGCTCCTTGTTTGCTAGTCCCCGGACACCATCCGTACCAAAAATTCTTCCCATCGGAAAAATCCCTCCAGTATCATTATTCATACAGATCATAAAAACATCTGTTATTCGTTTCCCGAAGAATCGCTGCTCTTTTTCTCAAGACGGATCTGCGCGACCACCGTATTCGTCTGCATTACGCTGTCCGGAAGTGTGACCGCTACCGCCGCAGTGTAATTTCCGGCAAGATTCTCTTCCTGTTTATCCGCTGTCAGAGCCCCGATATCCACGCCGGGCTGCAGTGTGTCCAGCCGGATCCCGTCAATATTCGCGGCAAGGCCGCGAAAGCGCAGGGTAAAAGCCCCGTCTTCGGACGCCGACACGGTTTTGCTCCCGTCGTTCACGGCGAGAATTTTCGCCTCGTACCCCTGCGGCACATTGTTGAGGCTTACGCTGCTGATTTTCACGTCAACATCCGCATCCTGCGCTGGTTCAATGCCAACCGTCACCTGCACCTTTCCGTCAAAACTGCTGTCCTCGAATGCTACCCCTTCCGGCAGGAAACCGGAAACATCAACCGTGCGGGTAACATCACTGTCCGCGCCAGAAATGTCGACCGCGCTTCCGGGGATCTGCAGGCTCTCAATTGTCTGCAGGACAGAACTCTTGCCCGCGATACTGACCGTCTCCGGGTCCGCAGTGATCTTTCCTGTTGCAAGATATCCGTCCGCCGGCGATCCGCTGGTTGTGACCTGGACCGGAATTGTTTTGACCGGAAGGACGACAACATTGACCTTGACGGAATTGATGTTCATCGTCAGCGTCTGTGTATCCACAGGGTTTCCGGAAGAATCCAGAAGCCGGATGTCCGAATATGTGCTGATCGAACCGGTCGCGCCGCTGATATCAACCGTCGCAGTCGCCTCGGAAATTGAAGAGACAACCGACTGCGGTCCGGACACACGCACCTGATTCTGCTCCGGTATTACGCTTCCGAGTTCGTACCCGGAAGCCAGTTTTCCGGCTGTTGCCGTCTTGAGCGTGAAGGTTGATGTCAGCTTCTTCTCGATACTCAGCTTCACGTTCTCGGTGCTGCCTTCAATACTGTCGATTTCATTATTAAATTTATAAGACGAAAACCGGATTTCAACGGTATCAAGGCTCGAAAGATCGTTGACATCCGCAGTAGCCGCGATATCGTCCTTATCGAGCGCGTCTATGATCGAGCGTTTGGCTGTCACCGTAACGACGGGGACAACATCCGAGTCGTCGAGCACGCTGTAGACATCTCCCTGCTTCGTAATCAGGTCCGTATTGAGAAGCCGTACCTGCACATTGCTGATTGTCATGCGCGATACCGGATCGTTGATATTCGTGACCAGCAGCCATAGTACAATGGCAAAAGCCAGCGCAAACAGCTTCAGTCCGATGTTCTCGAAGATTTTTGGACGTTTACTGCTCATTCTTTCTGCCCCTCCACGGCGGTATAATTCCGCGGCGGTCATCGGCGGCCTGCTTGTTCTGCAGTTCTACAAGCTTGGCGCGCAGCATGGACGCGTCCAGATTCCGGTCCAGCGTTCCGCGGTAAGCCGCGCTGATCTGTCCGGTTTCTTCCGATACAATAATAGTCAGCGAATCTGTCACTTCGGAGATTCCCACGCCCGCGCGGTGTCTCGTTCCAAGATTCTTGTCCAGCTTGTTATCCGAAAGAGGAAGATAACAGGTTGCTGATACGACTCTGTCCCTGCGGATCAGAACCGCGCCGTCATGGAGCGGCGTGTTCTTCTGAAAGATATTGACAAGAAGCTGACTGGAGACAACCGCGTCAATGTCGATACCTGTTTTCTCGTATTCATTCAGGGGAGTCTTCCGCTCGATCACGATCAGCGCACCGGTCTTTACCTTTGCCATATCCGTGCAGGCGCGCACGATCTCCGCGATCGTATGGTCGGAATAAAGCCCATCCGGCGTTCTGCTGTCAATCCGGAACAGGCTGGCAATCAGGTTTTTGCGGCCAAGCTCCTCCATCGCGTTCCGAAGCTCCGGCTGCAGGATGACCACAATCGCGATCACCGCGATGCTCATGACATTCTGGACGATCCACAGAATCGTTGTCATGTTGAAAACAGCGGCAAAGAAAATGAATACGATAATAACGACAAAACCGCGCAGAAGCGACCATGCTCTGGTATTCTTCACCCAGAGCATGATGTGATAGACAAGAAACGCGATGATCAGTATCTCGACGATATCTGTCCAGCGTACGCTTGGAATATGAACTTTTTTCAGATAACCGAACAGAATCGTCTGTAAAATCTGCATACGTTCTTCCCGTAAAATTGTCCGGAGGAGCACCGGCAGGCCTTTTTAGAAGCCGGCGTCATCCTCTTCATCCTGACCGTAATCGCCTTCCGGCGCATCCTGATCCGCGTAGAAATTTTCATCCTGCATTCCGTAAGCGTTTCTGGATGTACTGATCGTCTTCACGCTGCGGCTGGGTTCCGTATAGAGCACCTTCGGCACTGCCCTTACATAGTAATAATAATCGTCATCCTCAAACTGCGTGTTCTCAATCGCGGAGTAATCCAGATTGAACGCAAAGAAAGTAATGGCAGCTGAAATAAGCGCCGCGAGAACCACGCCGAGGAAAGAAGCGCCGACGGAAATGCCCGCGTCGTAAATCAGCTCTCCCGCCGTAATGATGATCAGCTGCAGTACGCAGCCCGCCGCCGACGCGACATACCACGCGTAGCGGATCTTTAGTCTGCGGATTACATATACACACACACAGGAAGCGGAAAAAGCAATGATCGTGACCAGCATCGCCTTGTTCTGTAAAAGGCCGTCAAGAAGGAAACGGAACCTCGCAATCAGGTCCTCATCCCCCGCCTTAGCCGCGATCGCGGTTTCATTCGCCTTTACGAAAGTTATAAACGAATTGATGATGACGCCGGTGAAAACCGTCAGGGCGGAAGCAGGAGAATACAAAAGTCCGCCGGCAACAGGCAGTACATTCGGTGTCCCGGCGATGCTGCATAACGGATACAGAAGAAGCAGCAGCGTGTCTCCCGGAGTAAAACGGAAATACAGAAGCAGCAGCAGAAGGAGCAGGATGCCGCCGACAAGAGCCGCTTCGAGGGCCAGCGAGTACAGGTGAACAACAATCATCACCGCGAGAATGCCCGCCACCGCTCCCGCGGGAAGAAGCGTGCATAAAAGCGTGATGATCAGTGTAGGCAGTACGCCGGCAAGCGTTTTCTGATATCCGATCCTGCCGTTGATATAAAGAATCGCGGTCAGAACGACAAGAAACTTCAGCGCAATACTGACGAGATTCTCATACTGTCTGTAAAAGGAGATCAGTTTCTCCCGGAACTGTAGAAGGGATGTCATGCGGGTTATAACTCCTCTTCGCGCTCATAGTATTCGGACAGCCGGTCCAGCGCGTTATAATAGTGCTCGAGGCGCCGGTGTGTTCTTCTGTAACGGCCGGTGTAAACAATGACGGTCACCGCGATATAGGCGGCCAGAAAGAGCGCGTAGGCAATCGCGATCCTGCCGGCCAGACCGGACAGAGAAAAGTTGTATACAGACAGCATCAGATCCTCAAAGTTGTAAAGGGCGTACACTGCGGCAATCAGAAGAAAAGCCGCGCTTGCGCAGATCACTGAGAGCAGCACTTGTTTTGCCAGATAATCTCCCATGAAATAGGCGCTGATCCGTTCGTCCCTGCGGCCTTTATGCTTTCTGTATATTTCCATTCTCGTCATCAGGCTGACGCGCTGTTCATTGATCATGTGAGGCTTTCTCCAATCGCAAGCGTGATAAAAAGCATGCCGCGCGCTCCCGCCGAAAGCAGCGCCCTGCTGCAGGCGTCCATTGTAGCGCCGGTCGTGTAGATATCGTCGACGAGCACAATCAATTTTGATTTTACATCATTTGATGCGGCATGGAAAGTGCTTTCAAGGCAGCGCTGCCGCATCGAAAAGCTCATGCCGCGAAGAGGCGCCGTATGCCTGCTTCTTATAAGCGCATCTTCTCCGGACGCTATTCCTGTCCTTTTCGAGATTTCCCTCGCAAGAAGCGCGGCCTGATTGTACCCTCTCTGCGCCATACGCTGCTTCGACACAGGCACCGGGACCAGCAGATCCGGGTGCGGTTTTCCGTACCTCTCCAGGAGTTTTCTTTCCGGGAACGCCTGCAGAAGCTTGTCCGCCATTACCTTACCGAACCACGCGGCATATTCCTGTCTGCCCTCATATTTAAACCTGTAGAGTGCTCCGGAAACAGAGCGGTAACGGAAAACAGCACAGCCCTCGTCAAACAGGTGCGGCAGCCGCGCGCAGTCCGGGCAATATACCTCCCCCGGATCCGCAAGCGGTTTCCCGCACTTTGCGCAAAGCGCGGTTTTCCCGTCTCTGCCTTCCACCTTCAGCGGCACATTCACGCAGTCTCCGCAGATCAAAGCGCCGGGCGGTTTCACCGGCCTGTCGCAGACGGGGCAGCGTCTCGGATAGATCATATCAGTCACAAGCTGAAGCGGCGTCATAAACCTCCCTGATTCTTTCCGCCAGTCCCGTGTAACGGGTATACTGACTCGTATTCGCGGCCATGTTCATCACACACTGTCTGCTGCCGAGAATCATGACGCAGCTGCGTGCGCGCGTAATGGCCGTATAAAGGAGATTGCGGCTGTACAGTCCCGGCGGCCCCGCAAGGAGCGGCAGGATAATTGCCGGATACTCCGAGCCCTGCGATTTGTGGACTGTAATCGCGTAGGCAAGATCGAGGTCGTCCAGTTCCGAAAACGGGTACTCGACCATTCGCTGCTCGTCAAAACAGATCCGCATCAGCTGCGCCGCCCTGTCAATCTCCAGAATTCTTCCGAAATCTCCATTAAAAATACCGGTGCCGGTCTCCAGTGCCATGCCGAAATTCCCCTGCACCTTCCATTCCATCTGGTAATTGTTCCGCGTCTGCATGACCTTGTCCCCTTCGCGGAAAACAACATCATGCGCAGTAAATTCCTGCTTTCCTTCCGATTTCGGGTTCAGAACGCTCTGCAGCACCTCGTTCATCCGCACCGCGCCAAGCGCTCCCTTGCGCATTGGTGTCAGAACCTGGATTTCCTCTTTGGTACAGCCGACATACTTGGGCAGATAATCCTGCAGCAGCTGCACGGTATGCTTGTAGATCACCATCGGATCCCTGCGTTCCAGAAAGAAAAAATCCTTTCCCTTGTTATCCAGAACAACCGGCTCCCCGTTTATGATACGGTGCGCGTTCATGATGATTTCGCTCTGCGACGCCTGCCGGAAGATTTTGCGAAGAACAATCGTGCGGAACGCGCCCGAGGCAATCATGTCGCCGAGCACGCGTCCGGGCCCTACACTCGGCAGCTGATCGGCGTCGCCGACCAGAATCAGCCGTGTCCCCGGCTTCAGGGCTGAAAGAAGAGCCTCAAATAAAAAGATGTCCACCATGGACATTTCATCAATGATAACAGCATCCGCCTCCAGGGGATCGGAAGCGTCATGCTCAAAGCGGTACCCCTCCGCGTCGTTTTCCATCTGCGCGTTTCCTGTTACCTTGTAGCCTAAAAGCCGGTGGATTGTCATCGCCTCAAAGCCCGTGGCTTCGCTCATGCGTTTTGCCGCGCGCCCTGTCGGCGCGGCCAGGACTACCGCCTTGCCGCATGAAATCAGGAGCCGGATGATGGTGTTGATTGTCGTTGTCTTTCCGGTGCCGGGGCCGCCCGTAATCAGCAGAAGCGGCCGGAGCGCCGAAAGGCTCACTGCTTCTTTCTGCAGCTCATCCAGATGCAGGTTTTCCTTTTCCTCAAGTTCCCTGATGCGCAGGGACAGCTCATCATCGCTCAGTTCTCTGACCGGTGCCGCGTCCAGGTCAAAAAGGAGTCTCGCGATCCGCAGTTCCTTGTGATAGGCGTACGAGGAATAGACGAATTCCACCCCGTCCTTCTTTTTCATGTACAGTTCCCGCAGTACAATCATATTGTCAAGCTCTGCCGAGACGGCCTCCTGCGGCACCTGCAGCAGATCGCCCGCCCTCTGCATCAGAAACTGTCTCGGAAGGCATGTGCTCCCTTCCGAAAGCGCTTCATTCTGAATATACAGAAGGCCGCTCCGGATTCGGTATTCCGAATCCGGAAGGATGCCCGCCTTCCGTGCGATCTCGTCGGCCCGCGCAAAGCCGATCCCGCCGATGTCTTCGGCAAGCCGGTACGGGTTTTCCCGCAGAATTGCGTACATTTCCATGCCGTAGGTGTCCCAGATCCGGATCGCCTGCCGGGTGGAGATGCCGTAATCTCCAAGGAACATCATTGCCTCGCGGCTTTCTCTCTTGCCGGCAATCTGCAGGCCGATGGATCTTGCCATCTTCTCGCTGATGCCCTTGACTTCCGAAAGGCGCTCCGGCTCCTCATCGAGGATGCGCATGGTATCGCCGCCGAATTTCTTCAGAATTCTCTTCGCGAGAGACTCTCCGATCCCCTTGACAGCACCCGAAGACAGATAACGGAAAACAGCGGCGTCATCCTCCGGCGCGCACGGCTCATACGAAGAAATTTTCAGCTGCTGACCGTACATCGGATGTTCGGTGTACTCTCCCGTCACTTTGCAGCTCTCCCCCTCTGAAATCTGCGCGGGGTAGCCTACACAGGTCACAGGGCCTTCCTCTCCCGTGACTTCGAACACCGTATAACCGTTTTCGTCATTTCGATATATGATTTGTGAAATATATCCCTGATAATTCTCCATGAAACGTAAAGACAGCCCTTTCCCTGTAAAGCTCCGGCGGCAGGGTCAGAAGAAATGAGGAAAAACCGGGACCCGGCCGCAGGAGAACTGCGCCGGCATCCCGGAAGAAATCAGTAAAGAAACGCGTGTGTCCGGATTTCCGGGCACCGCAGCATATATCAGTCTCAGGCGTCAATGCCGGCGGAACCGGAAATGAATTCCACGTACTTGCCGGTGCCGATTGCGACTGCCGTCATCGGATCCTCCGCTGTAACGGCACTGATGCCGGTCTTGCTGGTAATCAGCTCTTCGAGTCCGTTCAGGAGCGAGCCGCCGCCTGTAAGGACAATGCCGCGGTCCGCGATATCCGCCGCGAGTTCCGGCGGCGTCTTCTCCAGAACACTGTGTACGGCTTCCACGATCTGGTTGGTGGATTCCTTCAGCGCCTCTTCGGTCTCGGAGGAAGAAACCTTGATCGTTCTAGGAAGACCCGTGACGAGGTTTCTGCCGCGGACTTCCATGTACTCCTCCTCAGCCTGCGGATAGCAGCTTCCGATCTTGATCTTGATATCTTCTGCGGTGCGTTCGCCGACCAGAAGGTTATACTTCTTCCGCATATAACGCACGAGCGCGTCGTCAAAATCATCGCCGGCCACCTTGATGGATGTGCTGACCACCGTGCCGCCAAGGGAGATGACCGCAATATCCGTCGTGCCGCCGCCGATATCGACGACCATATTTCCGCAGGGCTTGGCTATATCAATGCCGGCGCCGATCGCCGCCGCGATCGGTTCCTCAATGATATAAACCTCCCGCGCGCCTGCCTGAAAGGTCGCGTCTTCCACGGCCTTCTTCTCGACCTCGGTTACCTGGCTGGGGACGCAGACGGCGATACGGGGTTTCCGGAACGTCCTCTTGCCGACCGCCTTCTGGATGAAATACTTCATCATCTTCTCGGTGACAGTATAGTCCGAGATAACGCCCTGCCGGAGCGGACGCACCGCCACAATATTCCCGGGCGTACGGCCGAGCATCAGTCTCGCGTCTTCTCCGATCGCCTTGATCCTGTTGGTATCGCGGTCAAACGCCACAACCGAAGGCTCTTTGAGCACAACGCCTCTTCCTCTTATATAAACCAGAACACTGGCTGTTCCCAAGTCAATTCCGATATCCGAATGCTGCATTCGCTTTCCTCATGATCTGACAAAATTTAAACCGAACGCGGACATGCCGCGCGCATGAAAATGCCATGCGTTAATAGTATAGACTACCGTTCCCCACTTTTCAAAGAGTTCTACATAAAATTTAGATAACTTTCGCTTTATCCAGCATCTTGCGCACATAGTAGCCGGTGTAGGACTGATGGCACTGCGCGATCTCCTCGGGCGTTCCGCACGCGACAACGGTTCCGCCGCCGTCACCGCCTTCCGGTCCCATATCGATGATGTAATCCGCGGTTTTGATCACATCCAGATTGTGCTCGATCACGACCACGCTGTTGCCGCCTTCCACGAGCTTCTGCAGGATTTCGGTGAGCTTGCGCACATCCTCAAAATGAAGGCCTGTCGTCGGCTCATCCAGAATGTAGATTGTTTTGCCCGTACTTCTTCTGGAGAGCTCGGCCGCGAGCTTGATTCTCTGCGCCTCACCGCCCGAAAGCTCGGTCGAAGGCTGTCCCAGCTTGACATAGCCGAGGCCCACGTCATAGAGCGTCTGGATTTTATTTCTGATGGAAGGCACGTTCTCGAAAAACTTCACTGCCTCTTCGATCGTCATGTCCAGAACATCAAAAATGCTCTTACCCTTGTACTTAACCTCCAGTGTCTCCCGGTTATATCGTTTCCCGCCGCAGACCTCGCAGGGCACATAGACGTCCGGCAGGAAATGCATTTCGATCTTGATGATGCCGTCACCGCCGCATGCCTCGCACCGTCCGCCCTTCACATTGAAAGAAAAGCGTCCTTTGCTGTAACCTTTCGCCTTCGCGTCCGGCGTCCCCGCAAAGAGTGCCCGGATCAGGTCAAACACACCGGTGTAGGTTGCCGGATTGGAGCGCGGGGTACGCCCGATCGGTGACTGGTCGATGTCGATTACCTTGTCCAGCTGTGAGGTGCCTTCAATGCCGTCGTTCGGGCCTGCAGTAACCTGCGCGTGGTTCAGATCGCGCGCCAGCTGCTTGTACAGGATTTCGTTCACAAGAGAACTTTTGCCGGAGCCGGAAACGCCGGTCACGAGTGTCAGAACGCCAAGCGGCACATCTACATCGATGTGCTTTAAATTGTTCATCGCGGCGCCGTGGATCTTCAGCCAGCCGGTCGGTTTCCTGCGTACCTGCGGCACGGGAATAAAGCGCTTGCCGGACAGATACTGCCCTGTTACCGACGCCGGGTTTTTCATGATTTCCTCTGCTGTTCCGCAGGCAACAATCTCCCCTCCGTGCGAACCGGCGCCGGGCCCTACATCGACAATATAGTCGGCAGCACGCATGGTATCTTCGTCGTGTTCGACCACAATCACCGTGTTCCACAGATCACGCAGATTCTTGAGCGTCCGCAGAAGCTTGTCATTGTCTCTCTGGTGCAGACCGATGCTCGGCTCATCCAGAATATAGCAGACGCCGACAAGTCCGGAACCAATCTGTGTGGCAAGCCGGATTCTCTGCGCCTCGCCGCCCGAAAGCGTTGCCGTCGCCCGCGCGAGCGTCAGATAGTCCAGTCCCACATCGACGAGGAAGGAAACCCTCGCCCGGATCTCTTTCAAGATCTGGCTGCCGATCAGCATCTGCTGGGGCGAGAGCTGCAGCTCCTCTAGAAAATCAAGCAGTTTTCTGATGGAAAAACAAGTCAGATCATAAATATTCACCCCGCCGACCGTAACTGCCAGCGATTCCCTGCGGAGCCTTTTGCCGCCGCAGGTTTTGCAAGGGCTGATACTCATGAATTTTTCGTACTCTGTTTTGACCCGGTCGCTTGCTTCCTTATACCGGCGGTACGAATTTTCGATCAGCCCTTCCCAGGTAATCCTGTACGTGACCTTTCTGACGCTACTCTGACTCTTGTACTGAATATCGAACTCCCCGGGCACACCGTGCAGAATAATGTCCCGGATATTGGATGGCAGTTTTTCCCATGGCGTATCCATGCTGAAGCCGTATTTCTTCGACAGCCCGAGAAACATCGCGTTCGCCCAGCTGGTATCCTTCATGGCGCTCTGCCAGCCCGGCAGAGCAATCGCACCCTCATTAATCGAAAGCGATGGATCGGGAATCAGCAGTTTTTCATCGAACTCCATCTTGTAGCCGATGCCGGCGCAGTCCGGGCAGGCGCCGAACGGATTGTTAAACGAAAAGCTCCGCGGCTCGATTTCCGGAATACTGATGCCGCAGACAGGGCAGGCAAAATTCTGGGAAAACTGCAGCAGTTCCCCGTCCACAATCTGCACCTGCGCGAGGCCGTCTGCCAGAGCAAGTGCGTTTTCCAGAGAGTCTGTCAGTCTCCTTGCAATTCCCTCTCTGACAATCAGGCGGTCGATGACAATTTCAATGTTGTGCTTGATATTTTTGTCGAGCGTGGTCTCTTCGTCCGAGAGATCATACTGGTTACCATCAATCCGCACACGGACATAGCCGGCCTTCCTGGCTCTGTCGAGTACTTTTTCGTGCCGGCCTTTCTTGCCGCGCACAACCGGCGCAAGAACCAGTATCTTTGCACCTTCCTTCAGGCTCATGATTTTGTCCACCATCTGGTCGACGGTCTGTTTCGCGATCTCACGGCCGCAGTTCGGGCAGTGCGGAATTCCGACGCGTGCGTAAAGAAGCCGGAAATAATCATAAATCTCCGTCACGGTTCCAACCGTTGATCTCGGATTGCGGTTCGTCGATTTCTGGTCGATTGAGATCGCTGGAGAAAGTCCTTCGATATTGTCGACATCCGGCTTTTCCATCTGGCCTAGGAACTGCCGCGCATAGGAAGACAAAGACTCCATATAGCGTCTCTGACCCTCCGCGTAGATCGTATCAAATGCGAGAGAAGATTTTCCGGAGCCGGATAAACCTGTCAGGACGACCAGCTCATTGCGGGGAATATCCACACTGACGTTCTTTAAATTATGTTCTCTGGCGCCGCGGATGCGGATGCAGTCTTCTCTGCTGATCTTTTTTCTGCGCAGCTCATCCTTCTTTGTCTGCCCCTGCGCTGCTTCTTCTGCCTTCCGCAGCGCCGGCCAGTAGTCGGGCTTTTGAATTTTAACCGCCATAGTATCCTTTCACGTTATTTGGCGGCGGCTGCATTATCTGCGGCCGCCGCCTGTCTGTATCACTTGTGTGTGCCTTCGTTTTCAAGTTCCAGCGCGTGTTTTCGAAGCTCCACCATCTGGTCACGCAGCTGCGCAGCTGCCTCGAAGTTGAGGTCTGCCGCTGCCGCGCGCATTTGTTTTTCCACCTTCGCGATGAGCTTCTTCAGCTCGTCGTACGACATCGACTCCGGATCCTTTTCAAAGCGCACCTGCTCCTGCGTAACTTCGCGGGTCACCGCAATCAGATCGCGGACCGCCTTGTGTATGGTCTGCGGCGTAATGTGGTGCTCTTCATTATATTTCTCCTGAATCGTACGGCGACGCCTTGTCTCGTCGATCGCCTTGCGCATCGAATCCGTGATCGTGTCGGCGTACATTATAACATGGCCTTCGCTGTTGCGTGCAGCTCGTCCGATGGTCTGAATCAGCGACGTTTCCGAGCGGAGGAACCCTTCTTTATCCGCGTCCAGAATCGCGACGAGCGTAATCTCCGGAATATCCAGGCCTTCCCGCAGAAGGTTGATGCCGACCAGTACATCAAAAACGTCCAGCCGCATATCCCGGATAATCTGCGAACGCTCGAGCGTATCAATATCCGAATGCAGATATTTGACGCGGATACCCGCTTCGGCGAGATAGTCCGTCAGATCCTCTGCCATCTTCTTGGTCAGTGTCGTGACAAGCACCTTGTGCTTTGCCGCTACTTCCCCCCGGATCTCCGAAATCAGATCGTCAATCTGACCGTCCGTCCCGCGGACGTCAATTTCCGGATCCAGAAGTCCCGTCGGACGGATCACCTGCTCTGCGCGGAGCAGTTCATGTTCCTCTTCATATTTGCCGGGTGTAGCCGAGCAAAACAGCATCTGATCGATTTTGCTCTCGAACTCCCCGAAATTCAGCGGCCGGTTATCGAGCGCCGACGGAAGACGGAAGCCGTAGTCCACGAGCGTCTGCTTGCGGTTCCTGTCTCCGTGATACATGGCACCGATCTGCGGTATCGTCATATGCGACTCATCGACAATAATCAGGTAGTCATCCGGGAAGAAATCCATCAGGGTAAGCGGTTCTGCTCCCGGCGGCATGAAATTCAGATGTCTCGAATAGTTTTCGATACCGGAGCAGAAGCCTGTCTCCCGCATCATCTCGATGTCAAAATTGGTTCTCTCCGAAATCCTCTGAGCCTCGAGAAGCTTGTCCTGACTTTTAAAATACCGGATTCTCTCTTTGAGCTCCGCTTCGATATTGTCACAGGCTTTGTTGATTTTCTCCTGCGGCACAACATAGTGCGAAGCCGGATAGATCATGACATGCTGCAGCTGCGCATGCACTCTCCCCGAGAGCGCTTCCACCTCGGTGATCCTGTCAATCTCGTCACCGAAGAACTCGACCCGGATCAGATACTCGCTGCCCTGCGCGGGATAAATTTCAACCGTGTCTCCATGAACCCGGAAATTGCAGCGCTGCAGATTCTGGTCATTTCTCTTATACTGAATCGCGATCAGCTCTTTGATAACCTCGTCGCGGTCCTTGTTCATGCCGGGCCGCAGCGATATGGACATTCCCTTGAATTCATCCGGGCTGCCAAGGCCGTAAATACAGGAAACGCTGGCGACGACAATCACGTCTCTGCGCTCCGAAAGCGAAGCTGTCGCCGAAAGACGCAGCTTGTCGATCTCGTCATTGATCGCCGAGTCCTTGGCAATATAGGTGTCCGACTGCGGCACGTAGGCTTCGGGCTGATAGTAATCGTAATAGGAAACAAAGTATTCGACCGCGTTCTCGGGAAAGAACTCTTTCATCTCCCCGTAAAGCTGTCCGGCCAGTGTTTTATTGTGCGAGATGATCAGCGTCGGCTTGTTCAGTGCGGCGATAACATTGGCCATCGTAAATGTCTTGCCGGAGCCCGTAACCCCCAGCAGCGTCTCGAACTGATTCCCTGCGCGGAAGCCGTCCACAAGTTCCCGGATGGCCCGCGGCTGGTCGCCGGTCGGCTGATATTCAGAATGAAGAATGAACCTGTCCATCCGCCTCTTCTTTCTTTTTCTCGTTCATGATCTGTACGGCTCTGTCAACACTCGCAGAATCATCTACGACTGTAACAAGACCGGCTTTGCGGATTGTTTCGAGTGCCGCCTCTTTGTCGCTTTCGCGGACTTCGATAAAATAAATGTCGTGGTCGATCTTGCCGCCCCCGCCGAAATCCCTGGGGTCCAGCTTGGCCGCGCACCCGCCGGCCGCCACATAATCGTTGGAGTAATGGCTTGCCCGTACGCCCTTGAAACCGGCTCCCTTCAAAACATCTCTGATCTGTTTAAAAGTCGCGCTGTCCTTTTTCTTATAGATAGTAACCTTCTTTTCAAACAGTCCCATGTCCGCCTCCTGCAGTGCCTGACCTTCGCGCCAAATCGCCGTTCTTCTCCGGCAGTTTCACAATTTCCAGTTTGTTGTATGGTATCTCGATACCTTCTTCCGCGTACCGCCGGATGATTTCCATCAGGCAGTCCGAGCAGGCTCCCGGGTTGTCCGCGAACGAGCCTGTGGATACGACACCGCGCAGAAGAATTCCGGATTCTCCGGCCTCTTTGCAAAGGACCGAAGGTTCGCCGTCTCCCTGATACTTCGGATGGTGAATGATCACATCCTTCATGATTCCAATGGCTTTACCGATATCGGACTCGTACGCGATCGAAACATCAATCGTATGGGAATACCCTTCCGCCTTTGTGAAATTGATGATCTTGGACGAAGCTGCCATGGCATTCGGTATATATATCCGTTCATTGAAATACGTCCTGATCTCCACGTGGCGGAGCGTAATGTCCTCGACATAACCAGGCTCCGAATCGCCGATCTGAATTCTGTCGCCGATGCTGAACGGTCTCGAAGAGCCGAGTGTCATCGATATTCCCGAAAAGACATTCCCCAGCGTATCCTGCGCCGCGAGACCAAAAACAACGCCGGCTACCGAAGTGGATGCCAGCACGGTTTCCCATGTCTTCGTGAAAGCATCGATCTGTCCCATCGAAGCAAAGATCCCGATTGCCCAGATCAAGGCAACAAGAACCGACCGCAGAAGCGTAAGCGCAAGATTCCCCTTGAGCCTTTCCCGGCTCATCGAACGCAGAACAACGCGTACAACTGCCCAGGAAATCACAAGAGGAATGACCATGCGGATGATCTGAAAGATAATCTCAATACCTGTTTTCGCTGTATTTTCCATGTCATCCATTATCCTACACAAATAAAAATACCGCAACTTCCATGCGAAATTGCACGGAAGCCGCGGTGTTACAGGAGAAAAACATATGAAATGTATTTGTAAACCTTTGCCCTTTATTCCTTGACGCCGCCCAGCGTAACGCCGCCGACAATCTGCTTGGAAAGAATCAGGTAAACGATGATAACCGGGAAAATCGAAAACGCGATGGTCATGTAAACGATACCCATATCGAACTTTAAAAAGTCAGCGCTTCGAAGCTCCGCAAGAAGTACCGGGAGGGTCTTCATTTTCTCCGTCTTTAAAATCAGAGACGGAGTGAAGTAATTGTTCCAGTTCGCGACAAACGTGAAAATTGCCTGTACGGCAATGGCCGGCTTCATCAGAGGAAGCACGATGACATTGAAAATCCGGAACTCGCCCGCGCCGTCGATACGCGCAGCCTCGACAAGCGACAGAGACAGGACGGAATCCATGTACTGCTTCATGTAGAAAAACGTAGCCGGCGCTGCGATCGAAGGAATGATAAGCGGAATGAAATTGTCCATCAGTCCCATCTTCAGCATCAGACGGATGAAGCCAAGCGCCGTAACCTGCGTCGGAATCATCATGACCGCGAGAATAAACGTGTACAGGAATTTTCTCATCCGGAAGCGGTACGCGTGGATCGCGTACGCCGTCATCGTCGAGAAATAGGTGCACAGAACTGCGCTCGTGGCTGCCACAATCAGAGAGTTCAGCATGCCGCGCATAATCGGCTGTGTGCTGTGCTGCATTCCCTGAAAGTTCTTGATAAAATATGTGCTGGGTATCGGCGTAAAGCCTCTGCTGAGTTCCGCGTGAGATCTTGTCGCGTTGATAAACAGGATATAAAACCAGATCAGACACAGGAACGAGAGAAGTATCAGTACCACGTACGCAACAACGCGCCTTGCGCGGATGCCCGCGCCGTTTTCTTTCTTTATTTTCATGATCATCGCCTCCCCGTCACTTGTCCGTATCCGTGCCGGTGAACTTAAAGACCACAATGCTCAGGATACCGGTAATGATAAACAGCAGGACAGACAGGGCGCCGCCCATACCGAAGTTCTTGCTGTACAGATGCTTGTTCAGCCACATGATCATAGTCATGGTCGAACGCGCGGGATCGCCGGTCCCGTTTGTGAGTACCTGCGGCACATCGAACATCTGCAGGCCGCCGATCAGGGAAGTGATCAGAACGTATACGAGAATCGGACGAAGGAGCGGAAGGGTGATCTTGAAGAAGATCTGCCTCGCTGTTGCTCCGTCAACTTCGGCAGCTTCAAACAAAGACTGATCAATGCCCATCATGCCGGCCATCAGAAGGATCGTCGTATTGCCGAACCACATGATAAACAGCATGAATCCGACCAGAATTCTGCTTGCCGCCACACTTGCAAAGAAACGGTACGGCTGCGAGATGATATGCAGATTCATCAGAATCGAATTGACCGGGCCGCCATCGGAAAACAGTGTGAAAAACAGCATTGCGAACGCGGAAGCCATAATCAGGTTGGGCAGATAGATTACGGTTTTGAAGAATCTCTGCGCTTTCAGGCGAAGAGACGGATCCGTAAACCAGGCGCCGAGCAGGAGCGATACCACAATCTGCGGAACGAACCCGATTAACCACATGATCATCGTGTTGCCGGCATACTTCCAGAGATCTCCCTGTGAGAGAATCTTCGCGTAATTGGCAAGTCCGATGAAGTTCGGTCCGATCTGCTTGAGCCCGGACCGGTAGTTTTCAAAGAAGCTGTTCCAGATTGTATCTGCCAGCGGTACCAGCTGAAAAATGACATATGTTACAAGGAAGGGGATCAGGAAAATATATCCCCAGCGGTTGTACTGCACAACCTTGCTCTTCTTGTTGTTCATTGTGTTTTCCTCCGGTGTAAGCATACCGGTTTCTCTAAAAAAGTGCCTGTCCGCCTGCGCGGGCAGGCACTTCGCCTGTTGCATCTGCTATTCCGGTTGCTGTGCAGATGACAGCCTCCCGGTTTTCATTCATGGAATAAGATTACTTTCAGTCTGTTGTCAGATCAGGGTACTTCTCTGTGATGGCCTTGTTGAATGCTGCAAGAGCATCATCATAGGTCTTGTAGTTTCCGTCGAAATAGCCCTTCATAGCCTTCTGGAACTCTTCGTTGCAGCCCTGATCGTAATCGGAGATGTTGGACATATCAACCTTCTCAGCGCCGTCCGCGAGCATCTTGTAAGGGTTCTCGCCGCCGAGCAGTGCAAGGTTGCCGGAATCATCCGAAGCAAGATCCGTAAGGACAGTCTTGTTGTTGACGCAGTCGGAATCCTTCTGCGCGATTTCCTTCATGATCGTAGGATCTGTCGTCATCTTCAGCATGATGTCCTTGACAAGAGAAGGATTGTCGGTTCCGTTCGCTGCAGCGATCCATGTGCCGCCCCAGTAGAAGGACTGCGGTCCTACAACATAGCCCCAGCCGCCGTTTGCAGCGATGGACTTCGCGTCATCCGCGGAGAGCGAGAAGTTGAAGAACCATGCAGGTCCGAAGTAGCAGAATACCTTGCCATCCGGATACTTGCCCTTCGCCCAGTCATCGCCCCAGAGATCGAAGGTGTTCTCTTCGCCGGCGTCTGCAAGTGCCTTGGAGTCATCTACCCAAGCCTTGATATTGTCATCTACAACGACCTTGCCGTCCTGCACCCACGGAGCGGAAACATTGTTGGAATATACACGATATGTGTCGTTTACAGAGCACATCGTGTAGCCGGCCTTCTTCATCTTCTCGGCTGTAGCCTTGAAAGCATCCCAGTCTTTAACTGCTTCCTGCACCTTCTCGGGATCGTCTGTGCCAAGTGCTGCCTTCGCGGCTTCTCTGTTATAGATCAGGCCCGCGGAGCAAGCCTGCCATGTCAGGCCCTTCAGATCGCCGTTGCTGTCCTTAACGATATCCTTCGTGTACTGATACTGATCCTTCAGATCGTCATCCGTAATGCCAAGATCTTTAATCGGCATCGTGACATCTGCGTTGACATACTTCTTCGCGTAGTCGGCTTCCATCAGGAACAGGTCAACTTTCTTGTCTGCGTCCGCAGAAGCATTGTCCGGAAGAACCTGGTCCAGATTGTTCTGGTAAGCATTGTTGTCAGAAGGTGTGATGTGCCAGTTGACAGTAACATCGCCGATCTTGCCGGTTGTGTCATCCACCTTCTCATATCCCGGATAGTGATCCGTGATACGGCTCTGGAATTCTGTGTTCCAGCACTCAATGTTCAGGACCTTGCCTTCGTCCGCTGCCGCAGTCTCCTCTGTTGCAGCTTCTGTGGCTGCCTCTGTCGCAGCCTGTGTAGCTGCAGGAGCAGCCTCATCCTTTGCTGTGGACGCTGCAGGGGCAGCGCTGTTAGAGGATCCGCAGCCGGCTGCAAGACCCGCAACGACTGTCGAAGCAAGTACCACACTCAGTAACTTTTTCTTCATAACATTTCCCTCCATTGTTTTACAGGAACCCCTTGTTCCTTAATCGTTTTCGTACTTTCTTTATGGTTCTTTTTGCCCAATAATGCAAGCCCTTTTTTAGGTTTCTGTCGTTTATTACTAAGATTTGTTATGATTATTGAATTATTGTCCTATATTTTGTGCATATTACATATATTGTTAATCTCTAGGTCCGATTTATACAGCGTCTTTGTTTAAATCGTTTTCGTATTTACGTAAAAAGAAGCGGCTGCTCCGGGAGGCTTCCGGTAACAGCCGTTTCGTATTTTTCGTATTTTCGTTAATGGTTTCGCAGTTATTTCCGTTTTGTACTGACCACTTCCAGCGCCTTTTCCAGCTGTGTGTCCGTTCCATCTTTCTGATACGCGTCCGCATCCAGCTTGACTTCAATATCCGGTGTAATACCGACCTTATTGATGTTATGGCCGCCACGCGTATAGTAATTTGCGGTCGTAATCTTGACTGCCGTGCCATCGGTCAGCGAGTACACGGTCTGTACAATGCCCTTTCCGAACGTCTGCGTGCCGACGAGCGTGCCAATCTTCGAATCCTGCACGGCTCCGGAGAAAATTTCCGATGCGCTCGCGGAATTGCCGTTTACCAGAACAGCCAGCGGTATTTTCAGCTTGTTTTTGCCGTCGCACTTATATTCCGTCTTTTTGCCGCTGCTGTCGACCATGTAGAAAACAAGTCCTTTCGGAAGGATCTGTCTTGCCATATCGACGCAGACATCGACATCGCCGCCCGGGTTGTTCCGGAGGTCGATGATCAGGCCTTTGATGTTTTTACTCTGCAGATCGGAAAGTCCTTCCCGGAACTGATCGGCGGTTACGCTTTCAAAGCCGGCAACTTCGATATAACCGATATCATTATCAAGGACTTTGGTATCCACGGTCGGCGCGTCGATAATTTCCCGTTTCACCTTGATCTCCAGATAATCATCCTCGCCTTTGCGCGCGATCGTGAGGTTTACAGTCGTCCCTTCCTCGCCCTTCACAAGGCTGACAACATCGTCCAGCGACATGCCGTCGGTCAGCTTGCCGTCGACTTTGTAAATCAGATCATCCGCCTTGAGGCCTGCCTTCTCCGCCGGAGAATCTTTCATGACACCCGCGATCTTCGCAATATTGTAGGTTTCATCCAGCGAGATATAAGCGCCGATGCCTCCGTAGGTTCCGGAGAGCATATCATTCAGCTTTGCGACTTCCTCTTTCGTGTAGTAAACGGAGTACGGATCATCGAGAGACTCGAGAAGACCTTTATACAGGCCATCCTCCTTCTGCTCCTGCGTCACTTCATCCGCCTGATAATAGTGCTTCGAAATGGCCTGCTCCAGATTCTCCAGCTTTGCGATGGACTTCGCATTGACGGCGGAGTCCTCCGCTTCTCCCGAAGGCAGCAAAGTGATGGTACCGCTTCGAAGAAGCGTCGTCACAAGGATCAGGCAGGCAAGGATGCCGCTGAACAAGCCCAGAAAAAACCAGCGTTTTCCGCCGGAGCGCTTTTTGTCTTCTTCCATGATCAGCCTCCAAGATAATTGTGCGGATTAACATACTGCCCGTTCAGGCGGACAGAAAAGTGAAGGTGCGGTCCCGTCGACGAGCCGGTGCTTCCGACTGCCGCAATCTGTGTCCCGGCGCTGACTTCCTGCCCGGCGGAGACATACAAAGCGGATGCGTGCATATAGACAGTGTACAGTCCGTCTCCGTGATCAATCATTACATAATTCCCCATTGTAGCCTCATAGGAGGCAGCGACAACCTTTCCGTCCGCTGCGGCAAGTATCGGCGAACCGGAAGGCGCCGCCATGTCAAGGCCGCTGTGGAAGCGCTGATAACCGTAAATCGGGTGAATTCTATAACCGAATTCAGAAGATATATACGAGTAACTCGGGCACGGCCACGTAAAAACACCGCCTGCAAAATGCCGTGCGTTCTGCTCGGCGAGTCTGGCCTTCTCATCTGCGACTGCTTTTTCGAGGGCCGCGATCGTGGAATCCTGCTCCGCCTTTTCGGCTTCATACTGGCGGATCGACTCCTCCTTCGTCGTGATTTCGGAGGAGAGGCTGTCGATCTGCGTCTTCTTGTCCGCGATCAGCGACTGCATGCTGCTCTGCTCCGAGCGCACGCTCTGTTCGGCAGCATCCAGCGTTTTCTTCTCTTCTTCAAGGTCCTGCTTGGCGAGGCTGACCTCCTTTGCCTTCTGCGCAAGCTCCTCCAGCTGCTTTTGGTCATAGTCAGACAGCATGGAGACATAGGTTGCCCGGTTGAGCATATCCGAGAAGCTTCCGGACTTGATCAGGATTTCCAGGTAATAGCCGTTCCCGCGTTCATAGATGAATTTGATGCGCTTTTTCATCACCTCGTACTGATCGTCACGCTGTTTCTCGGCCTGTGCAAGTTCCTTTTCCTTCTCGGAAATCTCCGTCTTCTTCGTACTGATCTTCTGATTGAGATCGTCTATCTTTCCCTGCATCGAAGTTACCTGCGCATCCAGATTTGTCACATACTGCTGCAGGTTCTGCTTGGACGACTCCAGATCTTTCTTGATGGATTTCAGGTCACTGATGTTGCTCTCGATCTGCTTGCGTTCCTTCTTGCTCTGCTCGATCGAAGCTTCCTTCTGCCGGATGCTGTCATTTGTCAGTTCGGCAGCCCCCGCTCCAAGCGGCGGCGAGGCAGCGCAGATGCCAAAAAGCAGTGCGCACACAAGTACGCACCGCCGGAATGGTTTTTCAGATGGTTTTTTAAATTTAAACATGCAGGTTTTTCCTTACGCTGAGCATACTCCCTAAGAAGCCGATGCCTGCGCCGAGAAACAGCAGTACCGGCGTAAGGTTTTTGAAGATTTCATGCACAGAGACAAAACTGAGCAGCTGTGTCAGAATCTGAAAACGTGTGTCAATAAAAACAATTGCACGCTTGTACAGCTCGTAAATGGCAGCAAGCGGAAGTACGGATCCGAGAAGACCGATGATCAGCCCCTCGAAGACATACGGTCCGCGGACAAAGAAGTCCGACGCACCGATATACTTCATAATCCGGATTTCGTCCTCGTGGTTACGGATGCCTGTCGCGACTGTATTGCTGATCAGGAAAATCGCGACGACGAGCAGAATGACGATAATCGCGATCGAAGCATAGCCGATCAGGCTGTTCGCGCCGGAAACCGTGCTGGCTGCCACTTCCGAATAGTTGACTTCCCGGACTTCATCGAGGCCCTGCAGATAGCTGACCAACTCCGGCTGTTTGGACACATCCGAAAGATAGATTTCCAGATTTGCGGAATCCGCGAGCGGATTCTCGTCGAAGCCTTCCGCGTATTCGCCAAGATTTTCCCTGCTGAACTCCGCCCATGCTTCATCCGCGGAAACATATTTGACGTCTGCGACCTCCGGCCGTTCCTTGACCGCAATCTGGATCTTCTTGATGTCATCTTCCGTTGTTCCCTGTTTAAAGAAAACCGTGACGGAAACATCCTGCTGCGCGTTATCCACGATATGCTGAATATTATAAATCACGGAATAGAACAGGCCGAAAAGAAACAGGCAGGCAGCGATCGTCGCGATGGATGCAAGTGTATACCCTTTGTTTCTCCACAGGTTCCGGATGCCCTGTCCCAGTGTGTAGAAAAATGTCCGCATAAATTAATACCCGTCGTCCTCTTCATCATACTGATACGGATCGCCGCCGGCATACACGTCGTTGTAATCGGCGTCAACATCCTGATAATTCTCTTCGGCATAGCCGTCATAGCCGCCGGAGAAATCCGCATCACTTCCGGTATCCGAAATGATCTCGCCTTTCTTCATCTCAATGACGCGGCGGCCCATTCTGGACACGATACCGCGGTCATGCGTAACAATCAGGATTGTCGTTCCGAATTCCCTGTTAATCCTGTCAAAACACTGCATGACGTCCCATGCCGTATCAGCGTCAAGGTTTCCTGTCGGCTCATCGGCAATCAAAAGATAGGGCTTGTTGACAATCGCTCTCGCGATTGCGACTCTCTGCTGCTCTCCGCCCGAAAGCTCGTTCGTTCTCCTTCTGTACTTGTCGTTCAGACCGACCAGATCGAGGGCGAACAGTACATTCTTCTGGATGTCCCTTCTGCCCGGTACCTGGATAATATGCTGCGCGAACGCGACATTGTCAAAAACATTCCGGTCCCGCAGAAGTCTGAAATCCTGAAAGACCACGCCGATGTTGCGGCGGAACTGCGGAATCTTTCCGTGCCGGATTCTGTTCAGATCGTAGCCGAGGACATAGACTTCCCCGCTGCTGGGTTTGAGTTCGCGGATCAGCATCTTCATAAGGGTCGACTTGCCGGAGCCGGTTTCCCCTGTTACAAAGACAAACTCGCCTTCCCGGACTTCCAGATTCGCGTGGCTGACGGCAGGTGCTTCCTTGGAATATGTTTTGCTCACATCGCGCATGGAAATGACGATCTTTTCATCCTGCGGTCCTGCATAAATACTTTTCGTTTTTCTGGCCATAGTCGGTTACTGGTTCTCCCGTTCCATATAGTTCATGTATTTGACGACCATCAGCGCGATCTTGAATGTAATGGCGTCATCAAAGACACGAAGGTCCAGCCCGGTGCTCTTCTGCAGCTTGTCAAGCCGGTAGACAAGGGTATTGCGGTGAATGAACAGCTGGCGCGAGGTCTCGGATACATTCAGGTTGTTCTCGAAAAACTTGTTGATCGTGGTCAGCGTCTCCTCATCGAATTCGTCCGGGCGCTTGTCCTTGAAAACTTCCCTGATGAACATTCTGCAAAGAGGAATCGGCAGCTGGTATATAAGTCTTCCGATACCAAGCTGGTTATACGCAATGATCTTCTTGTCATCAAAGAAAATCTTGCTGACATCCAGCGCCATCTTGGCTTCCTTGTAGGAATGACTGAGTTCCTTGAGCTCGCCGACGACGGTGCCGTAGGAAATGCGGGCGCCGACAATGCCGCCTGCATCAAGAGCGTCCAGTGCGTCCGCGGCAAACTTGTCGATCTCTGCGGTTTTCTGCGGAGAGAGAACGTCCCTGATCACAACGACATCATTCTCGTCGACCGCCGTAACGAAGTCCGCGGCCGATGTTCCGATATACTCCTGCATGGTTGTCAGAACGTCTTTATCTCTGCTGCGGGTTCTGTCCGCTTCGACAAGCAGAACGACGCGGGGCATATTCGCCTTGATATGCAGCTTTTTCGCGCGTTCATAAATGTCAATGAGCAGCAGATTGTCCAGAAGCAGATTCTTCATGAACGAATCCTTGTCGTAGTGTTCCTTGAACGCGCCGACCAGCCCCTGCACCTGAAACGCCGCCATGCGCCCGATCATGAGCGTATTGTCCGTTTCCCCGCAGACAACGATGACATACTCGAGCTGCTTGTCATCAAAAACCTTGAAAAACTGATAAGGTCCTGCAGACTGCGAATCCGCCGCGGATGCAGCGAAATCAGGAATCGCCGGCGCCGCTTCCTTGAAAACATCGGCGGTCACGGCAACCTCTCTGCCGTCCGCGTCCATTATTCCAAGCTCCACGCGTGAGATTTCCTTAATACCTTCGATTGTCGACTGTAAAACCTGATTTGATATCATGCCGCACTCTTTTCGCTGATCTGTACTGTCTGCATTCGCCTTTCGCGCAGAAAGGCCCTAGTGAATTCATTCTAATTCAGATTCGCTAAAAAATCCACAAGAAATATGCTTTTATTTTGTGGATATTCACAGAAAAAGATTGCTCCCACCGTAAGGCGCAGTTCTCTGCGCAGGATCATCTGCGGCGGATTTCTTCCGCGTCCACGGTGATCTTTCCTTCCTTGAGAAGATGTCCTGCCGCGCGTTTAAACTGTGCCTTGCTCATCTGCAGCTGACTGCGTATGAGCGAAGGATCCGACTTGTCCCCGACGGCGAGAATGCCGCCGCACAGATCCAGCTGCCGTTCGATGGCCTCCGCGTCCTTTTCGATCTGGACATAAGCCTTTTCCCGCAGGGACAGATCGAGCTTTCCGTCCTCACAGACCCTGGTGACGCGCGCGCTGACGCTTTCGCCGATTTCCGGCTGCCGTACCAGTTCCTTCTTCGGGATCAGGCCCGAATAAACGTCATCCACCGCAACGAAGGTTCCGAAATTGTCACTGGTTTCATAAACGGTTCCTGTTACAAGATCGTCTTTATGATACGGGGAATCCGTACGCAGATACGGATAGACGTTCATGGTCGCGCAGAGTCTGCCGCTCTTGTCGATATATACAGCGGCAAGCACGCGCTGCCCGGCCTTCACTCTTTTTTTCGGCTGCTCATGAAACGGCAGAAGCAGGTCCTTCTCGAGTCCCCAGTCGAGAAACGCGCCGATCCTGCCGACCTCGCGCACCGTCAGCCAGCCGACTTCATGCAGTTTCAGAAGCGGTTCCCGCACGGTCGCGATCAGGCGGTCGTCCGAATCCCTGTAAAGAAACACCTCCACAGGATCTCCCGGTCTGCAGCCTTCCGGCACCTGCTTTCTCGGAAGCAGGACATGCTCTCCTTCCGGCGCGTCCTTTTCTTTCAGAAATACGCCCATCGGGACGGGCTTTTCAACGAACAGGGTCTGTTTTCTGCCAAGTTCCAGCATATGCTTCCTCCGCTTCCGAACATCTTCGGTTTTTCTGTAAAACAAAACGAGTGCCCAGCATTCCTGCTGAACACTCGCGCATCTGCCTGGGATAGTAGGATTCGAACCTACGAAATGACGGAGTCAGAGTCCGTTGCCTTACCGCTTGGCTATATCCCAATATTCGCAGCGGCATCTTTCGTCGCTACGAGTTTGTATTATACGTTATTGTGAGCATGAATGCAAGTATAATTTTAATGTTTTTTCCATACGGAAGGAACGAACAGCATCAGCATCGGATACAGCTCAAGTCTGCCGGCAAGCATGTCAAACATCAGCGTATACTTCGACAGCACGCTCAGAGCATTGAAGTTCTTCGCGGGTCCGACGCCCGCAAGGCCGGGTCCGATATTATTAAAAGTTGCGGTCACTGCTGTAAAATCCGTCAGCAAATCCTGCCGGCCGTCGAGCATCAGAACAAACATGGAGCCCACAAACAGGAATGCGTACAGCGCAAAATAAACGAGAACGCCCGTCACAACGCTCTTTTCCTGCGTATGGCTGTCAACCTTGATAACACTGACAGACTTTGGATGCAGATACTGGCTGACCTGCTGCCGCACGCTCTTCCACAAAATGATGACGCGGGAGACCTTCAGACCGCCGCCCGTCGAGCCGGCGCAGGCGCCGATAAACATCAGGAGCACCAGAATTCCCTTGGAAAGCGTCGGCCATACGTCAAAATCGACCGTACTGTAGCCCGTTGTCGTAATGATGGATCCTACCTGGAAAAACGCGTGATGGAACGCCTCAAACGCCGACGAGAAATAGCTGCGGACATTAACCGCAATGAGCATCGTCGATATCGCGATGATGATCAGATACCAGCGCACCTCTTCCATCTCGAACGCCTGCTTCTTGTCCTTGCCAAGGTACAGATAATAATAGGCGTTGAAGTTGACGCCGAACAGGATCATGAAAATTGTCAGGATTGCCTGCTGCAGCATTGTGTAGTCGGCTGCACTGGTATTACGCACGCCGAAGCCGCCGGTGCCGGCCGAGCCGAAAGTCATACAGAGCGCATCGAACAACGGCATCTTTGCGATCAGAAGCAGAACAATCTGCACCAGCGTCATGCCGAAATAGATCAGATACAGGATCTTCGCCGATTCCTTGACCTTGGGCACAAGCTTGCCGAACGTAGGTCCCGGGCTCTCCGCGCGCATGAGCTGCGCATTGTATCCTCCGGTCATCGGCACAATCGCGAGCATGAAGACAATGACGCCCATGCCGCCGATCCAGTGTGTAAAACTTCTCCAGAAAAGACTCGCGTGAGAAAGTGCCTCCACATCTTCGAGGATACTCGCTCCGGTTGTTGTAAAACCGGAAATCGTCTCAAAAAGCGCGTTTGTGAACGAGGGGATATCTCCGTTTATGACAAACGGCAGCGCGCCGACAATGCTGATCAGAATCCAGCTTAAGGACACACTGACAATGGCTTCCCTCGGATAAAACACAAATTTGGCCGGTTTTTTGAATGTCATGGCAAAAGCGGCAACAGCCGAAACAATGGCCATGATCAGGAAAGAGAAAGCCTGCGGCTCACGGTACACAAGGCCCGCAAGGAACGGAAGCAGCAGAAGCACTGCCTCCACCTTCATCACCATGCCGAGAATATAACGTACAATCTGATAATGCATTACCCAGTACCTTGCGAATCAGGCAAGAATGTCTTTGATATCGCCAAAACCTTTCTTCGTCGTTACAACGATAACCTTGTCGCCTTCCTGAATCCTGCTTTGTCCGTTCGGCTGGATGATTTTGCCGCTGCGGAAGATGCAGGCGATCAGCACATCGTCTCTGGTTTTCAGCTCGGAAAGCGGAATTCCGATCACCGGCGCGTCCGCCTGAATATTAAATTCCAGAGCCTCTGCCTTGTGCTCGACGATATTGTAGAGTGTTTCGACATTGCTGCCGATTGTATTCTGCATTGCGCGTACATAACGCAGAATATACTCCGCCGTAATATCCTTGGGGTGAATCATACTGCCGAGATTGAGCCGGCCGATGATGCTGTCTATGGCAATCTTGTTGGTTTTGGTAATGATTTTGGCATTCGGATTCTTCTGCTGCGCAAACAGCGAAAGAAAGATATTTTCCTCGTCTATGCCTGTCAGCGTAACAAAAGACTCGCAGCTGTCGAGTCCTTCTTCCATCAGCATATCCTGATCGGTCGCGTCCGCGTTAATCACAACAGCTTCCGGCAGCAGCTCCGCCAGCTCTTCACAGCGGTGCTCGTCCCGCTCGATGATCTTGACGTCAATATGCGCCGCGATTAATTCTTTCGCAAGATAATAGGCGATCGTTCCGCCGCCGATAATCAGGGTATTGCTGATTCTGTGATAATTGATGCCGATCTTCGTGAAGAAGTGCCGCTGCCGGGAAGGATCCGCGACAATACTGATCGTATCCCCCTGCCGGAGCACAAACTGTCCGTTCGGGATAATGACATCCCCTCCGCGCTCTACAGCGCAGACAAGCACATTTACACCGACCTTTGAGGAGATGTTCATCAGACTGCAGCCGTCCAGAACCGAGTTCTGCGGGATTACAACCTGCAGCATTTCAACGCGCCCGCGTGCGAATGTCTCGATCTTGATGGCCGAGGGTACGCGGATCAGTCGCGCGATTTCCAGCGCCGCTGCGTACTCCGGATTGATCGTCATTGAAAGCCCAAGTTCCTCTTTAATGTAACGGATCTCGCTGCTGTAGAGAGGATTGCGGACACGCGCGATCGTATTGCATCCACCGGCCTTTCTCGCGAACAGACAGCACAGAAGGTTCAGCTCGTCGCTGTCCGTCACCGCGATCACAAGATTCGCGTCTTCAATGCCGGCTTCCTTCTGGACCGAGTAGCTGGCTCCGTTGCCTACAACGCCCATGACATCATAGTTGTCCGTAATATCCGTAATGACAGAGCTGTCCGTATCGATGACAGCTACGTCGTGTCCTTCCGTACTCAGGTGCCGGATAATGGTCTGACCAACCTTACCGCCGCCGATTACAATAACTCTCATACCTACCCCTGAAAAATAAAATCAAGCCTGCCACGATCCCGCTTAAACCTCGAACATCAGATCTTCGTAGGTTGGGAACGGCCATGATGCTTTGTCTACAATCTGTTCCAGTATATCACAGGGTGAGCGGAGCGCGGCCATCGCGGGAAGGACACGGTCCTTGTAGAAGAACGCCCGCTCTTTCTCCTGTTCGATCTTTCCCGCCTGCTCTTCCAGTGCCCGCAGCGCGTCGAGTGCCTCCTGTGCCTCGTCGATTTTATCCGCGATATGCTGCAGCTTTTCCGCCTCCGCACCGAAAACAGCGCCGGCCGTCTTCACAGCGATAATCGTATTCGCGAGATCCCGCTCGTATTTCATGCAGGCCGGAATGATCTGTTTTGCCGCCATATCGATCATTGTCAGAGCTTCGATATTGATCGTCTTCGCATAGGTCTCGTAAATGATCTCTTCGCGGGACAAAAGCTCGACTTTTGTGAAGATGCCGAACTTCTCGAAAAGGCGGACGGACTTGTCCGTCGTAAGCGCCGGCGCAGCCTCGATCATACTCGGAATGTTCGGAAGGCCCCGCCTTGCGGCCTCCTGCACCCACACTTCGGAATATCCGTTGCCGTCGAAGATGATTCTCTGATGCTCCGTCAGATTCTCCTTGATAAGATCATGCACCGCGAGCTCGAAATTGTCTGCTTTCTCGAGCCTGTCCGCGGCGTCGCAGAACGCTTCCGCGACAATCGTATTGAGCGTTGTCGTCGATCCCGCCATCGAATCCGAGGAGCCGACCATGCGGAACTCGAACTTGTTGCCTGTAAATGCGAACGGAGATGTGCGGTTGCGGTCCGTCGCGTCCTTGTTAATATCAGGAAGTGTCGAAACGCCGGTCCGCAGGACGCCGCCCTCCGTGTGGCTGTCCGCACTGCCGGTTTCGACAAGCTGTTTAACGACGTCTTCGAGCTGCTCCCCGAGGAAAACAGACACAATTGCGGGCGGCGCCTCATTTGCGCCAAGCCGCAGGTCGTTTCCGACATCGGAAGCGCTCTGACGCAGAAGATCCGCGTGTGTATCCACCGCCTTCAACACGCAGGAAAGCACGAGAAGAAACCGGATATTGCGCTCCGGCGAATCTCCGGGATCCAGAAGATTCTCACCCGTGTCCGCGGTCAGCGACCAGTTGTTATGCTTGCCGGAGCCGTTCACGCCTGCAAACGGCTTTTCGTGCAGGAGACACCGCAGATTATGATGGTCCGCGACCCGCTTCATTGCCTCCATGACAAGCTGATTATGGTCGGTCGCGAGGTTCGCGTTTTCATAAATCGGCGCCAGCTCGTGCTGGGCGGGAGCGACTTCGTTGTGCTGTGTTTTGGCGGGAACGCCCAGTTTCCAGAGCTCTACATTGAGATCCTTCATGAACTCTCCGACGCGTTCCCTGATGACTCCGAAATAATGATCCTCCATCTCCTGTCCTTTGGGCGCGGGCGCTCCGAACAGCGTCCTGCCCGTGAAGATGAGGTCTTCGCGCTTCAAGGCCTTGTCTTTATCGACGAGGAAATACTCCTGCTCGGCGCCGGTTGAAGTGGTGACGCGCCTGGCCTCCGTATCGCCGAACAGGCGCAGAATCCGGAGGGCCTGCGTGTTGATCGCCTCCATCGAACGCAGGAGCGGTGTCTTTTTATCGAGTGCTTCCCCCTTATAAGAGCAGAAAGCCGTGGGAATGCACAGTGTCACGCCGGTGCCGGCCTCTTTTAGAAACGCCGGGGAAGTGATGTCCCACGCGGTATAACCTCTCGCCTCAAAAGTCGAGCGAAGGCCTCCGGACGGGAAAGAAGACGCATCCGGTTCTCCCTTGATCAGATCTTTGCCGGTAAAGGCCGTTACCATATGTCCGTCTTCATCCGGAGAAGCCACAAACGCGTCATGCTTTTCAGCTGTGATTCCGGTCAGAGGCTGAAACCAGTGCGTGTAATGCGTCGCGCCGTTTTCCATCGCCCAGTCTTTCATCGCCTTGGCGACAACGTCCGCGTCGGCTCTGGAAAGCTCCCCGCCTCCCTGCATGACTTCAAGGACATTGCGGTAGACGCTTTTGGGCAGGCGCTCCTTCATCTTGCTGAGCGTGAAAACATTCCTGCCATAGAGTTCCTCAAGTCTGATCCTGTCTTCCATCTTCACTCCTGTTCCTGCTGCTTACACTTTCCGGGAAGCCGCGGCCGTCCGCAGAATATCGCCCGGCTGTGCCTCCTGTGAAAGCTGCACATATATGGTTTCCAACGGGTGCGGCGCGCTCTCAACCGCGTCTCCCTCTCCGTTCATCATAGAAAGGACTCTTGTTTTCACATCGCGGCCGTCCGGCTTCATGATCTCGATTTCATCTCCGACGCAGAATTTATTGCGCTGCGTAATCCGGACGATGCAGCCGCCCGCCTCTGCCTGCGCATCCCTGTCAAACGAAGAGAGGTCTCCGTTAAACACCTGCTCCGCGATGCCAAGCCACACAGCATCGCTGACATAGGTATTGTTGTCATAGACCATGGATTCTTCCGAAGGCTTGCCGAAATAGAATCCGGTTGTGAATCTTCTGTATGTGCACTTTTTGATCTCGTCCAGATACCAGGGCATGTTCGCGCGGTACTTCTCTTCACTTTCGAAGTAATCGTCAATTGCCTTCCTGTAGGTTCTCGCGACCGTCGCGACATATAGTGCCGTCTTCATGCGTCCTTCAATCTTGAGGCTGTCAATGCCGGCACCCACAAGCTCCGGAATGTGATCAATCATGCAAAGATCCCGGGAGTTGAAAATGAATGTTCCGCGCTCGTTTTCTTCGACCGGCAGATATTCTCCGGGTCTCGACTCCTCTGCGACCGCGTATTTCCAGCGGCAGGGATGCGTGCATTCTCCGTGGTTGGCGTCTCTTCCTGTAAAGTAATTTGAAAGAAGACACCTGCCGGAATAGGAAATGCACATGGCACCATGCACAAACGCTTCGACTTCCAGACTCTCCGGTACCTTTTCCCTGATCTGCCGGATCTCTTCAATCGAAAGCTCCCTCGCGCAGACGACGCGTTTCGCGCCCTGCCGTGCCCAGAAGTTAAATGTTCCGTAGTTTGTATTGTTTGCCTGCGTTGAAATATGAATATCGATATCCGGGCAGTTTTCCCTTGCAAGAAGGAACATGCCGGGGTCCGCGACGAGGACCGCGTCGGGCTGCAGCTCTTCCAGTTCCCTGAAATAAGCGGCAGCGCCTTCCAGATCGCTGTTGTGCGCAAGGATATTCGCCGTGACATGTACGCGGGCTCCCTTTTTGTGCGCGTAGCGGATGCCCTCCGCCATGTCTTCCGGTGAGAAGTTTCTGGCCCTCGCACGAAGCCCGTAGGCCTCGCCGCCGATATACACCGCGTCCGCGCCGAAGTCGACCGCGGTCTTCAAAACCTCGAGGTCCTTCGCCGGACACAAAAGTTCCGGTTTCCGTTTTTCTTTCATTTCCATCAAAATCTATTCCGTCTTTCTGACCGACAGCGCCGCGCCGTCTCCTTCCTCGAGGAGCACGGTCACGAGCCGTTCGTCCCTTGTAATTGCCTCCAGATATTCCCGCATCCTTCTGTGAATTGTGCGGTCCCGCCGCGGCACGGCAAAGCGCGAGCGCAGGACTTCGCCGCCCTCAAAAATATTATCGGATAAAAGAATGCCGGACGGCGAAAGCAGCCGCAGGACATCCGGCAGAAAACGAATATACTGTCCTTTCGCGGCATCCATGAAGATAAAGTCATACGGCCCTTCCAGCTCTTTTAAGATCTGTGCCGCGTCGCCGGATAGAAGCCGTATTCTCTCTCCGGCGCCGATCTTTGCAAAGTTCTCCCTCGCCTTTTGTATTCTTTCCGGGTCCTTTTCGATCGTTGTAATCCGCGCGTTTTCCGGCGCGAAGGTATACATCAGTGACGCAGAAAAGCCCGTCGCCGTACCTGCCTCCAGAATAGCAGCCGGCTTCCGGGCTTCCATCAGAAACCTGATCAGGCTCTGCGTCTGCGTTCGTATGATCGGAATCCCGTCAGCAAGCGCCTCCCTTTCCATTTCCTTCAGGAGATCTGTGTTGCCCGGATCCAGCGATTCCATGAATGTCAGAATATTTTCCTGCGTATCCATACGTTTCCTTACTATTTGCCGGCTTCGTCGTCTTTGCCCCCGTTCTCCGTGCTCTTTGCCATCTCCTTGATGATCTGCTGCGGCGTCATATCCGTAGAGAGCGTGTACGTGCCAGGCCTGATTTTGCTGTGATAGGAAGAGAGCCTCTCCTGATACGGAAAAACATCCCCGTCCCTGATAACTCCTTCCTTCTCCAGCAGCTGTCCGATCTGCGCCGTGTTCATGCCCTCTTTCACGGTAATCGTAACCGTCTTTGCGTTTTCGCGGGTATCCACCGCGCTCTCCGCAAAAACGCGGTAACCGGTGCTGTAGGCTTTTCTCGACAAACTGATGACAAAAAGTACCGCAACTGCCAGTATCACGTACTTCAAAACCGTCAGGATATAGTCAAAAATTCCCTGCCGGTCATTGTAGCGGCTCTTCCTGTGCCTTACAGGCGCTCTGTACGGTGTCATATTGCGTCCCCCGAAAAGGGCAGCATATCGCCGCCCTCATCAAACATCCAGAATAACCGGCAGAATCATCGGCCGTCTTTTCGTCTTCTTCCAGAAGAATTCGCCAAGCGAATCCCTGATCACAACGCCGAGCTTGTTCCGGTCTTTTTTACCGGAACGCAGATACTTATCCATCGCGTCAGCCGTAACGACCGACGCTTCGTTCATCAGAACATCCGCTTCCTTCAAGTAAACAAAGCCGCGGGATGTGATCTCCGGTCCCGCCACAATCTGGGACTCGGCGTCCATCGCCGCCGACACAATGACAATGCCGTCTTCCGCAAGGTGCTGTCTGTCGCGCAGAACCGCGTTCCCGACGTCTCCGACGCCGAGGCCGTCCACAAGTATGGAGCCTGTCGGAACCGTACCTGTCACTTTCGCAGTATGTTCACCCAGCTCCAGCACATCGCCGGTATGCAGGATAAAGATGTGGTCATTATCATAACCAAGGCTCTTTACAACGCGCGACTGTGCGATCAGATGCCGGTATTCGCCGTGCACCGGAATTGCGTACTCCGGCTGTACCAGAGAATAAATCAGCTTCAGCTCCTCCTGACAGGGGTGGCCGGATACATGCACATCCTGGAAAATAACGTCCGCGCCCTTTACAAGCAGCTTGTTGATGACGTTGGTTACGGATTTCTCGTTTCCGGGAATCGGATGGGACGAGAAGATCACCGTGTCGCCGGGCTTTATCTTAATCTTCCGGTGCGTATCTTCCGCCATTCTGGTCAGGGCTGCCATGCTCTCACCCTGTGACCCGGTTGTGATAATGACAGTTTTGTCGTCTGCGTAGTTTTTCAGCTCGTCTTCTTCAATCAGCGTGTTCTCGGGAATATTGAGGCACCCGAGTTTGGAGGCTGTCGCGATGATATTGACCATGCTTCGGCCTTCGACCGCAACCTTGCGTCCGTACTTATACGCGGAATTGATGATCTGCTGCACACGGTCCACGTTGGAGGCAAAAGTCGCGATGATAATTCTCGTATCCTTGTGCTCGGCGAACAGCCTGTCAATTGTAACGCCGACTGTCCGCTCGGACTGCGTGTATCCCGGGCGTTCCGCGTTCGTAGAGTCGCACATCAGGGCTAAAACGCCGTTCTTGCCAAGCTCGGCGAAGCGCTGCAGATCGATTGCGTCGCCGTAAACCGGTGTGTAATCGACCTTGAAGTCGCCGGTATGCACAACTGTTCCAACCGGCGAATAAATCGCCAGTGCAGCGGCGTCCACGATACTGTGGTTTGTGCGGATGAATTCGACGCGGAACTTGCCGAGGTTGACCGTCTGACCGAACCGTACGACATGGCGCTCCGTCGTGTCCATCAGCCCGTGCTCGGTCAGCTTGTTCTCGATGATGCCCATTGTCAGGCGCGTCGCGTAGACCGGCACGTTGATTTTCCGAAGGACATACGGCAGCGCGCCGATATGGTCCTCATGGCCGTGCGTAATGACAAAGCCCTTGACTTTGTCCAGATTGTCCTCGAGATACGTGACATCCGGAATAACGCTGTCAATGCCGAACATGTCATCTTCCGGAAAGGCCATGCCGCAGTCCACGACGATGATGCTGTCCTCGTATTCGAACGCGGTGATATTCATGCCGATCAGCTCAAGGCCGCCGAGAGGAATGATCTTCAGTTTTGATTTCGCAGATTTAGCTGCGCTCCTGCTTCTTGTCGTCCTGCTCTTTACTGTCTTACTCTTTGTTTTCTCTTGATTTGTCGTTTTCTCTTGATTTGTAGTCTCTGTCAATGTCTTCCAGTTCTTTCTTATGGTTCTCCATATACTCCTGCAGAATCACACTGGCTGCAACCTGATCCATATACTGCTTGCGCGAATGCGGCGGAATGCCCATCTGATCCAGCATTTCGTCCGCCTCAACCGTCGTCAGGCGTTCATCGGACATGACAACCGGGACAGACGTTCTTCTCTCCAGCCTGTCCTTGAATGCCAGTGCCGCCTCTGCCCTCTCTCCGACTGTATCGTTCATATTCAGAGGAAGGCCGAGTACAATCAGCCCGACGTCGTATTCATCAATCAGCTCCTCGATCCGAACCAGCGTCTTACGGATTTTACCCTCGCGGTCCCGCCAGATCGTCTCTTTGGGCTGCGCAGTCATAAGCAGCGCATCACTCAGCGCGACTCCTACTGTTTTGGAGCCATAATCAAGGCCCATCACTCTCATGGCATGCTCCTTACCGGGCATCGTTCCAGTGATTATTCCTGATATATGCCTCCAGGATCTCTTCTACAAGCTCGTCTCTTTCCACCTTCATGATCAGGCTTCTGGCTCCCTTGTAGTTTGTAATATATGTCGGATCGCCGGACATGATATAGCCGACGATCTGATTAACCGGATCATAGCCTTTCTCGGAAAGCGCCTCGTAAACTACGGCGAGCACCTTCTTCGTCGCGGTGTCTTCATCCGGCTTTACTCTGAAATACTGTGTATGTCCAAGGTCTTCTTCGCTGTATTTTCTCATACTGCAATACTCCTTTCCGACAATCTTACCTTATTTAGGGTCACTCTTCAATGCTTTTGCGCTTCCGGGGTCCATCCGCAGGCACGCCGTGCCTTCTGCTTCGCGGAGCAGCGTCCCCTTCACGAGCATTCCACAGGGGCTTTGCAGGCCTGCGTCTCCTGCCACGCGTTCCGCGGCTTCCGCGGTGAGAATTCCCTCTACATACCGCTTCGTATGCCCTTTGCAGAAATGCTCGCCGTTTAACGTGACTTCTTCCTCAAGAAGCAGCTCTTCCTCCTGTCCGATGAAGCCTGCGCGGTATCTTTCGGCCTGCTCTTTTGTCAGAGCAAGCAGTACATCCGAGCGGGCAGCCTTCTGCGCGTTTGTCTTCTGATCCGGAAGTCCCGCGGCTACCGTTCCGTGGCGTACAGAATACTTGAATACATGAATCTCATAAAAGCCGACCTTTTCGCAGAACGCGCGGCTCTCCTCAAATTCATCTTCCGTTTCTCCGGGGAAGCCCACGATCACATCGGTGGTAATCGCCGGCCGGTCGAAGTATTTCCGCAGCAAAACAACACTGTCATAATATTCCTTCGCCGTATAATGCCGGTTCATGCGGTGCAGTGTCCTGTCGCATCCGCTCTGTAGTGAAAGGTGAAAGTGCGGACAGAGCTTGGAGAGCCCGCTGATCCCGCGTACAAAGTTCTCGGTCATGATCCGGGGTTCCAGCGATCCCAGGCGGATTCTTTCAATTCCCCGGATCATCTGGATTCTGGTAAGAAGCGATAAGAGCTCTTTGTCCGGCGAAAGTCCCTTCTCCTTGCCATAGGAACCGATATGAATACCGGTCAGCACGACTTCCTTCACGCCTTCCTGTGCGAGCGCCGTAATCTCCTCCTGAATTTCGAGAGGATCTCTGGAGCGGATGCGCCCCCGCGCGTACGGAATAATGCAATAGGAGCAGAACTGATTGCAGCCGTCCTGAATCTTGATGTCCGCACGGGTACGGCCGGGTGTGCGCAGCTGCATGTCTTCGAACAAGGGCGTCTTTGAAATATCTTCGAGCGTCGCGCCTCCAAGGGTCTTTTCCGCAGGATTTCCTTCTCCCCGGCTCTTCAAATACGCTTCCAGAATCTGCGCGATCTCGCCTTTTCTGTTATTTCCGATTGCCAGATCAATCGCCGGATCCTGTTCGACGCCGGCTTCATCGGTTTCCACATAGCAGCCGACGGCGACGACAACCGCGTCCTTATTGAGGGCTTTTGCCCTGTGCAGCATCTGCCTTGACTTTCTGTCCGCGATATTGGTTACGGTACAGGTGTTGATGACATAGACGTCCGCCTTTTCATCGAACGGAACAATTTCGTATCCGTCTTCCTTAAGCTTCTGCGTCATAACGTCAAGCTCATAGCTGTTTACTTTGCATCCGAGATTATGAACAGCGGCTTTTTTCACAAAAATTTTCTCCTGAAGGTTCTTGTTTTTGCATCTGCGCCTCATTGACTTTTGAACCGCGAAAACGTAGTATAAGAGCAAGTACAGGGGTTCCTGTGGAAGGTTTTGGTCAGGAGGGCAGCGTTGTTATGAAAACCGTAAAGATTTCTTTGAACTCAATTGATAAAGTGAAGGCATTCGTCAATGACATTACGAAATTCGATTATGATTTCGATCTTGTTTCCGGAAGATATGTCATCGACGCGAAGTCCATCATGGGTATCTTCTCGCTCGATCTGTCCAAGCCTATCGACCTGAACATCCATGCCGAGGAGAACATCGATCAGATTCTGGATACATTGAAGCCGTATATCATCGGATAGCAGATCACAGATTACTGATTTTCAGAAGTTAAGCGGGCGCTCCGGGTCACCGGGACGCCCGCTTTTTCTTATTGTCCTTCCTGCAGCATGTCTTCTCTTGCCTTGAGTCTGCGCACATGACCTCTGTCCACCACCAGAATTTCATCGGTATCCAGAGCTCTTTGTACCATCTCGTCAATCTTCTCGTTCAGGTTCTGCTCATGACGCCGGATGACTTCGGCTGTCGGCTTGGTTACGGGATGTTTTGCCACAAAAATCGTGCAGCAGTCCTCATACGGCAGTATCGAAGTGTCAAACGTGCCGATCTTTTTCGAAATTGTAATGATGTCTTCCTTATCGAACGCGATCAGAGGGCGGAAAACAGGCAGCGTGCAGACTTCGTTCGTAACCGCGAGCGACCTCGTCGTCTGGGAAGCAACCTGTCCGATGCTCTCTCCGGTGATCAGTGCTTCGCAGGAGGTCCGCTTCGCAATCATTTCCGCGATGCGCATCATGTATCTGCGCATGATAATGGTCAGCTCGTCGTGCGGACACTTTTCATAAATATACAGCTGAATCTCCGTAAAGTTAATATTATGCAGATAAATGGGTCCGGTATATCTTGAAACGATCGACGCGAGATCAATGACCTTTTGCAGCGCCCGCTCGCTTGTATACGGCGGCGCGTTGAAATATGTGGCGTCGAGCTTCATCCCCCGTTTCGCGACCATCCAGCCGGCGACCGGAGAATCAATGCCGCCGGATAAGAGCAGCATCGCCTTTCCGCTGCTTCCGATCGGAAGCCCGCCCGGTCCCGGAATGATGTGCGAGTACATATAAATTCTCTCGCGGATTTCCACATACAGCATAACCTCGGGATTATGCACATCGACGTGTGTCTCGGGATATGCGGTCAGAATCGCTTCGCCCAGCTCCGCGTTGCATTCCATCGAATCAATCGGATAGTTCTTGACAAGTCTTCTTGTATGAATCTTGAACGAAAGATGCCGGTCCTTATACTCTTCACCGAAAAACGCCGCTGCTGCGCTTTTAAGCTCCGCAGGCGGCACAACATCCATGATGCGGACGGGGCAGATGCCGACAATGCCGAAAACAAGCTGCAGACTCTCGACGACCTCGTCGTAATCGTACTCCTCGTCGCAGTAGACGAAAACACGCCCGGATGTTCTCGCAACGCGGAATTTCCCCTCGCAGCGCTTGAGCGCGAGCTTGATCTGGTCACAGAGCTTTTCCTCAAAGAGATAACGGTTTTTGCCTTTAATTCCGATCTCCGCGTATTTAATTAAGAATGCATGATATCGCATGTACTGTCTCCTGTCCGGTTTCGCGGACGATCTTTATGTAAAAACGGTTCTCCGGTCACTGTCTTGTATATTTTCGCAGGAACGGAATCAGTTCCTGCAGCGCATCTGACGTGTACTGCAGCTCTTCCTTTGTCGTCAAAACAGACGTACTGAAACGCAGCGTACTGTCCAGCAGTTCCTCTTTCGTATGAATTGCCAGCAGTGTATCCGAAATATGCGGATGGTTCGACGCGCAGGCGCTGCCCGCCGAAACATAGATGCCTTTTTCCTCCAGCGCGTGCAGAAGCACCTCCGCGCGCACGCCTTCAAATGAAAGGCTGATCACATGCGGTGCGCTGTCCGTTCCCTGCAGGCCGTTCACGTGAACGCCGTCCAGTTTCGTGACTTTCTCAATAAAAAACTGCTTGAGCGAATACAGCCTCTCCCGGTCTTCATCCAGCTGATCATACAGCTTCTTCGCCGAAAGCGCCATAGCTGCAATGCCCGCGACATTTTCGGTTCCGCTGCGCATGCCGTTCTGCTGGCCGCCGCCGTAGATGATATTCTGGATTTTAACGCCGTCCCCGATATACAAAAGTCCGACACCTTTAGGCGAGTGAATCTTGTGCCCGCTCGCGGACAGGAGATCGATGTGCATTTTCTTCGGATGAATCAGCGCTTTTCCGAATCCCTGCACCGCGTCAACATGAAACAGCGTTCCCGGATTCTTTCGTTTTACGGCTTCGCCGATCTGCGCGACAGGCTCCAGTGCGCCGATTTCATTATTCGTATGCATAACGGAGACCAGAATCGTATCATCCCTGACCGCGTCGTACACTGCCGCGGGATCGACCCTTCCGTTCTCGTCCACATCCAGATAAGTAACTTCATAGCCTTCCGACTGCAGGAATTTCATGGTTTCCAGAATCGCCGGATGTTCGATCTTTGTTGTAATCAGATGTTTCCCCGCCCGGTGATTTGCTCTTGCCGCGCCAATGAGCGCAAGATTGTCGGACTCGGTTCCGCACGAGGTAAAATAAATATTCCGCGGACTGCACTTTAAAATATCCGCAAACGTCTGCTTTGCGCCGCGGATATAGTTTTCCGCCACAACGCCTTTATGATGCATGCTGGACGGATTGCCGTAATCCGTGAGATAAATCCGGTTCATCAGCTCCGCGGCTTCCGGAAAACATTTCGTCGTCGCGGAATTGTCCAGATAGACTTCCTTTTCCATTCGCTCCCTCTTTCAGGAAATTTCCAAGATATAAATCAGCCACGACAGCACGGTCATGCCCGCGGTTTCGGTCCGCAGAATCCGTCTTCCCAGTGACACCGGAAGAATACCGGCTTCTTTCGCTTCTGCAACCTCTTCCGTCGTAAAGCCGCCTTCGGGGCCGATGAAAACCGACACACTGCTGCCGGGACGGATACTCTCCAACAGCGCTTTCGTACTGCCGTCCTCTTTCATCAGTTCGTAGGGCAGAATCCGGACATCGGTGTTATCACGCGCGAACGCCACGGCTTCCTTCATGGTCATCGGCGGGGCGACTTTCGGAATCACACGCCGCTTTGACTGCATAGCAGCCGCTTCCGCGATTTTCTGCCAGCGCTGCATCTTCTTCTGTGCTTTCGCAGGTTCAATTTTCGCGACGCACCGCTCCATAGAGACCGGAATAACCGAAAAGACGCCAAGCTCCACACACTTCTGAACAATCAGATCCATCTTGTCCGATTTCGGGATTCCCTGAAACAGGTACACCTTCACCGGCAGTTCGACGTCGCTGTCCTTTACAAAACGAAGGCGGCAGACAATTTTCTCCGCGTCCATCATTTCAATGCCATAGCGGTATTCCTTCGCATCCGTTCCGTTGCTGACGTCCAGCTCGTCTCCCGGCTTCATACGGAGGACATTCCTGATATGATTCACTTCGCTGCCTGTAATTGTCAGCAGCCCGTCCTGCATATCTGCAGGATCCGCAAACAGATGCAGCATGTTTTACTCCTGATTAACGAAAGCCGTGGCCGGAGTTAAATCTCCGCCGCCGGCTTCCTGCCCGTCACACAGTGCCACTCTCCCTGATTGGTTACTGTAATATCCGTAAGGCCTGCCTTCTCCATCGCGCACGAAACTTCCTGCTCCCTGCCGTCTACAATGCCGCTGGTAATGTAGTATCCGCCGGGCTTCAGCGCTTTGACCGCCGCAGGCGTCAAAGGGACAAGCACGTCCGGAAGAATGTTGGCGGCGACAATATCATAGCACTGCTCTCCGACCTCTTCCTGCACTTTCGGATCGTTTACAAGATTGCCCAGAATAAAATGAAATTTTTCCGCGGGAACTTTGTTGACGGTGATGTTTTCCCGGATCGCAGGCTCCGCGCAGGGGTCCAGATCCGTTCCGACCGCGCGCTCCGCGCCAAGCATCAGAGCGAGAATCGCAAGGATCCCGCTGCCTGTACCGACATCCAGAATCCGTGTTCTGTCCGTCAGGTGCTTCCTGATCGCGCGGATGCACAGCTGCGTCGTCTCGTGCGCGCCTGTGCCGAACGCGGTACCCGGATCAATATGAAAGACCAGCGCCGGTTTGATTTCCGCCACCGCAGGCTCCTCCCAGGACGGCAAAACAAGAATATCGTCGATCCAGAACTGATGAAAATACTGTTTCCAGCTGTTCGCCCAGTCCGTGTCCTGCGTTTCTTCGACAAGAACGGTTCCATCGCCCAGATCATCACAGTACTGCCGGAGCTCTTTGATCTTGTCCTCGATCCTGCGTTTCATTTCCTGCGGCGTCACATGCTCCTGTTCCGGACCCGGCTGTATGCTCTGCAGGGATCCTCCGGAATATACCGCGCTGTTGTCCGCTTCACCGTGCTCGATCACAAGATTTCCGTCTTCATCTTCCTGCAGATAGAAGCTCAGGACCGCTCTTCCGTCGTCTGCCGGTCCTTCCGGCAGGATGTCAACGAACATCTGCTCTTTTTCGGCGGCCGTAAGCGGCACATGATCCTCGATCTGCGCCCCGTACAAGCCTACGTCTTCCATCGAGCTTACAAGAATATCTTCCGCAGCTGTCGTTGTGCGGATTCGAAATCGCATCCAGCGCATGCGGGAACCTCCTTCCATGTGCCGCGCCCGGTAAAGACGCGCATGTAAAAGCCTGCCCGGGCGGTATTACTTGCCGAACCACTTCTTGCCCTTGCGGCCTTTCGTTTCCTTTTCTTTTTCCTTCTCGCTCTCCTGCTGGGCCATGGCCTCGCGGTCCGCCTCGCCGAGAGAATCTCCTGTCAGCGCGTCGAACTGCCGCAGAAGTTCCTTCGCCTCTTTGGAAAGCTTGACCGGCGTCTCGACAACCAGCGTTACGTAGTGATCACCGCGGACGTTTTTGTTTTGCAGCGTAGGGACACCCTTCCCTCTTAGGCGCACACGCGTATCGGTCTGTGTGCCGGGCTTGATATCATAGACAACCTTACCGTCCACCGTATTGATCATAATGGAACCGCCCAGTGCAGCGAGCGCGTAGGAAATCTTAACTGTGGAATAGATATCGTAGTCCTGACGATAGAATTCCCTGTCCTGCTCGACGATCACCTCTACCAGAAGATCGCCTCTGGGGCCGCCGTTGATGCCCGGCTCGCCCTTCTCGCGGATGCGCACGCTCTGGCCGTTGTCAATACCGGCCGGGATCGACACGCGGATAGTCTTGCGGCTTGTCGTGTATCCGCTGCCGCCGCAGGTTGTGCACTTATCTTCAATAATTTTACCGCTGCCCTGGCACTGCGGGCAGGTCTGCACATTGCGGACCGTCCCGAAGAAGGATTGCTGTGTATAAATCACCTGACCTTTGCCCTGGCATCTCGGGCACATTTTCGGAGCCGTTCCCGGCTTCGCGCCCGTGCCTTTACAGGTGGGGCAGGGATCTTTCAGGTTCAGTGTAATATCTTTCTCTACGCCGAAAACAGCTTCCGCGAACGTAATCCGCACACTCGTACGGATATTGGAGCCCTTCATCGGGCCGCCGCCCGCGCCGCTTCTTGTTCTGCCTCCGAAAATATCTCCGAAGATATCGCCGAACATATCGCCAAAATCAGCGCCGCTGAAGTCAAAACCGCCTGCGCCGAAGCCGCCGGTTCCATCAAACGCGGAATGTCCGAACTGATCGTATTGCTTCCTCTTCTCTTTATCTCCCAGCACGGCGTAGGCTTCCGAAGCTTCCTTGAACTTCTGCTCCGCCTCTTTGTTACCGGGATTCACATCCGGATGATACTTCTTCGCGAGCTGCCGGTATGCCTTCTTGATTTCCTCTTCCGAGGCGTCACGTCCTACGCCGAGGACTTCATAATAGTCTCGTTTCTGTTCTGCCATAGTCTCGTCCGATCTTCCTGTGTACTGCCGCCGCGCTTAACATCTGCTCTGTATCAAAAGAAACCCAGGGCACATACGCGCCCTGGGCATAACTTCATATCTCATGTGCTGCTGCCGCCGGCATGCCCAATTTTACATGTGAGCAGGGGTTTGGTCAATGCCAAGTTACGGATTGATTATACCTCTCTGTAATCGCCGTCGACAACGTCGTCATTCTTGCCGCTGCCGGACTGGCCGCCCTGAGGGCCGGCCTGCGGACCTGCCTGCGGGCCAGCGCCCGGATTCGGTCCGGCCTGTCCCTGATTGTTCTGATTGTAAAGCTGCGCGAAGAGCTGCTGGGAATCATTCATCAGCTTCTCTCTGCCCGCCTTGAGCGCATCGACATCCGCGTCACTGATATCCGTCTGATCCTTTGTTCTGTCAAGAACGTCCTTCAGTTCCTTCAGGTCTGCCTCAACCGAAGACTTCGAAGCTTCCGGAATCTTGTCGCCGGCTTCCTTCAGTGCCTTCTCGACCTGGAACGATGCGGAGTCCGCGTCGTTTCTGGCATCAATGGCTTCCTTGCGCTTCTTGTCCTGTGCCTCATATTCCGCGGCATCCTTGACAGCCTTATTGATCTCATCATCGGACATCTTTGTGCCGCCTGTGATCGTGATGTGCTGTTCCTTGCCGGTTCCGAGATCCTTCGCGGAAACAGTTACAATACCGTTCGCGTCGATATCGAAGGTAACCTCGATCTGCGGAACGCCTCTCATCGCCGGCGGGATGCCGTCCAGACGGAACTGGCCGAGAGACTTGTTGTCCTTCGCGAACTGACGCTCGCCCTGCAGGACATTGATGTCTACGGCCGTCTGGTTATCCGCGGCAGTCGAGAAGATCTGGCTCTTTCTCGTAGGGATCGTCGTGTTTCTCTCGATCAGGTGGGTTGCGATGCCTCCCATGGTCTCAATCGAAAGCGTAAGCGGTGTTACATCCAGCAGAAGGACATCGCCCGCGCCGGAATCGCCGTTGAGCTTGCCGCCCTGAATAGCAGCGCCGATTGCAACGCACTCATCAGGGTTCAGGGTCTTGGAAGGTTCCTTGCCTGTCAGCTGTTTAACCTTTTCCTGTACAATCGGAACACGTGTTGAGCCGCCGACCAGAAGCACTTTTCCGATATCGGCATTGGTCAGTCCTGCGTCTCTCATCGCGTTCTGTACGGGAACAGCGGTTCTCTCAACGAGATCGCTGATCAGCTCTTCGAATTTCGCTCTGGTAAGATCCAGATTCATATGCTTCGGGCCGGTCGCATCCGCTGTAATATAAGGCAGGTTGATGTTCGTTGTCGTGGATGCGGAAAGCTCCTTCTTTGCCTTCTCGGCAGCTTCCTTTACACGCTGCATCGCCATCTTGTCGCCGGAAATATCAACGCCTTCCTGGGCTTTGAACTCGCTGACCATCCACTGCATGATTCTGTTATCGAAATCATCACCGCCCAGGTGCGTATCACCGTTGGTAGCAAGGACTTCGATGACACCGTCGCCGATATCGATGATCGAAACATCGAATGTACCGCCGCCAAGGTCGTAAACCATGATCTTCTGTTCTTTATCGTTATCCAGACCATAGGCAAGCGCTGCTGCCGTAGGCTCGTTGATAATACGCTTTACATCAAGGCCGGCGATCTTGCCTGCATCCTTGGTTGCCTGACGCTGCGCGTCATTGAAGTACGCCGGAACGGTAATGACAGCCTCGGAAACCTTCTCGCCAAGATAGTCCTCGGCATCCGCTTTCAGCTTCTGCAGAATCATCGCGGAAATCTGCTGCGGCGAGTAATACTTGCCGTTCAGTGTACGGCCGTGATCCGTACCCATATCTCTTTTAATGGAAGAAACCGTGTTGTCCGCGTTAGTAACAGCCTGGCGCTTTGCAGGCTCGCCGACCAGACGGTCTCCGTTCTTTGTGAATGCCACGATCGAAGGAGTGGTTCTCGCGCCTTCCTTGTTTGCGATAACAGTAGGCTTGCCGCCTTCCATAACCGCTACGCAGCTGTTTGTCGTACCAAGATCAATACCAATAATCTTTCCCATATCTGCTCCGTTTCCGTACCCAGAGGGTACCTTCCGTAATTTACGAATCTATTATTTAACGACACTCACCATGCTGTGGCGAATGACCATGTCGTGAAACATGTAACCTTTCTGCAGTTCCTGCGCTACCGTGCCGGATGCAAGCTCATCGCTCTCAGCCTGCATGACCGCGTTGTGAAACTCTGGATCAAAGGGCTTGCCCTGCGCTTCAATCGGTTTAACGCCCAGATCTTCAAGCTGTTTGGTCAGCTGTTTATAGACCATACGCATGCCCTTGACGAACGCGTCTTCCTCATCGTCCTTTTCGACCGTCGCGAATGCCCGTTCAAAGTTGTCCACAACAGGAAGAAGCTTTTCAATGACATCCCGTTCGCCGAGAGAAAACTGCTGCTGCTTCTCCTTCTCGGTTCTCTTTCTGTAATTGTCGAACTCGGCCATCTGCCGCTTCACTTTATCGTTCAGGCCATCGATCTGCTCCTGCAGTGCTTTTTCCTTCGAGCTCTTCTTCCCGAAAAAGCCACGGCCGGAATCCTTCGCAGCTGCCGCTTCCTCTTTCGAAGCATCTTTCACGCTGTCTTCGGTTTCCTTCTTGTCTCCGGCTTTCTCCGCACCGGAAGGATCTTTCATAGTGTCTTTCTTCTCTTCCGCGGCCTTCTCCGCTTCCTGTCCGGCAGCCGCAGACGTTTCCGGCTGACCGGTATCCGTGCAGGCCTCACCTGCCGCGCCGTTTTGATTCATCTTCTCTTCTGCCATCATATCCTCCGATTATTTCTTATACAGATCATCCAGCTGAGACATAATCTGTTTCAGCACATCAATGACTCTGTCATAGTCCATCCGTTTGGGTCCGATCACGCCGACCGTCCCCTTCATTCCTTTGCCCAGATCGTATGTGGCTGTCACCACACTGCAGTCCTGCATGCCCTCCATCGGCATTTCGTTTCCGATATATACCTGAATGCCTGTCTGTGACTTGTCTGAAAGACTTTCCTGCACGATACTGCCGAGCGTCTTCTTCTCTTCAAAGTCACTGATAAACCGGCTGGCCTTCTCCGTATCTCCTGAAAGTTCGGGATAGCGGAAAATATTCTTCGCGCCGCTCGTATAGATCTTCGGCTTGTCGTCCGTCGTGATTGCCTGTGCCGCCGCGTCGATGACATGCTCCACAATCTCTCTGCGCTCGCCCGCCTGCTGCTTGATCTCCGTAATCAGCCCGAGATTGATCTCGTCAACCGCCAGCCCGCAAAGCGCGCTGTTCAGCAGCATGTTCAGCCGCAGCATTTCCCTGGAATCCAGCCTCTCATCCACATGAATCATCGTGTTCCGGATCAGGTTTCCCTCGATCACAATAACCGCAAGAATATTCTGCGGGTCAATCTGAGAAAGCTGTATGAATTTGATCTTGTTGCGCTGAATGGCCGGCGCTGAAATCATCGAAGCATAGTTGGTGTTCGCGGCGAGAAGCTTCGCAACCTGCTGCAGAAGGGACTCCAGCCTGTCCTGCTTCTCCACAAGAACCTTCTTCATGTCCGTGACTTCCTGCCGCTGCGACCGCAGCATCTCATCAACGTAGATCCGGTACCCGGCGTCGGTTGGAACCCGTCCCGCGGAAGTGTGCGGCTGTTTGATCAGCCCCATCTCTTCCAGATCTGACATTTCATTGCGGATTGTAGCGGAACTCAGGTTCAGATCCGTATATTTCGAGATCGTTCTGCTGCCGACCGGTTCGCCGGTTTCAAGATAATTTCGGATGATGGCCTGCAGAATCTTCATTTTTCTTTCCGGCAGATCCATTCGTTCCTCCTTATCTTTATTGTTAGCACTCATCTCGTTTGAGTGCTAACATCTATGCTCATAAGATAGCACCGCTATAAAAGGATGTCAATGTGCCAATTGTAAATAATTTGAGAACTGTGTCCGGTAAACGCGCTGCCGGCGGACGATAAAAAAATCTGCCGCAGAGAATTTCTCCTCCGCGGCAGACCGTATCTGTATTCCATTGTCAGGCAGCACCTGCATCCGGCCGGCAGACCGTCCGTCATCAGATGTTGAAGCTGTAAGACTCCTCGCCGTTCGCGAGTACATATGCCTTGCCCTCTTCCGGCTTTACGAAGATCTCAACCTTCTTCAGATCTGCGAGATCCCTGCCCTGATCGAACTGCCATACATCCTTTGCGGACTGCAGCAGTCTTTCCTTTGTGTAATCATTGCCGTTGAACTGAAGAACTACATTTGCCTCAACTTCAGCAGGCTTCTTTACTGCGGGAGCTTTCTTCTCTGCAGCGGGCTTCTTGGCTGCGGAAGCTTCCTTCTTCACTGCAGGCTTCCTGGCTGCGGGCTTCTTTGCAACAGTCTTCTTCTCTTCCACTTTTGTTACCTCTTTCTTATCATTTCCTGCCGCCGGCTTCTTCGCCGATACAGCTTTACTTGCTTCAGGCTTCTTCACTTCTGCTGTCTTGGTCCCCAGAGCGGCAGCTGCGGGAACTGTCTCCTTCTTGAAACTGGCCTTCACGGTTGCTACGGGCTTTTTTCCTTCACTCATCGTTACAGACGTCTCCTCCTGACCGCCGCAGGTTTTCCATCGCGCTGCTGTAATGGAACGGCGTATCATATTTCAGCTAACTATCAATTTAGCACAATACAAATTTGATGTCAATAAAGTTTACTGAAAATAAAGTCGTTTTTTTGTATATTTTTCCCAATTGATATTTCCGGCGTCAGCGTCGCACAAATTTATGGATATAGCCCCTGTCAGGCCGTCTGTTTTACGCTCTTGCAAACAGGGCAAAATACGCGATCACCAGCGCTCCGAGAACGATCCGGTACCAGCCGAAAACTTTGAAGTCATGCTTCCTGATGAAGCCCATCAGAAAACGGATAATGGCGACCGAAACGGCAAAGGCCACGATCATTCCGGTTAGAAGGATCGCGGTTTCCATCCCCGTAAAGTGGAAGCCGTACTTGACCATCTTCAGAAGGCTTGCACCGGCCATGACGGGAATTGCGAGAATGAACGTAAACTGCGCGGCTACGGTGCGGGATACGCCGATCAGAAGGCCGCCGATAATTGTTGATCCGGATCTGGACGTTCCGGGAAAAACAGCCGCCGCCAGCTGAAACATACCGATGATAACCGCTTCCTTAAAGCTGATATCCCTGAGATCCGTAACTCTGGGCTTCCGGTCCTTATAAACGGTTTCCACGACAAGAAAAGCTGCGCCGACCAGAATCAGCATAATCGAAACAACCAGCCAGTTGTAGAAATGTTCATCCAGCCAGTCGTCAAAGAGAACGCCCACGATGCCGGCAGGAATACAGGCAACGATGGTCTTCGCCCAGAGCATCAGCGTGTCTTTCTTCCATATTATGCGTGTTCTCCTGCGATGCTTGTACAGGCCGAGCGGCCAGATCGTCTTCCAGTACAGCAGGATGACTGCGAGAATCGCTCCGAACTGAATGACGACAAGGAACATGTTCCAGAAATCCGTCGATACATCCAGCTTCACGAATTCATTTAAAAGAATCATATGGCCTGTGCTGCTGACCGGGAGCCACTCGGTAATGCCTTCAACAACGCCGAAAAGCGCCGCCTTTAAAATTTCTATCATATAGACCTCCGTTGGTGTTGTTTTGCAGGGTCAGCTGCGGCTGCCCGGTGTTCCATACTCTTCCCGAACAAATTTTCTGATGACAGGGAGCGAGCGTTCGACTTTTTCCGTATCAATGCAGTACGCGACCCGGAAGTACCCCGGCGCGTGGAACCCTTCGCAGGGGACGAATACAAGATCGTATTTCAGGGCTTTCCGGCAGAATGCCTCGGCGGAGACCTCCGGCGCCTTCGGCATGATGTAAAAAGTTCCACCCGGACGGGGGACGGAAAAGCCGAGATCCCGGAACGTGTCATAGAGCAGATTCATGTTGGTTTCGTAAACCGAAAGATCTGCTGTATCATCCAGTGTCCGCGCTATCGCCAGCTGAATCAGGGACGCAGGGCAATTATGCCCGATGCCGCGCGAAATCTGCGCAAAAATAAGATCCATTTTGTCCGACTGCTCGCAGGCAGGGTTCACCGCGACATACCCGATACGCTCACCCGGAATGGAGAGTGATTTCGAGAAGGAATAGCAGGTCAGCGTGTTGTCGTAATAAGCCGCCGGATACGGACATTTCTTTCCGTCAAAACAAATCTCCCGGTACGGCTCATCCGAAATCAGGAAAATCGTATGACCGAATCTCTTCGAATACTCCCGTAAAACATCGCCGAGCCTTTGCAGCGTCTCCTCTGTATAGACCGCGCCGGAAGGATTGTTCGGCGTATTGATCAAAACCGCACCGGTTTCGGGCGCCAGCATTTCTTCCAGTGCCTCAAAATTGATCTGAAAATCCGGAAGATCCGGCGGCACGATGCGGATATTTGCACCTGTGTCACAGATATAGGGCACATACTCCGGGAAAAACGGAGCAAATACCAGAACGTCCTCGCCGGGCTCCGTTACAGCGCGGAGCGCGTGCGCAAGTGCAGCCGCACAGCCGGAGGTTGGAAAGATATGTTCCGGCTTATATGCGATGCCGAAGCGCCTTTTAAGCGACGCCGCGACCTTTTCCTTGACATACGGGCTGCCGGCGCTCGGTGTATACCCGTGCAGTGCAAGCGGTTCCATTGTTTCCAGCAGGTTCACGGCTGCATTCTTAAAGCTTTCGGGCGCGGGCACCGACGGATTTCCGAGGCTGAAGTCAAACACGTTCTCATATCCGATCTCTTTCCCGCGGCGGCCGGCGTATTCGGCAAGCTCGCGGATCACGGATTTATGTTCTAGCATGGAAAGGTAATGCTGGTTGATCATTTGCGTTGCTTCCTTTGAGAATTTTCTGTTATTGTACTCCTCTGCCTGCCGGTCTGTAAACATAGCGCAGGGTTCCGGCAGGTACTGCAGGGGGCACGGATGCCTTACCACAGGCTGCCGCGGGTGCCACCGATGCCTTACCACAGGCTGCCGCGGGTGCCACCGATGCCTTACCACAGGCTGCCTCGGGCGCCACGGACAAGGCGCCCTCATCAGCCTGTGGTAAGGCACTTGGCGTCCGCTCATCTGCCCGCGAAGCAGCAAATAAGGCGCCCTCATCAGACTGTGGTAAGGCACATAGCGTCCGCTCATCTGCCCGCGGTGAGGCATCACAAGCGCCCTCGGCAGCCTGCATAAAGCCAAGGCGAGAGAGCAATCTCCTCGACGTGGTATTCTCCTCCTCGGCATACGCCGTAAGAAGCGGCGCTGCATCTTCTCCGGTAAATCCCAGTTCTTCCCGGGCAAACCGCATTACGGCATCACAGACTTCGAAAGCATATCCCTGCCGGCGGCAGTCCTTCCGGAAAAGATACCCGAGCGGCGCCTCCTTCTTCCTGCCGGTCTCAAATCCGACACGTCCGATCAGCGCCCCGTCGCTCTTGCGGATAACGACCCACATACCGTATCCGAAAAGGCCGTAGACCTTGTCGATATATGCCTTTACGATTTCCCGCTCCTTGTCATGGTCCGGACATAAGGGCTTCAAAAAACGGCGTGCCTGTTCATCCTCGTACAGAGGATACAGACTCTCCACATCGTCCACTGTCATTTCACGGATCAGGCATCTGGCTGTTTCCGCAATCGTCCAGGGCAGTCCTGCCGCCCTCTCGTAAATTTTCTGATACGAGTCTCTGTCGATATCCTGCGGTCTTTCGACAAGGTAGGCTGCGCCTTTAAAGCTTTCCCCGTTTCTTCCCGCATGCAGATAGCCGGCGGCAGGGAGCCCGGAGGAGCGCAGCATTTGGAAGAGCGCCGCACTGTCCGCGAGATATAGAGCAGAAGCATTGGACGGAATCTCGCGCGCAGCTGCTTTCTCATGTCCGTCTGCGCGGATCACGAGGACTTCCAGTCCTTCTTCTGAAAGCGCCGCGGCGGCTTCGTCAAGCTCGCGCGCACAGAAAGGCGCGGTTTTCTCTTCTATTATAAAGATTATTTTACATAGCCCGTTCTTATTCATAACATGTTCACATTTTATTAAATGATTTTTCAAGAGTCCACCACCGTTTCGACATTTATATTATCTATACTCTAACCATAGCAACAAGCAATACAACCTAACTTTTTCATAATAACGCCAGGTGCGGAAGTACCTGGCATCCTCCCTTTTCCGGGGTATTCCTTCCGCACAGTGCGGAAGCTGCCCCAAGATAACACAAAGGCTGTGAAGAGCAGATGTTCTTCACAGCCTTTTTTATGTTCCCTCGCAAATCCAGATCATTCCTTCGCGGCTCTGCGTCCTCCCCCGTTTGCAGTTCTGCGCCGTTCCCATGCGAAGCATCAGGCCGCCGGCTCTAAACTGCCTTTTCACTCGAAAGCAGGATTCTGTCGTTGTCCAGCGCGGCGCCCGCGTTTTTCGCGAACAGCTCCAGAAGGTCTTCAACACTTGTGTGTTTTCGTTCCTCGCCCTGAATGTCCAGAATAATGCGTCCGCTGTCCATCATCAGCGTCCGGTTTCCAAGCTCCAGCGCCTGTTTCATGTTGTGGGTGATCATCAGGCAGGTGATGTTTTTCTCCTGTACAACTCTCTTTGTCAGATCCAGCACTTTATCCGCCGTTGCAGGATCCAGTGCGGCCGTATGCTCGTCCAGAAGAAGGAGCCTCGGCGTTACGATGGTCGCCATCAAAAGTGTCAGCGCCTGCCTTTGTCCGCCGGACAAAAGTCCCACCGGATTTTCCATCCGGTCTTCAAGTCCCATGTTTAAAAGAGACAGCTTTTCGCGGAACACCTTGCGCTCCTTCGCTGTAATTCCGGTGAAATCCTGCGCAATCTTACCGAAAAACGATGTTTTCTCCGCGGAAGCCCGCAGATACGCGACCGAAAGGTTCTCCTCGATCGACATGTGCGGCGCCGTTCCCATGAGCGGGTCCTGAAAGAGTCTTCCGATCATACGGCTGCGGCGGTGCTCTTTTTCAAACGTAATGTCTTTACCATCCAGAATGATCGAACCTTCATCTGTAATAAAGGTACCTGCGATCGCGTTGAACAGCGTCGACTTGCCCGCACCGTTCGATCCGACGATAGTCGCGAAATCGCCGTCCTGCATTGTCAGACTGACTTTGCACAGCGCACGCTTCTCATTGATGGTTCCCTGATTGAATGTTTTGGAAATCTCTGTAATCTTCAGCACGAACCACTGCCCCCTTTCTCTTCGGCACGCCGTCTTTTTCTCGCGGCACTGACTTTCATCCGGAAGCGGATCATGTTTTTCGCGGCGGGCGCGGCAATCGCGGCCGCGACAATGACTGCCGAAACAAGCTTGAACGCTTCGGTCGGAACATTCAGCCGAAGCGCAACAGCCATGATAAAGCGGTACAAAACAGCGCCCGCTACGACGCCGATAATGCGGACAAACATCTTTCCCCTGCCAAACAAGGTCTCACCGATAATCAGCGAAGCGAGCGCGATCGTCACCATGCCGGTCCCCAGATTTATGTCACTCATCTTGTTGTACTGGGCGATCAGGGATCCCGCAAGCCCGGTCAGCGAGTTCGATACGCAGAGACCGACCGTAATTGTAAACGCGGGATTGATCGAAGATGCGCGTACCATCGGCAGAGAATCTCCGGTCGCGCGGATCGAAAGTCCGAGCCTTGTCCGCAAAAACAGATGCAGCAGAACACAAATGACCGCCACGATCAGAAGCAGCAGAAGGAGCCGGTTCCACGTGATCCAGAACGGCGACGAGAAAAGAGATCCCATTAAAGAGAAAACCGTGTCCGTTCCGAAAATCGAAAGGTTGGAGGAAAATCCCATGACCATGAGGTTGATCGTATAGAGCCCTGTATTCACGATAATGCCGGCCAGAATGCTCGGAACGCCGAGAACGGTCTGAAGAAATGCCGTAACAAAGCCGGAACACGCTCCCGCAAGCATTGCCGCGAAGATGCCCAGCACCGGATGCCCCGCGATCGTGCAAATCGCGCCGACCGCGCAGCCCAGTGTATAGCAGCCGTCGGTTGACAGGTCGCAGATATTCAGAATGCTGAAGCTGATAAACAGCGACAGCGCAATCAGCGCGTAGATCAGGCCTACCTCAAGCGCCGTCTGTATAATTTCCGGTGTTAAAAATCCCATGCGTCACGCCCCCCGTAAAACCAGTGGAAGGCGCCTGCGCACCGGCTCTCATGCGCCGGTGCGGGCGCCATCATTATGTAATATGAAAAATCTGCAGCAATCCGTCAGTCGAAGCTCTTCGCGGTTTTTGTCTCCACAATGCCGGAGCAGAACGGCTTGAACGCCGCTTCCGTCTTTGTAAGATCAATACCGAGCGCTTCCGCTGTATCTGTATTGATTGTCGCGATGCCGTTGTCAAACGTCTGCACCGGCGTCGACGCCGGCTTCGCGCCGCCCGCCAGAATATCCGCGGTCATGTCTGCGGTCGCTTTTCCAAGGTCCTTGTAATTGATGCCAAAGCCGAGGAACGCGCCGTTTAACGCGAAGGAATCCGCTCCCGCGTAGTGCGGAATGCCGGCTTTGATGAACTTTTCATAGATGGCCAGCTCGGCGTTCATAATGGTATTGTCCGTCGGAGTGAAGACGGCGTCAACCCCTTCCGCGATCAGCGCATCTGCCGCGGAGCTGACTTCTTCGGTGGTTGTGCCTGATTTTTTCACATAGGCAATCTTCTTCTCGTCCAGAAACTTCTTTGCGTCCTCGATTGCCTGCTTCGAAGCATCCTCGCTCTTGGAATACAGGAGACCGATTTTGGAAGCCTCCGGTTTCTGCGCTAGGATCAGATTCATGATTGCGTTTGTGTTGAGTGCGTCTGAAGTGCCTGTAATGTTGGCTCCTGGCGCGTCCATGGAAGCCGCAAGGCCGGCGCCGACAGGATCTGTAACCGCCGAGAAAATGATCGGCGTATCCGTTCCCTCAAATGCAGACTGCACAATCTGCGCTGCCGGTGTCGCAATAGCGATGACAGCGTCCACCTTGTCGGATTTCAGCTCTGCCGCAATCTGGTTCAGTGTGGTCGCGTCGCCCTGTCCGTTGAAGAAATAGTCCTTATAATCAAATGTTACACCGAGCTCTGCTGCTCTGGCATCAAGCTCCGCCTCCGCGCTCTCCGTAATCTGGTTTAAGGAAGCGTGGTCCATGAACTGCACGATACCGACCTTATAGGAACCGCCGTTTCCCTGTGAAGATGCCCCTGTGCTTTCCGAAGAGGCTTCGGATGCAGGCGCCTCGTTCTGCACCGTCTCCGCTGCCCCGGCTTCGGTAGAAGCGGTGTCCTGCTTCGCCGCATTTCCGGAAGAGCCGCAGCCTGTAAAGAGCGCCGCGCTCATACCTGCTGCCAGAACTGCCGTCACGATCTTTCTCATGTTGTTTTTCATAATGTTCTCCTTTCGACATGCATTTCGCCTGTCCCTGAAAGGCCTTTCCCCTCGCCGCGTTCCGGTGAACCGGCCGCGTCCGCTGCAATGAAAAAAGCGTCTCAGGAACGTTTGTTCCTGAGACGCCAATATACTTCTTCAAAGTAAATTAACGCGGTACCACTCAGTTTGGCTAAGCTGCCCACTCTGCACGCACTATCATGCGCTCCGGATTGATCACGGGTTCGGTTCCCGTCAGCGCCTACCGCAGCTTCCTGATTTCCGCTGCCTCGGGCTGCCCTCAAAAGTCCATTCGGCATCCGGTTCCATACGGCGTTTCCATCATCGGCCGCTCTCTGTCATTTCGCCTGCTGCTTACTACTCTTTCTCGTCGGTTTGATTTATGAAATTAGTTGCATTTTAATACGTTGACGCGCTGAATGCAAGAGGCTTTTTAAAATTATTTCAGGCCGCGATTGCCTGTGATAAATGCCTCGATCTCTCCGATCGCCTCATTCTCGTCGTTCCCGTCCGCGGAAACCGTCATTTCATCTCCGTTATCCAGTTCCAGAGACATCATACCCATAATGCTTTTCGCGTTTACACGCTTGGTTCCCAGCTCGATATACACGCGGCTGTTGTACTTGCTGGCAACCTGCACCAGTTCGGCAACCGGCCGGGCTTCGAGCCCTCCTTTGATCGCGATAATCATAGATTTTTTAGTCATAATATGTCCTCCCGGAGCCAGGCTCCTTCTGACTACTCCTCTGCCGGTGTTTCTCTCCTGATCTTCCCGGCAATTTCCGACAATTTCCGCAGCCTGTGGTTGACGCCGGATTTTCCGACCGGTGGTTCCAGCAGCGCTCCAAGCTCCGTCAGCGAAATTTCCGGATGGGCTGCCCTTTTCCGTGCAATTTCCTGCAGCGGTTCCGGGAGTCCGGAAAGCGCGCCTTTTTCTATGAGAAACCGGATATCCTCCAGCTGCCGCTGCGCGGCCGAAACGGATTTCCGGATATTGGCGGTCTCGCAGTTCACCTTGCGGTTGACATCGCCGCGCACCTGCTTGAGGATTCTGGAATTCTCAAGCTTCATCGCACAGACGCTGGCTCCCATCAGATTCAGCGTGTCCGCGATACTGCCGGCTTCTGTCATATAAATGACAAAGCGGCTTCTACGCCGCGCGCTCTTTGCCTGTATTCCAAAAGTTTGCAGCAGATCCAGCACAAGCTCCGCCTGCGCGGGCCGGCCGCACGCAAATTCCAGATGATATTCCTTCTCCGGATCGCTTACCTGTCCGACACATAGAAACAGATTTTCAATATAAGAGCGGACGCATTTACGGGAACGCAAAACAGCGTCCGCCGCACGTCCCGTCTCTGAAAGCGGATTCCCCTGCGCATCGCAGAGTCCGGCAGCAAACGCATATTCCCTGATTTTGTCCTCCCGCAGCACCTGTTCCATCGAAAAACGAGAAGCGGCGGCCCTCGGTTGTCCGTCTGTGACAAATTCGAGATTAATATTATCTATTTTTTGAATTAATGTAAAGACCCGAATCATGGGCAGCGGATTGTCTGTCTGCAGAAGAAAACGTATCCTGCCGTCCGGGTCTGCATCATAGCTTCCGATACAGCCCAGAATTGCCGCGGCTCCCGCCAGCGCTTCGGCGCGGGATGCGGGGAGATGTGCGTTCAGTTCTGTTTTGGCTTCTGTTGAGAAAGACATGGCATTAACCGTTCGAGATGTCGCGGTGGTAAAGCTTGATTCCGTAATCACCTTTGTCCTTCAGCCGTTCATACAGCTCGTTCGCAAGCGTTACGCTTCTGTGCCTTCCGCCCGTGCAGCCGATCGCGATGACCAGCTGGTTCTTGCCTTCCTTCACATAATTGGGAATCAGGAACGTGATCATATCGACCAGCTTGTCCATGAATTCCTTTGTCTGCGGGAAAGACTTCACGTAGTCCTGCACCGGCTTGTCGTTGCCGGTCTGGTGCTTGAGTTCGTCAATATAGTACGGATTCGGCAGAAACCGCACATCGAAAACCAGATCAGCATCCGATGGTATCCCGTACTTGAAGCCGAACGATGTCACTGAAATCATCAGCGAATTATAGTGCTTGTTCTCCTGAAAAATCCTGATCAGCTCCTGCTTGAGTTCTCTGGTTAAAAGCCTCGAAGTATCAATGACATAATCCGACTTGGACTTGATGTCCTTTAAGATTTCCCTCTCCTTACGGATTCCGTCCTCGACACGGCCTTCCGGCGCAAGCGGATGCGCTCTGCGCGACTCTTTGTAACGTTTGATCAGGACTTCGTCGCTCGCGTCCATAAACAGGATTTCATACTTGTATCCCTGCTGGCGCAGCTTCGTCAGCACCTCGTCCACATACTGGAAGGGCTTGTCCGAACGCACATCGAGTCCCAGAACAACCTTTGTGATCTCGCTTCCGGGCATGAAGACCAGTTCCATGAACTTGTCAATCAGCCGCACCGGAAGATTGTCCACGCAGTAATACCCTTCGTCTTCGAGCATCTTGATCGCAGTGGCCTTTCCGCCGCCGCTCATTCCCGTAACAACGACAAATCTCATCAGAAATCTCCCAGAAAGATTACTTCCCGCTCAAGGCGTACGCCGGCCCTCTCCATGACCTTCTGCTGCACAGCCTCTATGACCGCGCGTACATCGGCCGCGCTCGCTCCGTTTTTATTAATCACAAACCCTGCATGCTTATCGGAAACCTGCGCGCCGCCGATTGTAAATCCGCGAAGTCCCGCGTCCGAAATCAGTTTCCCCGCAAAATACCCTTCCGGCCGTTTGAACGTACTGCCGGCGCTTGGATATTCGAGCGGCTGCCTGCTTCTCCTGCGATTTGCGAAATCTGCCATCTGCGCCGCGATTTCCGCAGGGTCTTCCTTCTGCAGCGAAAAAACAGCGCAGGCCGCAACCCCGCCGTTCGTTTTAAGGATGCTGGTCCGGTACCCGAATTCCATCTCATCCTTTGAAAATGCCTTGAGCGTTCCGTCCGGCATAAGAATCTGCACCTGCTCCACGACCTGCTTCATCTCGCCGCCGTAAGCGCCCGCGTTCATGACAAGGCCGCCGCCGACAGAACCGGGAATGCCGGCCGCGAATGCAAGGCCGCCGAGTCCGTTTCTGTACGCTGCACCCGCGGCTGCCGAAAGAGAAGCGCCGGCACCCGCAATAACCCTGCAGCCGTCAGTTCTCACCGCATAAAGGGGAGCACTGCCGTCCTCATCCGCGGCTTCCGCAAGCGCCGTCGTGTCCGTCAGAGGAAGGCTGCCCCGCCGTGTCATCGTGATGATGCAGCCTCTGTAGCCCTTGTCCGCGACCAGCAGATTCGTTCCTCTGCCGAGGATATAAAAAGGTTCTCCTGCGGCCTGTAAGAGTGCGATTGCTTTCCGGAGCGCATCCAGTTCGGACACATAGACCAGAAGGTCCGCCGGGCCGCCGCATTGAAACGAGCAGTGCCGCCGCATCGGTTCCCGGCACAGCACGCTTTCTTCACCAAGAACCTCTTTCAGCTGCTGCGCGAGTATCTGTAATTCATTCATCGTCATCGTCTTCCCGTTTGGTCTGCAGCGCGTGCTGGACACGGTTGTAAAGTTCCTGCGCTGCGTTGTAGCCCATCATTTTCTGCCTGTGATTCACCGCGGCCGCTTCTACAATAATCGCGAGATTTCTGCCGGGCCGCACCGGAAGCCGGTGGCAGACAACCCGGTTTCCGAGATATTCCGTATATTCCTCCTCGAGCCCGAGTCGGTCATATTCCTTGTCTTTGTCCCATTCTTCGAGCTGAATCACAAGATCAATGTTCGAGCTGTCACGGACGCTGGATACGCCGAACAGCGTCTTGACATCAATAATGCCGATGCCGCGCAGCTCGATAAAGTGCCGTGTGATGTCGGGCGCAGACCCTACGAGTGTCTCTTCAGAGATCTTGCGGATTTCGACCACATCATCCGAAACGAGACGGTGGCCGCGCTTGATCAGTTCCAGAGCTGCCTCGGATTTGCCGATGCCGCTCTCGCCTGTAATCAGGACGCCTTCGCCGTATACATCGACCAGAACGCCGTGGATCGAAATGCTCGGCGCGAGCCGTACATTCAGCCAGCGGATCAGTTCCGCCATGAAAACGGAAGTCGACTGCTTGGTCTGAAGAATCGGCACATTGTTCAGTCTCGCGTACTTGATAAAGATTTCATCCGGCGTCAGCTCTCTGCAGAAGATCACGCAGGGCTCGCCCATCGAAAGCATCTTTTTGTAAATGCGCTCTTTCATTTCAAGCGGCATGTTCTGCATATAGGAGTGTTCCACGAAGCCGATGATCTGAATCCGGATCGCGTCAAAATGCTCAAAATACCCCGTCAGCTGCACAGCCGGCCGGTTGACGTCCGGCTGTTTGATCTTGATTCCGGAGATATCAATTTCCGGTGTCAGATTCCGGAGTTTTTCCTTCTCGATGACTTCCCCTAATTTCACGCTTGCCATGGCTGCCTCCCCCGTATCCTGTTCCTGCCGCCCTGCGGGCCGTGTTTGCGGACCCGCCGTCATTTTTATACTATCATACTCTTGTCCGCGCCGCCGCATGAAAATAGTCATACACCGCCTGCGCCGCGCTCCTTGGAATTTCCGGTATCTTCTCGAGTGTCTCCACATCCGCCTCCATGATATCCTGAATCGAGCGGAAGGAGCGCATGAGGGCCTTCTTTCTGGCTTCCCCGATGCCCGGAATATCGTCCAGCCTCGAATGTACCTGCGCTTTGCTCCGCAAAGACCTGTGGTACTCGATCGCGAACCTGTGCGTTTCGTCCTGGATTCTCGTAATCAGCTTGAAGCCTTCGGAATGCACATCGATCGGAATCTCCACGTTGTTGTAATACAGGCCCCGCGTTCTGTGATTGTCGTCCTTGACCATACCGGCAACCGGAATATGCAGTCCCAGATCCTGTAAAACAGACAGGCAGACATTCACCTGCCCCCTGCCGCCGTCCATCAGAATCAGATCCGGGAAACGGCTGAAGCTTCCGAATTCGCTGCCCATATCCTGACCGGCGAGATCCTTGCGCTCCTGCAGTCCGTGCGAAAATCGTCTCGAAAGCACCTCGTGCATGCAGGCGTAGTCATCCGGACCCGCCACTGTTTTGATGCGGAATTTCCGGTAATCGCTGCGCTTTGGTTTTCCCTTCTCGTAGACGACCATCGATCCCACGTTTGCGAAGCCGCTGATATTCGAAATATCATAGCTTTCCATGCGCTCGACCCCGGAAAGCCCGAGCCAGCCCTCGACCTCCTTCACAGCGCCGATCGTGCGGCCTTCTTCCCTCCGGATTCTTTCGGTATCTTTTGCGAGAACGATCGCCGCGTTCTCATTCGCGAGCTCTACAAGGCGCTCTTTCTGTCCCTTTCTGGGCACGCTGATCTGCACCTTCTGTTCCTTGCGCATCGAGAGCCACTCTTCCATAACTTCAAGGTCTTCAATCTCCTCGGGCAGCATGATGACCTTCGGAATGTAAGGCGTGCCCGCGTAGAACTGTTTCATGAATTCGGAGAGAATGAGCGCTTTTGTTTTGCCGCCGACATGGTTCATGTAAAAATGCTCGCGTCCGATCATCCGTCCGTCCCGGATAAAGAACGTCTGCACGACCGCATCCGCGTCCGCATTCTCATAATCCATCGCGATTCCGAGGATGTCTTTATCTTCGCCAACTCCTTCGGTCATTTTCTGCTTCTGCGCGATCTGCCGTACCGAAGTTAAAAGATCCCGGTACTTCGCAGCCTCCTCGAAATTCAATTCCTCCGAAGCCTTCTCCATGTGCGCTTTCAGGTCGTCGAGGACAAGGTCATAATTGCCGGAGAGAAAGGCAAGCGCAAGATCCACGCCTTTGCGGTATTCTTCTTCGGAAATACCGCCTGCTCCCTTCACACAGGGGCCGGAGCAGCGCTTCATGTAATAGTTGAGGCACGGCCGCTCCTTGCCCGCGTCTTTGGGCAGTGTCCTTGAGCAGTCGCGCAGGCCGTACATTCTGTTCAAAAGCTCGATCGTGTCGCGCACCGCGTTTCCCGAAAAGAACGGGCCGAAATATCTTGCCTTGTCCTTTTTCCGGGTCCGCGAAAACAGAATCCTCGGATACGGTTCCTGCACCGTGACTTTGATATACGGGTATGTTTTGTCGTCCACGAGCATCGTGTTGTACTTGGGGCGGTGCTCCTTGATCAGGTTGTTCTCGAGAACAAGCGCCTCCAGCTCCGTGTCGGTTACGATGTATTCAAAGTACGCGATCTGCTTCACCATGTTGTCGATCGCGGGGCCGCGGCCGATATTGGCGCGGAAGTACGAACGCACGCGGTTATGCAGAACCTTCGCCTTGCCGATATAGATAATAACGTCGCTGCGGTCGCGCATGATATAGACGCCCGGTTTTTTCGGCAGCTTTTCAAGCTCTTCATCAAATTTGAAATTTCTGGACAGATCCGGCATAAAAAATCACCTTTCTGCTGCCGTGCAGCGGCATCGGCTGCATTCTTTCTCCCGCGGTCGAGCCGCGCCTTGCGGCTCCCGGTCTGCGGCATTTTTGCCGCACTGCGCGGCCGCCGTCCTTTTGTAAAAAACTGCCGCACCGCAGGACTGCTCCCTCAGGGAACATTCCCGCGCCATGCGGCAGCTCGTGTGGTTAAACACTTCCGGATTTTAATTCCTGTCAATATCGTCTGTGGAAACACCGGAGAATCTGCCGCGGGCAGAAGAATTCTCCTGCGCGGCGTCCTGCCCCTGCGGCTTTTCTGCCGATACAGGCGCGGTGCTTCCCGGGGTTGCGGGCTCTTCCTGTGCCGGCGCAGGGCTTTCCGGCTGCGCGGGCGTTTCCGCCGGTGCCTTCTCCGATGACAATGCGGCAGGTTCTGACGACTCCTGCGCGGCCGCAGCCGGCGACGGCGCGTTCGGTTCTTCCGTGTCCGGTGCCGCTTCGCGCACCTGCTTCACATCCTCCGCGAGCCGTTCCTCCGGCGTCTTTTCCTCTTCCTCGGGAAGGCCCTTCGCCTTGCGGTAGATCTTCATGAACTGCTTGCCGGTAATCGTCTCTTCCTTGATCAGGTAATCGGCAATTTCATCCATGACATCCATATTGTCGCGCAGGATCGCCTTCGCTTCTTCGTAGCACTCCTGCATCATGCGGCGGACTTCCTCGTCAACGGCAGCCGCCGTCTGATCCGCGCAGTTCAAAGCAGCGCGTCCTTCCAGATACTGACTTTCAATCGTAGCAAGCCCCATCAGTCCGAACTTGTCGCTCATACCGTACTGAGTAACCATAGCTCTGGCAAGACCTGTCGCTTTTTCGATATCATTCGATGCGCCGGTCGTGATGCTGCCGAACTTTAACTCTTCGGCAGCGCGCCCGCCGAGCAGGCCGACAATCATATCATGCAGCTCTTCCTTGGAATTCAGGTAATGCTCTTCTTCCGGAACCTGCATCACATAGCCGAGCGCGCCCATGGTTCTTGGCACAATTGTAATTTTCTGCACCGGCTCGGAGTTCTTCTGCACCGCGTTGATCAGCGCGTGACCGACCTCGTGATACGAGACAATCCGGCGCTCCTTCGCGTTCATGACACGGTCTTTCTTCTCCTTGCCGACAAGCACCTGCTCGACTGCCTCGAACAGATCCTTCTGCGAAACGTATTCCCTGTGCTCCTTGACGGCGTTGATGGCCGCCTCGTTGATCATGTTCGCAAGATCGCTCCCCACCGCGCCGCTCGTTGCAAGTGCGATCGCGTTCAGATCGACCGTCTCGTCCATCTTTACATCCTTGGCATGCACCTTGAGAATCGCCTCACGGCCTTTCAGATCCGGCCGGTCCACAATAATTCTTCTGTCAAAACGGCCCGGGCGCAGCAGTGCCTTGTCCAGAATCTCCGGACGGTTTGTCGCGCCAAGAACCAGAATTCCCTTCGCGGAGTCGAAGCCGTCCATCTCGGAGAGCAGCTGATTGAGCGTCTGCTCGCGCTCTTCGTTTCCGCCGCCGTACTTGGAGTCACGGCTTCTGCCGATCGCGTCGATCTCATCGATGAAGATAATGCAGGGCGCGTTCTTCGTTGCCTCCTTGAACAGGTCGCGCACACGCGAAGCGCCGACGCCGACATACAGCTCGATAAAGTCGGAACCTGTCAGAGAGAAGAACGGTACATGCGCTTCTCCGGCGATGGCTTTGGCAAGAAGTGTCTTGCCGGTTCCCGGAGGGCCGACAAGCAGCGCACCCTTGGGCAGTTTCGCGCCGATCTTGACATAACGTCCCGGATTGTGCAGGAAATCCACGACTTCCTGCAGCGATTCCTTGGCCTCGTCCTCGCCCGCGACATCCGCGAACGTAACGCCGGTTTCACGCTGCACATATTCCTTCGCGTTGCTCTTGATTGGTCCTCCCATCATTCCGCCGCCGCGGCTCATTCTGCGGAAAATCAGGCTCATCAGCCCCCACAGAAGTACAAGAGGCAAAACATACGAAACTATCAGCGAAATGATCATCGCCGTGGAATCCTGTACCTCGCCGCGGACAATTACATCTTTTTCAAGAAGCCTCTTTGTCAGTGTGTCGTCGTCTTCCACCTTGCCGGTATAGTAGCGGTAAGGCGCGTTCTTGTTATCCGCCTCTTTCGTCTTCGGCGCGATGTCAATACGGTCGCTTTCGATCTTGACGCGGGCAACCTCTCCCTTGTCAACCATGGAAACAAACCGGTTATAGTCGACTTCCTTTGTCTGCGTGGCCGCTCCGCGCATCATATAGCTGATAATCGAGATGCCGATGAGAACCGCCAGCAGGATGATATAGAAATTCTGCTGGCTTGGCTTCTTCCCGCTGCCGCCGCGCCCGGAGGAAGAGCCGGAGTCGCCGCTGCTGCCGCCGTCGTCATCTCCCAGACCGAAGAAATCCATGAGGATCCGGCGCTGCAGACTCTTTATTTTATGAGGAATCAATGCTGTGAGTTTCAAATTCCGCTCCTTTGAACGATTGTTTTCTGAAATTCGATTGTGAAAAATCTATTTTATTATAGTAATACTTTGCGGAAGGGGCAATCAAGTTAATCTTAAAATTCGATAAAATAAGGAAAAATCCGCACATTACCCGCCTTCCGGAAAATATAGTATACTATAAAGCATCGCGCTGCCGGCCCTCAGTCCGGGCGACAGCTTTTCCGGAGGTTCCATGCAGACAGTAAAATTATATGATGAAAACCCATATGAGACCTGTTTTGAAGCGGCTGTACGCGAAGTATCGGTGAATGAAAAGGCCGGGACCGCTGCGATTGTACTGGACAGGACGCTGTTTTTCCCCGAAGAGGGCGGGCAGACGCCCGACACCGGTGTTCTTGCCGGTCTTCCCGTTACAGACGTGCAGATCCGGAACGGCGTCATCATTCATACCGTGCGGTTTGCAAAAGAGAGCCCGGTGCCACGGGAGGGAGCGACTGTTTCCGGAACGATCGACTGGACGCACCGCTTTTCCAACATGCAGAATCATACCGGCGAGCACATCCTGTCGGGGCTTCTCCATTCGCTGTACGGTTATGAAAATGTGGGCTTTCGCCTGAGTGACAATACCGTTACGCTCGATACCGGCGGGCAGCTGGACGACGCGCAGCTCTGTAATCTCGAAAGGCGTGCGAATGAAGTCATTTACCGCAACGTGAAGGTCACCTGCGAATATCCGCCGGAGGAAGTGCTGCAAAAGCTCGCATACCGCAGCAAGAAAGAACTCCCGGGGCCGGTCCGCATTGTGACGATTGACGGCGTTGACGTCTGCGCCTGCTGTGCGCCGCATGTGCGGCGCACCGGAGAAATCGGCCTGATCCGCATCATCGACGTCCTGCATACAAAGACGAACATGCGGCTGACCATCGTCTGCGGCAGCAGAGCGCTTGAATACACACAGCATTCATTCGAACAGCTGCGCAGCATTTCCCGGCTTACCAACATGCCGAAGGAGCGCGCCGCGGACGGTGTGCAGCGGCTGCTGGATGAGATCGCGCAGCAGAAGGAGACACTGCGAAACCTTGAGAGCGCGTATATTGACAAGGTAGTCGCAGCGGCTGCCGGCGCGGGCGGGCTGTCCGAAGCGCCGGTGGAAGACAGCACCGGGAAACGTGACCTCTGGCTATTTGAAAACGCGCTTTCCACGGTTTCCCTTCGGAACCTCATGAACCGGCTCTGTGATCTGTCTTTGTACCGCTATGTCGGTGTTTTCACAGGGTCGGAGGAAGAAGGCTACAAATATTTCGCGGGCGGAAGAGGCGCCGACGCAAGGCTTGTCAGCAATACGCTGAAAGAACTGCCTGGCGGAAGAGGCGGCGGAAAGCCCGAAATGGTACAGGGTTCGGTAAAGGCAGGCAAAGACGCGATTCTGGCAGCGCTTCGCGGAATCGCGTGACGCGTTCCGCCCGCCGCGCCGGACCTCCGGAGGATTTGTTTTGAATAAATATCAGAAGAATTTGAAGCTGCGGATGACCGATCTTTTCGTGATCTTTCTGGGAAGCACGATCACCGCGTTCGCGACACAATATATCTTTGACCCGTCAGGACTTGTCACCGGCGGCGTTTCGGGTCTTGCGATCATCATCAAGTATCTGACCGGGCGTTTCAGCTCGTTTGAGATCCCTCTCTGGCTCTCGAACTTTGTTCTGAACGTCCCGATCTTTCTGTTTGCGATCAAAACAGACGGCTTCCGCAGCATTATCCGCACCGGAATCGGATGGCTGATCATGACCGTAGAGCTTTACTTTTTCCCGCAGTACAATCTGATCCCGGACAATCTGCTGCTCGTTTCGATTTACGGCGGCGTCCTGTTCGGCCTGGGCATCGGAATTCTTTTAAACGCGCGCGCCACAACCGGCGGTACGGACATGCTCGGCAACTCGCTGCACAAATACATGCGCCAGTATAACATCGGAACGATCATCGCGGTTCTTGACGGCGCGGTCGTTGTGCTCGGCGCGGTTGTTTTCAATGTCGAACACACGCTGTATGCAATTATCTCGGTCTATATCATGGGCAAAGTCTGCGATTATATCGTCAGCCGCGGCAAACAGGCAAAGTGCGCCTATATCATTTCCGATGCGAACGAAGCCATCGCGCGGGAGATTATGGACGATCTTGACCGCGGCGTAACCTGCCTTCCCGGCACCGGCATGTATTCCGGAAAGGAACGGAAGATTCTGTTCTGCATCTGCAGCAAGAAAGACATCGTCGATATCAAAGATATCGTGAAAAAAAACGACCCCCGCGCCTTCTTCATCATCAGCGATGTGAACGAAGCCATGGGGGAGGGTTTTGTTGAGCGCTGGAGCTGACGGCTCCCGCGGTTCTTCAGTATTTCTTGTACTCCGGCGTGCAGGTAAGCTGAATGCCGAGTTTCCGGAATGTCTGCATGTCCACATCCGCGAGGATAACCGACGAATGTGCCTGTGCGCCGCGAAGCTTCGGCAGCTGCTCGATCGCAAGCTCCGCATGCGGGTTTGTTGCGGCACTCATGGAAAGCGCAACCAGAAGCTCATCCGTATGCAGGCGGGGATTTCCGGCGCCCAGATACTCGGTCTTCAGCCGCTGGATCGGCATGATCGATTCCGCGGAAACCAGCTTTTCCTCGTGCGGAATGCCTGCATATTCCTTTAAAACATTCATCAGGCACGCTGCGGCGGCGCCGAGAAGATCCGACGTCTTTCCGGTGATGATACGGCCGTCGTCCATTTCAATCGCGGTTGCAGGGTGTCCCGTCTCTTCCGCGCGCCGCAGTGCAGGCAGAAGAACCCTGCGGTCTTCGGGCGTAACCTGCGCCTGTTTAAGCAGCAGCTCCTGCTTGTACAGCTCTTTCGGAGAAGCATTTCCCTTCTTAACATTTACCGCGCTCTCAAAATATCTGCGGATAATCTCCTGTTTTGCCGCTTCTCTGCAGACCGCATCGTCCGAGATCGCAAACCCTGCCATGTTGACGCCCATGTCCGTCGGCGACTTGTACGGGCACTCACCCATAATTCCTTCGAAAATCTGCTGCAGCACCGGGAAAATCTCAACGTCCCTGTTATAGTTGACCGTCGTCTTTCCGTAAGCTTCCAGATGGAACGGATCAATCATATTCACGTCCGCGAGGTCGGCGGTTGCCGCCTCGTAGGCAAGATTGACAGGGTGCTTGAGCGGCAGGTTCCAGATCGGGAACGTCTCGAACTTCGCGTAGCCGGCTTTGATGCCGCGTTTGTTTTCCTGATAAACCTGGGAAAGGCAGGTTGCCATTTTGCCGCTGCCGGGGCCGGGCGCCGTGATGACAACAAGGTCTCTGGTCGTCTCAATGTAATCGTTCCGTCCGTAGCCTTTGTCGCTTAGGATCAGCGGAATATTGGACGGATAACCTTCGATGACATAATGAAGATAGGAACGGATGCCCAGCGATGACAGGCGCGTCCGGAAATTGTCCGCCGCAGGCTGTCCCGTGTACTTGGTGATCACAACGCTGCTGACATAAAAGCCGCGGTCTTCAAACGCCTTTTTCAGGCGCAAAACATCATCGTCATAGGTTATCCCCAGATCCCCTCTGACTTTGTTCTGTTCAATGGCGTCGGCACCGATGACAATGACAATCTCCGCCTTGTCCCGGAGCTGCTCGAGCATCTTGAGCTTATTATCGGGCGCAAAACCCGGAAGAACGCGGGAAGCGTGATAATCATCAAAAAGCTTGCCGCCGAATTCCAGGTACAGTTTGCCGAAATGTGACATTCTCTCCTTGATATGCGCGGACTGCAGTTCCAGATACTTCGCCGAGTCAAAACCGATTTTTGATGACGCCATTGCCATTCTCCTGTCTTTGTGCTGTTATGCTCCGTGCGGTAAAACCGCGAGGATTTCAATGTAATCTTTAACGGTAAAAGTATGCCGTTTCCATTGCCTGAATGCAAGCGTAATTTACAGAACCGGCGCAGTGGTCAGCCTACCCTCCGTGTCTTTTCCCACGCGGATCACGAAGTCAAAGCGGCAGCACTGCGTGCACATGTAGAAGTCCTCTTCCGGAAAGATTTCCTGTGTGGCCGGATTGAAGAAATGCGCGCCGTCGCCGTCCTTCATCGCGGCTGCCTTTTCCCGAAGCTGCGCGAGAGCTGCCCCGCCGGACATATCTTCCCTGCCCGAAAGATCTTTATTTTCCAGTCTTGCCTTCAGATATTCCGCGCAGAGAACGTCCTCCGCAGCGCTCGAAAGGCCCGCTTTACCCATCGCGACAATGGAGACCTGCTCCGGATTCCTGCTCCGGATGTAGCGGACCACGGCATCGGCGTTGACAAGGCTTCCCGTGATGATTTCCTGAGCGCCCGCTGCCGCCGCGTTCACGATTCCCTGCGTGCCGGCGCTGGTCGTGTGGATGATTGTTTTGCCGGAAACATCAAAATCCCGGATCTGGGACGGGGAATTGCCGAAATCGCAGCCTTCAACCTTTGCACCGCCCCGCTCTCCCAGAAGAACATAGTCCGGGTGTTCCTTTTTCATTGCAAAAGCGTCTTCGATCTTTCCAATCGGGTAGATCTTTCTAGCTCCTTTTTCAAACAGATAGCATTCGAGCGAAAACGCGCGGAATACATCAATGATGACAGTAAGGCCCTGCGCTTTCTTCGCGCCTTCGATCAGTTCCAGTATCCGAATATTCATTTCAATTCCTCTCCGGTGTGTTTTTAATAGTATAGGCTTGTTCACCGGACGTGCACAAGTCCATGCTATAATATAATAAAGTTTAAAAAGGCGGAAACTTCATGGCACTTCTGGACAAAGACATCCGTGAGCCGCTGTTTCAGTTTCTGGAGCAGACGTATCATAAAATCCGGATCATCGAAGAAAAGAATATGGGCCGCTCGCGCGCGGACATCCTTATGGTGACCGAAGACGCGCTTTACGGCATCGAAATCAAGAGCGACCACGACAGTTATACGCGCCTCGCGCGGCAGGTCGACGACTACGACAGGTTTTTTGATTACAATTTCGCGGCGGTCGGTTCCTCGCACGCGGGCCATATTGAGGAGCATATCCCGGATTACTGGGGCATCATCACGATCGACGAGGTGGACGGTAAGCCGGACTTTTATATCCTGCGAAAGCCGCAGCTCAATCCCCGTCTGGACCCTTCCGAAAAGATCCGGATTCTCTGGCGGCCGGAACTCGCGCATATTCAGGAGCTCAACGATATGCCCGCATACAGGAACAGGAGCAAGCTTTTTGTCGAACAGAAAATTCTGGAACGCGTGCCGCCCGATGTGCTCCGGGCGCAGCTTTCCGATGAATTGTTTGAGCGGGATTATACGACCATCCGCGAAAGAATCAACGCGTACCGGACGGCGAACGGCAGGAAGCCGCGGCGCAGAAGGCGCGTCCGCAGAAAAAGATACAAATCTTCCATGTAGGAGGTGTGCTATGTCTAAGAAAATCGCGATAATAACCGGCGCTTCGAGCGGCCTTGGCAGAGAATTTGTCCGGCTTCTGGATGCGGACAGTGAAGGTGCGGGTGCCGGTGAATTTCATCTGGATGCGCTCTGGATCATCGCGCGGAGGAAAGAGCGCCTTGAAGAGCTCGCGGCAGGGCTCCGGACAGATACTGACGTTATTGCGCTCGATCTTACAGACAAAACATCCGTTACGCAGTTGCAGGAAAAGCTTTCCGCAGAGCGGCCGGACGTGCGCATGCTGATTAACGCGGCAGGCTCGGGCAAAATCGCGGCGAGCGCTGCTCTCCCGCTCGAACAGGTGGATCAGATGATCGATCTCAACTGCCGCGCGGCCGTTGACGTAACACAGATCTGTCTTCCATATATGGACAGCGGCGCGAAAATCATGGAAATCTGCTCCACCGCGGCTTTCCAGCCAATCCCGTATCTGAACGTATACGCAGCGTCCAAGGCGTTTCTGTACAGATACAGCAGAGCGCTCCGCTTTGAGCTGCGGCCGCGTGATATCACCGTGACGGCAGTCTGCCCGTACTGGATCAAGGATACGGAATTCATCCCTTCGGCGCGGCAGACCGCTTCCGCAGACAAGACTATGTCCGAAGCGCAGAGTCCGATCCGCTCGTTCCCGCTTGCTTCCACAAGCAAAACCGTCGCCGAAAGAGCGCTCATGGATACAAGACTCGGACTTTCCGTTTCAACGCCCGGCTTCGTCTGCACCGTACACCGCGCGGCGGCAAAGCTTCTTTCGAGCGACATTTTAATGTACATTTTCGACTGGCTGCGGAAGATCTGAGCCCCCGTTTTTCCATAGTTCTTGCATTTCTTCCGCTTTCGGTGTAATACTGAAGCTGCGCTATATCCATGACCTGATCCGCCTTCGGGCGGCAGTGTCCCGTACGGATTGTCCGTACACTTTACGGAACAGCAGCAGGAGGAAAACAAAAAATGAATTTCCAGGCTGTCAGCAGCCGCTGACGGATTTTTGGCACCGCTATATTTCGGAATAAAACCGGACTATTTCGGTGCCATTTTTATATCCCGGCGCCGCTGTGCGGAAGGATTTCTTTGTTTTTCCGAGGGAGGAAATCTACTTATGAAAAGGAAACTGATTACAACCATCATTTCATTCGCGGCAGCGCTTGCTCTTGCCGCCTGCGGGTCAGGCTCCGCGCCGTCCGCATCCGGCACGCAGGGTGAAGCCACGGCGGCAGAGGGATCGACATCCGGCGCCGCAGCAGCAGCTCCGGACGCCGGCGCAAGCGCCGGAATGCAGGGGGGCGGCGATTTTGTCTACGGCATTGCCACGGAAATCGACAACTTCGATCCCTTCACCGCAACAACCGCAGACGCAAAGAGCGTTTACTTCAACATTTATGAAGGCCTTGTCAAGGTTTCGCCGGACGGCACATTCAAAGGAGCAGTCGCTTCCGATTACAAAATCTCGGATGACGCGAAGACATATACCTTCACACTCCGGGACGGCGTGAAATTCCACAACGGACAGGAAGTTACCGCAGACGATGTCATCTACTCGCTGCAGCACGCGAAAGACAGCAAGATGACAGGGTTTGACAATGTCGAGGACATCTCGTCCAAAGACGGCAAAACAATCACCGTCACACTGAAAACCGGTGATACCGATTTTCTTGCCGACGCGTCCTCGCCGATTGTGCCCAGGGATTCCGACAATAACGGTGAGCTCGCGAAAAAGCCCGTCGGCACAGGCCCTTTCATGCTGACCGACTACGCTGTGCAGGATCACGCGACGCTTGAAAAATTCAAGGATTACTGGGGAACGCCCGCGCATCTTGACAAAGTAACGGTCAAGTTCATCGCGAGCTCTTCGGATCTTCTGATGAATTTCCAGTCCGGCGCGATTCAGGGCTTCATGGCTGACACCAGCATTACCCAGCAGCTTCCTGCGGATTCCGCGGTTGTCAATGTCAGCAACTCGAATGCGATACAGGCGCTCTATCTGAACAATGCGGCAAAACCCTTCGATGACGTCCGTGTACGGCAGGCGGTCAACTATGCGGTTGACGCTGACGGCGTCATAGACACAGTCGATTACGGTGTCGGCACAAAGCTCGGCTCCGCGATGATTCCGAACCTGAAGGCATACTATGATGATTCTCTAGCGGATGTCTACAATGTCAATGTAGAGAAGGCCAAAGAACTGCTTGCCGAGGCCGGACTTGCGGATGGCTTCTCCTTCACCGTGAAAGTACCTTCCAATTATCAGGTGCATCTCGACACGGCCCAGGTACTGGTCAACCAGCTCGCAGCTGCCGGCATTCAGATGAATATCGAACAGGTGGACTGGGCGACATGGCTCGAGAATGTCTATACGAACAGAGATTACGAAGCGACGATCATTTCGGTTGACGGCGCGATCGCCTCTCCTACCGCGTTCCTTTCCAGATATCAGTCGGACGCGGACAACAACTTCGTAAACTTCAAGTCGGATCAGTTTGACAAAGCCTACGCAAAGGCCATCGCCGACGTCGACGAATCTGCCCGTGAAAAGGACTTCAAAGAATGCCAGAAGATCCTTTCGGACGAGGCCGCGAGCGCTTACATTCAGGATATTGCTTACAACCTCGCGTATACGAAGGACTTCACAGGTTTTGTACAGTATCCTCTGTACGCGACGGACTTTTCGGCAATCGCAAGAACCGCGAAGTAATGTGACGGGCCGGTGCGGGCTGCAATTGCATGTGCGGCGCTTCGGGCTGCTTCCGCAGCGCCGCCTGCCCGGCTTGATTGCCCTGCAAAGCACGGGCCCATAAGGAGAATTTTTTGCGTTACCTTATCAAGAAAATCATTGTCCTCATCCTGACCATGTTCGTGATCTCCCTCTTCACGTTTCTGGCTTTCCATATCATTCCGGGAGATCCTGCACGGCTCATTCTGGGTACCAGCGCGTCCGAAGCAAAACTCGAAGCGCTCCGCCGCCAGCTCGGCACCGACCTCCCGCTGCACAGCCAGTATATAAACTGGATAGCCGGCTTTGTGCGCGGTGATTTCGGAACCTCGATCCGCTACTCCATGCCCGTGAAGGATCTGATCGGCGGTCACGTTGCCGTAACAGTCCTTCTCGGCATCATGGTCATGATCATGACACTGATTGTCTCTATTCCCCTCGGTATCTTCGCGGCAAGAAAACGCGGAACAATTACGGAACAGATCATTGAGGCCGTCACAATGACAGGTATCTCGATTCCGGGTTTCTTTCTCAGCATTCTCTTTATGTGGGTGTTCGGGCTTGTTTTGCATCTGTTCACACCCGGAAACTACGTCAGCTACAGGGACAACCCGGTCGGATTTTTCCGCTTCATGTTCTTCCCGGCGCTTGCGATTGCCGTCCCGCAGATTGCCATGCTGACTAAATACGTACGCACCTCTGTTCTCGGCGAGCTGGACAAAGATTATGTCCGCACGGCGAGAGGAAAGGGCAGTACGATGCACAGAATCCTGTACGGCCACGTTCTGCGCAACGCGATCGTGGCCGTCATCCCGCTGATCGGCATGATGATCGGCAGCATCTTTTCCGGCAGCATTATTGTTGAACAGGTCTTCGGCGTGCCCGGCATCGGACGCCTTCTGATCGCTTCGGTTACCGGCAGGGATTTTCCACTCACACAGACGCTTGTCATGTATGTCGCTTTTGTAATTGTCATCACGAATTTTATCGTGGATATTCTGATTCAGCTGATTGATCCCAGAATCCGGATCAGCGGGTAGGAGGCAGCATATGAACCACGGCAAAACACAGCTCCGCACCGGTCTCATCCTCGCTTCCGTCATTGCCGGTCTTGCGGTATTGTCTCTTTTCTGGACACCCTGGGACATCAATCAGATGGACACGCTGTCACGTATGCAGCCGCCTTCCCTCCGGCATCTGTTCGGCACGGACAATATGGGGAGAGATGTTTTTTCGAGGGCGATTGTCGGCGGGCGCTTTACGCTGGCCGTCGCGCTTTCAACGGTAGCGGGCTGTACAGTTATCAGTTCGGTTCTGGGCCTTCTCAGCGGATACGCAGGCGGCATCACTGATGAAATCATCATGCGCATTGTCGATGCGGTCAGCTCGTTTCCGGGACTTCTGATCGCTCTCATCATTGTCACTGTCATGAAGCAGAGTAATTACACAATCGTCATCGCTCTTTGCATCACCTTTGTGCCGAGTTTTACAAGGATTGTCCGGACCGGGACCTTGCAGTATAAGAACGCTGATTTCATAAAAAGCAACAAAGTCTTCGGAGATTCGGATGTGCGGCTTCTGCTGGTGCATGTTTTGCCGAACATTCTGCCGCTTCTGCTTTCATCGGTTATCATCGGGCTTTCCAATGCAATTCTGGCGGAGTCCGGCATGAGCTATCTGGGGCTTGGCATCCAGCCGCCGGCGCCGAGCTGGGGGCGGATGCTGTATGAGTCGCAGAGTTATATCTTCAACGCGCCGTGGTGCGCGCTGGCGCCGGGACTTATGATTGTTGTGACGATTGTGGCGTTTAACTGCATCGGCGAGGGAATCCGCAAAAAGTATCTGGCGTGAACCGGAGCTGCGGCGTGGCGGAGCATATTCCCCGGAAAGGTTTCAGCATGACAAATGATCCGAATGTGCGGCCGCTTCTGCAGATTCGCGGCCTGACAATTTCCATACGCGAAGGAAACGGAAAGTATACCGCGGTAGACGGTGTAAGCTATGATGTTCTGCCCGGAGAGATTCTGGGCGTCGTCGGCGAATCCGGCTGCGGCAAAACCGTGACAAACCTTGCAATTATGGGTCTTCTTCCCGAAGTTTTATCTGTGACCGGCGGGAAAATCCTGTTTAATTCCGCGGCTTTGCCCGGGGAAATTGATCTTGCCCGCTGCTCGCAGGAGCAGCGCAGAAACATAGACGGCAATGAAATTTCAATGATCTATCAGGAACCGCTGACAAGTCTGAATCCGCTTCTGCGGATCGGCAGGCAGGTTGGCGAGTCTCTTCGGATTCATCATCCGGAGCTGCCGGAAGCCGAAGTGGAATCCAGAGTTTTGAAATCGCTTGCCGAGGTCGGGCTGCCTGATCCCGCGGCAATTACAAAAATGTTTCCGCACCAGCTCTCCGGTGGTATGCGGCAGCGTGTCATGATTGCCATGGCAACAATCTGCAGACCAAAGCTCATGATCGCGGACGAGCCTACAACAGCGCTGGACGTAACCGTACAGGCACAGGTTCTGCGCCTTTTAAAACACATCAGCCGCAAACACGGAATGTCCATTATCTTTATTTCGCATGACCTGGCTGTCATAGACCAGATCTGTGACCGGGTGATTGTCATGTATGCGGGCAGGATTGCGGAATCCGCGCCTGTGGAAGCCATCATGCGCGCACCGCTGCACGAATATACCAAAGGTCTGCTTCGCTCGATTCCGCAGCCTTCTTTAAAAGGGACTGATCTTCCCGCGATCAAAGGTCATGTTCCCTCGACAAAAGAACATCGCGAACCCTGTCCATTCGCGCCGCGCTGTCCGAAAGCGACGGAAATCTGCCGGCGGCAGGCGCCGCCGCGCATGGAGCCGGCCGCAGGGCATGTCGTGTATTGTCATCATGTTTAGGCGTGGCGGGCGGCGGCTCCATGCGGCTCCCGTGCAAATCGCGAGCGCCGCGGAGCGGCTCCTGCGGCCGGATTCGCGGCATGATGCGGCACCCGCGGGACGCGATTCACAGTGCCGCGCCCGGATGCCTGCGCTGACACTTATTTCATTGGCTTCCGTTTCTTGCAAATCTGAAAATTTCCCGGTTTTGCAAGAAGCCTTTCTTCGCCGCGCCGGATTTCAGGGCTTTTGCAAGAAAGATTTCTGCTTGCAGGTCTTCTATTTCTTGCAAATTTCGGATATTCCGTATTTTGCAAGAAACGCTTCCGGCAGAAGCCGCGCGGCGCGGCGGAGGCCCGATATGACGGTAGGGCGGCAAAGGCTCCGCCGGCTCCTTCTATTATTAATTAAGGTACAGTCATGAGTGATATCCGAAAAGAAAAAGGTGACATCCTGGAAATCCTGAATGTCACAAATTACTACGAAGACAGCGGCCCGCAGATCTTCAAAAAGCGGACAAAGAAAAAGGTTCTGAACAACGTGACGCTCCGGATTCACACTGATGAATTCTTCGGGCTTGTCGGCGAGTCCGGCTGCGGCAAATCCACGCTCGGAAACGCCGTGCTGGGGCTGCTCCCGTTCGAAGGCACCATCAAAGTCGGCGGCATACGATATAGCCGCAGCAGAAGAAAAGAGTTTACGCGCCGCGTGCAGGCTGTTTTCCAGGACCCGATGAGCTCGCTGGACCCCCGAAAGACAATCGGCTTCACAATGCGCGAGCCTCTCCGCGCGCACCATATCGGAACGAAGGAGGAGCAGGAACAGGCCGTCGCCCGCATGCTGGAGCTGGTCGGCCTCGACGCGTCCTACGCGTCACGCTACCCCGGAGAGCTCTCCGGCGGGCAGCGGCAGAGGGTGTGTATCGGCGCTGCGCTTATGCTTTCTCCGGACCTTATTATTGCCGACGAGGCGGTCTCCGCGCTCGATGTCTCTGTCGGCGCGCAGATCCTGAATCTGTTCCGCGAGATCGACCGCAAGGCCGACTTTGCCATGCTGTTTATTTCCCACAACCTGAATGTTGTATACTATCTGTGCGACCGTATCGCCGTCATGTACCGCGGAACGATTGTAGAACAGGGAACCGCGGACGAAATCTATTATCATTCGAGGCACCCCTATACAAAACTGCTTCTGTCCGCGATCCCGGACTTCGGCGCGCGCATCGAAGATGATGGAACGAAATCCCTGTCGGAGATCGAGAAGCAGCACGAAGCCGTCGAAGTCCGAAGAGAGGATGTGGCGGGGGCGTGTTGTTTTTACCACCGCTGTCCTCACGCGAGCAGCCGGTGCCTGCAGGCGCCGCCGCTCATTGACATTTCTTCTGACAGGCAGGAAGAGCATCTGTGCGCATGTGTACTTTCACAAAACGAGGAGGATTGACTATGCTTCTTGCAATTGATACAGGCAACACCCACACCGTACTCGGCTGTGTCGACGAACGCAACGAAGTTGTCCAGACTGTCCAGATCAGTACCGAGATCGGCGGCACCGCTTACGAATATGCCGTTAAGATCCGCTCGATACTCGAACTCGCGGGTATTGATCCCACGGGCTTTGAAGGCTGCATCATATCATCGGTTGTGCCGCTCGTGACACCGGTACTTGTCAAGGCTGTCAGGCTCATTACCGGACTTGATTCGGTTGTCCTCGGCGCCGGCGTCAAAACAGGCCTCGACATCCGTCTCGACGACCCGGGCACCATTGCCGGCGATCTTGTTGCGACAGCAGTTGCAGCGAAAGAAGAATACCCTCTCCCCGCAATCATTATTGATATGGGAACCGCTACAACAATCACCGTCGTCGACGCGGCCGGGAGCTATCTGGGCGGCTGTATCATGCCCGGCACCGGCATTTCACTGGAAGCTCTGACACGGGAAACTTCCCTGCTGCCAAGCATCGAATTCACCGCGCCGAAAAAGGTTATCGGCACCAACACGATCGACTGCATGAAAGGCGGCATTGTCTATGGCTCGGCGGGCGCTCTGGACGGAGTGATAGATAGATATACAGAACAGCTCGGCGAGATCAAAACCATTGTCGCGACCGGCGGGCTCGGCAGGATCATCGCGCCGTTCTGCAGGCATGAAATCATTATCGACAACCGGCTTCTTCTGAAAGGGCTGGGACACATCTACAGGAAGAACAAAGAGGCGCAGGCGGCAGGCTCTGCAAGAGCTGCCAGACCCGGCAGGCCCCGTAAGGCCCGCGCAAAAGGCTGACTGGCCGCAGGCACACCACCAAAAAAACAGCAGAAAGAACCGCCAGTCCCGGCAGCCTTTCTGCTGTTTTTATGTTTTAACGTATCGAAAGCCTTCCCGGCAGTGCATTACTGCAGCGGCGGCAGAACTTTCTCGAGCCCCTTGATTTCCACTTCGTCAAAGTATTCCATCTTTCCGCCATCCATCGCGGAAGTCAGATTCCCGTTGATCGGGAGAGTATCAATCAGCGTAGTACCTTCCTTCGCGGCAACCTCCGCCGCGTGACTTACACCGAAGATCTGAATCTTCTCGCCGCAGTGCGGGCAGACGGTGTAGGCCATATTTTCCACGAGGCCAAGAACCGGAACATTCATCATCTTGGCCATGTTCACAGCCTTTTCGACGATCATCGAAACCAGATCCTGCGGCGTCGTGACGATAATGATGCCGTCGAGAGGCAGCGACTGATAGACTGTCAGCGGCACGTCACCGGTTCCCGGAGGCATATCGACAAACATGTAATCCACATCGCCCCAGTTGACATCCGTCCAGAACTGTTTGACTACGCCGGAAATGATCGAGCCGCGCCAGATGACCGGCTGTGTCTCATCCTGCATCAGAAGGTTCATGGACATAATCTTCATCCCGGTCGCGGTTACGGCGGGAACCAGAGTTCCCTCTTCTTTTCCCTCTTCCTGAATAACACCGACCTGATCCGGCGTCACGCCGAACATCTTCGGGATGCTGGGCCCTGTGATATCACAGTCCATAATGGCCGTCTGATATCCATGACGCTGACTCCACAAAGCGCAGAGGCCGGTAACCGATGACTTTCCTACGCCGCCTTTGCCGCTGACGACGCCGATCATCTTCTTTACATGGCTTCCTTTATTGGCCGGAACCTGAAAGTTGGCCTTGGGCATCGGGATCTTGCCCTCTTTTTGTTCTTCACCCATTGTATTCATCCTTTCTTCACAGTGCGGCTGCGCGGAAATTCTCTCTCCGTGCAGCCGCGGCGCCGAAAACTTCTGCAATCTACATCTGCTGCTCCGGGGAACTCGCGCCGCATTTTCTTACTTCAAAATCAATCCGACCGGGCAATGATCCGACCCGAAAACATCCGTATAAATCACCGCGTCCTGCAGCCGCGGCGCAAGCGCCTCCGATGCGATGAAGTAGTCGATTCTCCATCCGGCGTTGTTTTCCCGCGCATGGAAGCGGTAAGACCACCACGAATAGACGCCCTCCCGGTCCGGATAGAAATAGCGCCAGGTATCAATCAGCCCGTTCGAGAGCACCGCGTCCATCTTCCCGCGCTCCTCGTCTGTAAAGCCTGCATGGCCGCGGTTGGACTTCGGATTCTTCAGGTCGATTTCCTCGTGCGCGACGTTCAGATCGCCGCAGTAAATGACCGGTTTTACGCGCTCGAGCGACTTTACGTAAGCAAGGAATGCGTCCTCCCAGGTCATCCGGTATGAAAGCCGCTCCAGATGTTCCTTCGCGTTCGGCACATAAACCGTAATCAGATAATAGTCCGGATACTCCAGTGTAATCACACGGCCCTCGTGGTCATGTTCGGGAATGCCGAGGCCGTACATGACCCGGAGCGGCTCCTTTTTCGTCAAAACAGCCGTCCCCGAATACCCTTTCTTCTCCGCATAATTCCAGTAGCTATGATATTCCGGCAGATCCAGCTCGATCTGTCCCGCCTGCAGCTTGGTCTCCTGCAGGCACAGAACGTCCGGATTCTCCCGCCGGACAAAATCGTAAAAGTTTCCCTTGCTGACGCAGGCGCGCAGTCCGTTCACGTTCCAGGATACCAGTTTCTCCATTCCTCTTCCTCATCTTGCAGGCGCAAAACACGATTACCTGCGCTTGTACTTGATCGCGAAGCGCGCTTACTTGCCCTCGTACTTGATCGCGGAAAATACCGGGCAGGGTGCAATCGCCTCGGCTCCATGCAGTCCCTGCAGCTCCATCAGGACCAGAACGCCCGCAACCTTGCCGCCGAGTTTCTCGACAAGCTGAATCATTGCCTTCGCGGTTCCTCCGGTCGCCATCAGATCGTCCACAATCAGGACTTTCTGACCGGGCTTAACCGCATCTTTATGCATCTCCAGCGTCGACGTACCGTATTCAAGCGTATAATCGACCGAGACCGTTTCCCACGGCAGCTTGCCTTTCTTCCGGATCAAAGCAAACGGCTTGTGAAGGTTATACGCAATCGGCGTGCCGAAGATAAAGCCTCTCGACTCCGCTCCGACAACCACGTCAAAATCAAGATCCCTAACCAGATCCTGCATGGAATCGATTGCGAGCCGCAGTCCGTCGGCGTCGTTGGCGACCGTTGTAATATCGCGGAACATAATTCCCGGCTCCGGAAAATCCGGAATAGTACGTACATAATCTTTGAGATCTTTGCTCATTTTGGTTCCTCCATGATCCTGCGGCACCCGCGGAGCCGCGTCTTCCCCCTCTATTCTCTCCACATAAAACCCGCTGCCCGTTCCGCGGACGAGTACGGCGTCTGCGCCGCAGGACGGACACTGAAAGGATTTTTCGTGGCGGAATGTTTTGCCGCATACTGGGCAGCGCAGCATCGCCCGCTCATGTGTAAAGACCAGCTTCGCGCCTTCGCAGACGGTGCCCTCCCCGGCCATGTCAAAATAGACCTGAATACACTCATCAACCAGATCCGAAAGCTCTCCGATCCGAAGCTCGACCAGCGTGATCCGCTGCAGTTTGTTTTGTCCGGCTGTCCGCTCAAGAAGAGCGATCAGGCCCTCCACCATGGGAAGTTCGTGCATTGTGATTTCAAATCCCTTATAATGATAAAAGAACTGCGCTTTCCACAGTGCAGATTCCGCCGGAGCGCGGCCGCATCAGCGGAGCCCGCGCCGCACCTTCCCGGCGCATTCAAACATATTGATTATACAAGGTTAACCACCATATTGAAAGGTCATTCAATGGAAGATATTAATATCGCACTGCTGATCGACGCAGATAACATCAGCTCCAAATACGTTCCGCTCATCCTCAGCGAGCTGTCCAAATACGGCAAAATCACAATCCGCCGCATGTACGGCGACTGGACGCAGGACCGCCTTCACTCTTGGATGAAATGCTCGGCGCCCTATTCTCTGACACCGGTCATGCAGCCGAACAATACTCCCGGCAAGAATGCGTCAGATATCGGTCTGATCATCGATGCGATGGATATTCTTTACGGCGGCGATGTGCAGGGATTCTGCATTGTTTCCAGCGATGGCGATTTTAACAAACTCGCAACAAGACTTCGCGAGGCGGGAAAAGTCGTCATCGGCATGGGCGAGAAGAAAACGCCTGAGTCATTTCGCGTTTCGTGCGAGCGGTTTATCTTCCTCGATATTATCGCGGGCAATGACAGCGATGACGAGGGAACGCCTGCTGCTCCTTCTGCCTCTTCCGGCAGAAAGGGTAAGTCACGGGCTTCCGCCAGATCTTCTTCCGCCGCACCGCAGCCTTCCTATGTAACAGAGTCGGCCACCGTTCCTTCTTCGCAGCGCAGGGAAGACGCCGATCAGCGTATGGAAGAAACCTCTTTACGTGAGGGAGACCCCTCCGCCGATTCTTCCTGGCAGGATACCGAGCCGCATTTCACCGCCAAGGCGGATATTGAAAGTGCGATCGTCAAGATGATTACCGACAACAACACCGACGGAAAAGAGACCGGCCTCGGCGAAATCGGCTCCCGGCTCGTAAAGATCTATCCGGATTTCGATATCCGCAATTACAATTACAGCAAGCTTTCCGAGTTTTTAAGTGACTTCCCATCTCTTTCTGTCATCAACAAAGACAACGCAGTCTGGGTTTCCTTAAAGAGTACGCCGGACAGTGAAATCGAGAAGCAGATTCATCAGATTTTTGCCCGGCATAAAACAAATGATATGAATATCAGCGCGCTCAAGAGTGAGCTTTCCGATTTGAATCCGAATCTGGACGCAAGCATCCGGAAGAGCGGTGTGACAAGGTTTTCCGTTTATCTCAACCGAAACATTCATTCTGTTGAGGTGAACGGACGGCATGTGACGCTGAAGTAATTGCTGCAGAGGCGGCACCCGGATGGGTGCCGCCTCTGTTTTTCTCAGATCTCCTCCCTGTACGGGTCCGTATCTTTGATATTGTCATGCAGTATAAACGGTGTAATCCCGTCCAGGAACGACTCCACCTTTGCCCAGTACTTCTTCGGCGCGGCGCTCACGCCCATTACGTGCCCCGCATCCGGAATCCACAGGAAATCCTTGCGGCACGTCGCCGCCTCATAGAGCCTCGGCATCATCCCCGCAGGCACCGTATCATCATCTTCCGACTGAATGAAAAGCGTCGGCGTTGCCGAATGCCGGACCGCATCAAGCGGCGAAACCTTCGCGATATCATAGTGCGCGCGGACAAGTGCTGTCCCCCGCACAAGCGCAAACATCATCCCGAACGGAATCAGTCTGTGACTTTTCCTTTGGTATTCCGCGCGGAATATCTCCTTCCCTGTCGTATACGAAGAATCGGCGATGGCGGCGAGGACCTGATCAGGCAGAGTTCTGCCTGTAGCCGTCAAAACAGCAGCCGCCCCCATCGAAATCCCATGCAGAATGATTACCGCGTCCGGATCTCTCTCCAGAATGAAGTAAATCCAGCGGATCAGATCGTCCGCGTCCTTGTAACCAAGCCCCGCGGCACTGCCTTCACTCGCGCCAAAACCACGCAGATCCGGCAGCAGCACACTCATGCCACACTCTTCATAGTAATGCCGCGCGAAAACGCCCATGATTTCCGCGGAATCATTGATGTCATGCACGCAGACCGCGTAGCGGTGGCAGTCCGGATCGCTCGCGAGAATGAAATTCCCGTGCAGCTGCAGGCCGTCCTCCGAGATCGTGAAAACATCCTGCCTGCGCACATGTTCATTCATCCAGTGCCGGCCGGATGTATAAGGCTGTTCCAGCGGGTCGTTGTCGTTATGCGGATCGTGTTTTTTCGGGACCATCGACTGATTGTAGTAATATCCCGCCGCGCCGGCTAGTCCGCCGGCTGCCGCGCATAAAGCAGCAATTGCGATGATTCCCGCAGTTTTCTTTTTGGACATAACAGCTCTCCTTTCCGGTTTACCATGCTGTGCGCCCGGCATGCGCTCACGCCAGCGTCATATTGACCTTTATCTCAAATCTCGATCCGGTTCCATAATGGCTGCGGACCTGGATGCTGCCGCCCATCAGGCTGACAATACGCCGTGCGATAGACAGCTCGCCGGTCGGATCGTCGAACAGAATCGGCAGTGTATCATCCGGTATTCCGCTTCCGGTATCTTCAATTACAAAATAATAATACGCCTTCTCTCTGATCGGCTGATCAGCAGTGCAGATCATTTTTACGCTTCCACCGCTTGCTGTATTTGCAGCTGCGTTTTCCAGAATCGTCAGGCAGGCAAGCAGCAGTCCCGCCTTGTCCGCGCGGACCTGATCATGGATTCCTCCTTGTACTTCGCACGAAAAAATGATTCCCCTGCGACGGCACATCGGCCACATGACTTTGCGAACCGTATCCACACACGCCGCGACCGAAAACGCTTCCTCGTCCCCGAGCCGTCCGCTCAGATTCATATTCGAAACAGCCGTAAGGTCGTCCGCCATGGAAGGCATGTTTTCCGCGATCTGTATGATCTGTTCCAGATTTCTTCTGCGTTTCACGGGGCTGGTTTCCTTTTCGAGGCTCCGCGCGATGCTGCGGATCGAGTTCATCTGCCCGACGGCAAGCCGTCCCAGCCGTTCCAGCGATTTATCTTTTTCTTTCGTGAGAAGAATGCGGTCACGGCTTGTTTTTTCGATGCCGAGATCCCGGTCACGCAGTTCTGCCTGCAGCCGCTCGTTCTCCTCTTCAAGCGCGGCAATTCTTCCAAGGAATCCCTGGCGCTCCTTCGCGGCAGCCTCGGCGGTTTCCTTGCGTTTCCGCTGCGTTTCTTCTTCGAGCTTGACACGCTCTTCCCCGGCCTTCTCTTCCAGCTCCTTCTTCCTGTCTTCAAAATCCGCGGTCAGCTTCGAGCGGATTTCGTCTGCCTCTCTTTGCAGCTTTAAAATCCGCTGCTGATACTGCGACTCATTCTTTTTGGAGATTTCCTCGAACTTGCTGTATTCTTCCTGCAGAGACTTTAAAGCAGACTCCGCCGTCTCCCTCGCTTCCTCATCCTGCTGTGCCCTTGTCCGCAGGTTCAGCAGCTCTTCCTTGACGGAGTCTTCCGCGGTCTGCACCGCATCGCGGATGGCGTTGTCGGCGGCTGCGGCGGCTGTTTTAACAGTCTCATCTGCCTGCTGCAGAACTTTCGCGAATTCTTTTTCGTCTTCTTCGTGCTGCAGCTGTCTTGCCTTTTTGACCGCGCGCTTTTCCTGATGCTCATAGTCGGCCGCAAGCTGCGCAATCTCATCAAAAATTATGTAGAAAATCGCGTTCGGGCCGTCCTTGTACGCGGCACCGATGGAGGCATGAAACGGCTTCTCCTTTCCGTCCGCGGAGAGAAGTTCTGTCCGTATACCCGCCGTTTTGCGGCCACTGACCGCGGAAAGCTGCGCGATCATCGTGCGCATACGCTTCATCTGCCGGTCTGACATCATGAAGAACGGATTTTCCTTCAGTTTGTCAAAGTAGAGACCCTCTTCATAGCCGAGTTGTCTGGGCAGAAATGTATTGCTGTAAAGATGCCGCAGCTCGCCCGCGCCAAGACGGACGAGAACCATGACACCGCCCGGCAGGTTTTCGATAAATTCCCTGATCTGCTCGGTTTCCGTGCGCTGATAGCGGCGTGACATACCGACAAAGGTCAGTGCAAAGCCTCCGGGCGTTTCGATTCCGGTCTTACGGATGCACAGGGAGCAGCGGATATTGACCGCGTCTTCCTCGCGCCTCGGAATCAAGTTGACATCATAAACGACAATGTTGGATTCTCCGTCGCCGGGGGCGGATTTGATCGACGCTATATCGACGTTGTATAACTCCGGATCGTCCTGCACCGAAAGGCGCAGAAAAGCAAGGATGTCCTCACGGGACTTCAGATGACGGATTTCATCCGGCGTGACCCATACAAGGTCGTCCGCGAGATATCCCGCCGCCCCCTCGGCATTCCTTTCGTTGTAGAGCGTCTGTAAAAAGTTTTTTCCATAATCAATCGGTGTCAGCATATTTGTATTTTACTTCTTTTATGATATGTTGGTAAAGGAGTAGTTGTGGTAATCCGCAGGGCGGCGCGAGCTGACCGGCGGCGCGGGCTGACCAGCGGCGCGGGCTGGCCTGATTCGTCTATGCAATATCCGCGCCGCCACTCATTTTGCATTGATTATTTAAGACATTTTCCGCAGGCGCGCACATATTGCATAGATTTCGACGTTTTTCAGGCAATGCGCGCCTGCTCTTCAAAAATGTCTTGGATTCTTCATGCAGTATTCAAGCTGGCGCGCATATTGCATCAAAGCAGGGCGCCGCCGACATAACATACAATTTTCTACATAATAAGGAGTATTACAATGGAAGACAACAAGAAGAATTCCCATGCAAACGAAGATTCCGTAGAATTTCATTCCGGAGATCTTGTCATACTTACCGATGACGATGGCAATGAAGTCAGATATGAATATCTTGATCAAATCGAGTACTCGGACAAGGTCTATGACATTCTTGTCCCCGAAGACAGCGAAAACGTCGAAGTGTATCTTGAGAACGGTAACAGCGATATAACACTCGAAACAAATCCGAAGACCGCGGAAGCCGTGTTCGGCCTCTTCAAAACCAAGAACGCGGACAGATTTGACTTTTCATAGAGTTATCATGTAAATGCAGGCCGGCCGCGCCGGCCTTTGCAGCGCATTCCCGGCTGACCACCGTCTGTTATAGCCCGGGCCGGACCTCTAACCTTCTATCTTCCGCACCTTCCTGTCATATGTATAGATTCCGTTGACCTCATCTTCGACATCCGTCCACTGTGTATACACGCTCGCGCACATCCCCTTCGGAATAAGCGCCTGCACCTGCGCGTCCAGCTCCTTATAGGAGCGCTGGGCGTCGGCGCGGTTTTTGTTTTCCCCGTAGCCATAGCGCGTGTCGCTGAAGCTGTGCTCCTCGATCCGCAGCATGCTTCCGCCAAATTCCGTCAAAACAAACGCCCTCTTCCACGTTTTCCTCACAAACTGCCGGAAAAAGTAGTTGTGGATGCTCAGAAAATCTCCGCCGCCCTGATCGAACCATCCGCTTGCCTGGTCGATGAGGCGGGTGGGGTCTGCGGAGCGGGTTTGTTTTGTCAGGCGGTTTGTGGAAAACTGCCCCCATCCCTCATTGAAAATCACCCATGTGCATATACTGGGATGATTGTATAGATGCGTGATCGTTTCCATCGCTTCACGGGAGAATTCTTCGCGGCCGGCTTTTGACGTCCGCGACAGCAGAACACGCAGCCTGTCCGTCACCGGAATGCCGATCAGCGATAAAATCGTCGCTGTATAGGTCACAAACCAGTGATGATAATGGCCGCCGCCGTTTACCATGTCCTGCCAGACGATCAGCCCCAGACGGTCGCAGTGGTAGTACCAGCGGTCGGGCTCGATTTTGATGTGCTTGCGGATCATGTTGAAGCCGGTTTTTCGGATCTGCGTAAGGTCGAAAATCATTGCTTCATCAGAAGGTGCCGTGTAAATGCCGTCCGGCCAGTATCCCTGATCCAGCACGCCCTTCTGAAAAACCACTTTATGATTGAGACACAGCCTCGGGCATATGCGCCCGGTTCCGTCTTCGAGCGGCCGCTTCTCCACGGTAAAACAACGCAGCGCCGCATACGTCCGCACGCGGTCCTCCCCCGCCAGAACATCAAAATAATACAAATACGGATCCTCGCAGCTCCAGAGTCTTCGCTGCCGGGGCGGAATCTCCACGGTAATCCGGCAGTTCGTGCGGCCGGCCGCAAGGAATTCGCCGGCGGGGACCGCCTCGGCGCGGACTTGCCCGCAGGCCGCTCCCGCCGGTGCATCCGCCATCCGTATCTCCACAGGAAGATCCGCTTCCGAATTCACCGTAATCAGAAATTTTCCCGCATCGGCATCCGGAACAATTTTCAGGCCCGAGATATACTTCTCCGGGACATACTCTATCCAGACACTCTGCCAGATACCGCTGACAGCTGTGTAAAACATGCCTCCGCGCTCCAGCTTCTGCTTTCCTCTGGCATGATAAGAAGTATCTGACAGATCTCTGACAGCAAGTACAATATCCGCAATCAGGCTTCCGTTTTCCGTGTCCTTCACAAGTGCCTTCGTAATATCCGCCGTGAATGGAAGATATCCACCGACATGTTCGAGAAGCCGGAAGTTATTCACAAAAAGCCGGCAGGATTGATCCACAGCCCCGAAATGCAGCAGCACGCGCTGCCCTTCCGGCACACTTAACACTACTTTCCGGTGATACCAGAGCGTTTCATCCGGCTTCGTCTGCCTGCCCACGCCGGACAGCGCGCTCTCCGGCGAAAAAGGAACAAGGATCACATCCCCGAATTTCTCCGGGAAGCGATCCTCGTCATAAGATTTCCTGTCGCTCCAGCAGCACTCCCACCGGCCGTTCAAGCTCAGATAATTGTTCCGCACCATCTGCGGACGCGGATATTCCGGCAGCACGTGTTCGGGGTCAAGCTGTTCGCCCCAGATTGTATATAACTGCTTCATCTGAATTCTCCTGAATGCAGCACTGCGGCGCCGCTCCAGCTCCGCAACCCGTATTGTGATGGAGCACCGGCCGCGCCCGCCCGGGCGCAGCCGGCAGCCCCCTACTCTTTCTCCGACGCGGCAAACACCCGCTCGAATTCCGCAATCAGATCATCGGCATTCTCAATGCCTACGGACAGCCGCAGTACACGGTCCGTCAGGCCGTTTTTCTCAAGCAGCTCCTTCGGCACATCGGCGTGTGTCTGCGTGATCGGATAAGTAAGGAGCGTCTCGGTGCCGCCAAGGCTTTCCGCGAAATGGATCAGCTCCACATGATTCAAAACACGCACGGCAAACTCCGTACTCTCCACCTCGAAAGTCAGCATGCCGCCAAAGCCTCTTGCCTGCCGCTTCATAATCTCATATCCGGGGTGCTCCGGCAGCCCGGGGTAAAGAACTCTGGTAACATGCGGATTTGTTTTCAGGTATCCGGCGATCTTCATCGCGTTTTCCTGCGCTCTGTCCATGCGGACCGCAAGTGTTTTAATGCCGCGAAGGATCAGCCAGCTGTCAAACGGAGAAAGGCAGGAGCCTATTGTCTTGTAAAGCTCGCGCAGTTTTGCCGACAGCTCGAGGCCTCTCTCCCCGCCTGTTACAAGAAATCCGCCGAGTGTGTCATTGTGGCCGCCGAGATATTTTGTCGCGCTGTGAATCACAATATCCGCACCTAAAGCAATCGGGTTCTGGAAATACGGCGACAGAAACGTGTTGTCCACGATCAGAAGCAGGCCGTGCTCTCTGGCGATTCTGCTGACCTTCGCAAGGTCCGTCACATGCATCATCGGATTCGTGGGCGTCTCCAGATACAGTGCCTTCGTCTGCGGCCGGATCGCCGCGCAGACATCGTCTTCGCTGAAGTCGATTGCCGTGAACGTCAGTCCGTTTTTGCGGTTTACCAGATCGAACAGTCTCGTGCTGCCGCCGTACAGATCACCGTCCACAATGATATGGTCGCCGGGCTGGAACAGTTCCATCAAAACATCAATCGCCGCCATTCCTGTCGAAAACGCCATCGCGTCGTTGCCGCCCTCGAGAAGTGCCATCACCGCTTCCAGCTGTTCCCGCGTCGGATTGGAAACCCGCGTATAGTCGAATCCGCAGCTGTCCGCATGCTGCACTCCGCGAATACCGCGGTGCTCGAATGTTGCCGTCTGGTAAATCGGAACGCTGAGGGATCCGAAGGCGTCCTGATGCGCGCCTGCTTTTAACTGGCACTTGGTTTCAATATGATAATTTCTCTCTTCTTTGCTCATAATGTCTTCTCCTGCAGCGCCTTCTCAATCCTTGTGAATGCTTCTTCAAGCACCGATCTCGGACACGCAATATTAAAGCGCTGGAACATGGCCGAACTCTCTCCGAAAATCCTGCCGCTGTCAAGCCACAGCCGTGCTATGTCGACAATAAAAGTCTCCAGCTCGTCTGCCGTCATGCCTGTGCCGGAAAAGTCCAGCCACAGAAGATAAGTTCCTTCCGGCTCCACGAGCTTTACGCCGGGCAGACGCTCCTGCACAAACGAGCGCACAAAAGCAAGATTCGCAGTCAGATACGCCATCAGCTCCCTGTACCACTCTTCACCCTTTTCATAGACCGAAGCCGTTACGTACAGGCCGGGTGCATTGCCCTGACTGTAGCCGGAAGCGGCATTTTCCCTGCGGAAGCGGCGCCGCAGCTGCCTGTCCGCGATCTGAATATTGGCAGTCTGGAAACCGGCGAGATTGAAGGTTTTGCTTGCGGAGGTGCCGATGATGCTGTTTTGCAGGTATTCTTCTCCCAGCTCCGAAAACGATGTGAACGTGTGCCCGGGATAAATGAAATCACAGTGAATTTCGTCCGAGAAAACAATGACGCCGTTCCTCCTGCAGATTTCCGCCACCTGCAGCAGCTCATCCCGCGTCCAGACGCGTCCGACCGGATTGTGCGGGTTGCACAGAAGATAAAGGCGGACGTTATTCTCGCGGACTTTCGCCTCGAAATCGTCAAAATCCATCGTATACCGCTCCCCGTCAAACCGGAGCGGACTGTTGACAAGCCGGCGGCCGTTATCCTCGATCACTGATTTGAACGGATAGTAGACCGGCTGCTGGATAATCACCGCGTCTCCCGGCTCCGTGAACGCGCGGACCGCCTGCGCGAGCGCGTAGACAACGCCCGGCGTCACCGTATTCCACTCCCTGTGGAACGCATGCGCGTAATGGCGTTTGAACCAGCCTTCACACGCGGCAAAATAGCGCTCATCCGGATCCGTATATCCGAAAATGCCATGGTCGACCCGTGCCTTCAGATCATCGATCACTTCCTGCGGCATCCGGAAATCCATGTCCGCGACCCAGAGCGATAGCAGATCCTCCCGTCCCATCCGGCGCTGCATTGCGTCATATTTGATACAGCCTGTGCCACGGCGGTCGATGACCGTGTCAAAATCATACTTGTGTCCTGCGGCGTCTGTTTTGCCAAAATCCTGTCTGCACTCTTCCATGCCTTCTCCTTTCCGCCCGGCTGTTCCGGCGCTGCCTTCCTGCCGGTATCTGACCGTGCCAGCGCTGCCGCTGCTGTGACTCCTGTCACTTCGCGGCAAGCCCTTCAATAATCTGCGTCAGAACGGAAATACAGCGCTCGTATCCAAGTTTTCCCGTATCAAGGCAGATGTCATAATCGTGAACATCGCCAAAATCATGGCCTGTGTACGTCTTATAATACGTTTCCCGCATGCTGTCCCGCTTCGAAAGGTACCTTTTCAGATCGGCGTCTCCGTTTTCCGCGATTTCCTCGGCGCGGCTCCACCGGTGCTCTTCGTCGGCGTACAGAAATACGCGAAAACAATCCACGCCCGCATCCTTTAAAATCACGTTTGCGCACCGGCCGATGATAATGCAGGGCTTCTGCGCGAGCGTCAGAATGACCTGCTTCTGCGCGTAGAAAATATTATCGGAAGAACTCTGATAGGTAACCGGATTCAGAAGATTTGTAACAAAGCGGCCCGCTCTGCTGAGCTGTTCGCCTTCCTGTAAAATATCTTCCTCGGAATAGCCGGATGCGGCAGCGGTTGCCTTGACAAAATCTTTGTCATAAAACGGGATGCCGAGATTCTTCTCAAGCCCCCGCGCCACGGAACGGCCGCCGGCAGCATATTCTCTGCTGATTGTAATGATGGGATATCTGATCTCGGACATGGGTGATCTCCTGTCTGCAATTTTTGTTTTGTACATTGTACCACGTCGCTGGAATTTCTGTCTGTCTTCCTTTTCCTTCATTTTCTGTTATAATGTGGATACTTGTATACAAATCAGGAACGGACACTATTTCAAGGAGGTTCCCCGTGATAAAACAACACCTTATGCTGCGCGCCGCGATTGCCCTTTCGCTTTCCGCAGCCATTCTGACAACCGGGTGCGGCGCCGGCTCTTCCCGCCTGATGTTCGGCACCGGCGGCACGGCAGGCACCTACTATTCTTATGGCGGCATTATCGCGCAGTACATGACCCGCTACGGCGGCGCGAAAGTAACCGCCGTCTCAACCGGTGGCTCCAAAGTCAACATTCAGTCGGTTCAGGACGGCGATTTTCAGCTCGGCTTTTCGCAGTCCGATGTCATGACCTATGCCTGGAACGGTACCAAATCGTTTGAAAAAGACGGCCCCACCCACGACTTCCGCGTTCTGGGCGGTCTCTACGCCGAAACGGTCCAGCTCATCACCATGGACAAGGATATTCATTCGGTCGGGGATCTCAAGGGCAAAAGCATTTCGGTCGGTGAAGCCGGATCGGGCGTGTATTTTAACGCGGTCGATGTTTTGTCGGCGGCCGGGATCACAATGAAAGACATCCGTCCCCAGTATCAGTCCTTCGAAGACTCCAAGGAATCCCTGAAAGACGGCAAAATTGACGCGGCCTTCATGGTCTCCGGCGCTCCGACCACCGCGATCACCGAACTCGCTACAACGAACGGCGTCTCGCTCATCAACATTGATGGCGAACTCCGGGACAAAATCCTGCAGGCGGATCCGTACTACTCACCGCTTGAGATTCCCGCGGGTACCTATCCCGGACAGGACAAGCCTGTCGAGACCATCACTGTCAAAGCGACCGTCATCGTTTCCGCTGCAATGGAAGACGACACGGCGTACCGGCTGACGGCGGCTGTTTTTGATCATGCGGATGAAATCGCGAAAGAAAACGCCAAAGGCAAAGAACTGTCTCTGGAAAACGCGACCGAAGGCATGGCCGTTCCGTTCCACGAAGGCGCCGCCCGCTATTACAAAGAGCACGGCATCGAAGTGGACACACGGGAGCCGGCCCCGCAGGCACAGGAGGACGCGAATGAGTAACGATCTGAATCAGAAGAACAGCATTGCCGGCGCACAGGGTGCGGCGCAGGCGGCGGGCGATGCCGCTGCGCAAAGCGCCGGAAACAACGCCGCGGCCGGCACTGCCGGTATCGGCGGCGCGGACGTCTCCGCAATCATGAAAAAATACGACCGCGAAAGCAACACCCGCATCTGGACCGGCCGCAGAAAGCAGGCGATTCGTCTGATCACCGCCGCATTCTCGCTCTGGTGCATCTATGTGACACTGTTCGCGACATTCCTCGAGGAAATCCGGCTGACGTCCTTCCTCGCGCTCATCATCATGCTGGGTTTCCTGACCTATCCTGCGAAAAAAGGGGAACAGAAGCCCGACTATATGCCCTGGTATGACATTCTTTTCATGATTCTGGGCACCGGTGCGTTTCTTTACTTCACTTTCAACGCGCAAAACATCATCCAGCAGGGCACCCGCTTCGCCCCATACCAGATCGTGATCGGCATCATCGGTCTTCTTGCTCTGATCGAGATCACAAGGCGGTGCGTAGGGCTGCCGATTTTGTTTGTGGCGTTGTTTTTCCTGATTTACGCACTCTCGTACGGCCTGACGAATCCCGACTTTTTCGGGCGTGTGCGGTACCTCGTCCGGAATTTGTTTTACACAAAAGAAGGCATCTTCTCAACGCCCGTCAACGTCTGTTCCAAATACATCGTTGTTTTCATCATCTTCGGCGCGTTTCTGGAGCGGACCGGCATCTCGGCGTTTTTCATTGATCTCGCGAACTGCGTCGCGGGAAGATTCGCGGGCGGTCCCGCGAAGGTCTCGGTCATTTCCTCTGCTCTTTGCGGCATGGTTTCCGGCTCTTCGGTCGGCAATACCGTAACAACCGGATCGGTGACCATCCCGATGATGAAAAAGACCGGCTACCGGCCTGAATTTGCCGGCGCCGTCGAAGCAGCCGCCTCCACCGGAGGTCAGATCATGCCTCCGATTATGGGCGCTGCCGCGTTTTTAATGGCAGATTTTGTAGGCGTTCCCTACAGTGCCATTATCGTGCGCGCGATTCTGCCGGCGCTTCTGTACTTTACAGGCATTTTCATCGCCGTTCATCTGGAGGCAAAGCGCCTCGGCCTCTCCGGCATTCCGAGGGATCAGCTGCCGGTTTTCCGCGTTCTGGCCCGCAAAATCTATCTGCTGCTCCCTCTCATCATGCTGGTTGTCTGGGTTTCCGGCAACTATATGACCATGCAGAAGGCGGCGAGTTACGCGATTGTTTTGTCGATCGTAGTAAGCCTCTTTGACCGCCAGAACAGAATTACCCCGAAAAAGCTCATCGACGCCCTGGAAGCGGGCGGGCGCGGCACAATCACGGTCGCGGCGGCCTGTGGCGTAGCCGGCATTATTTCCGGCTGCATCACGATGACCGGTCTTGCAAACGAGCTGATCAATGGCATCATCGCGATTGCAGGGGATAAACTGATCATCGCGCTTGTTCTTACGATGTTATGCTGCATCGTGCTCGGCATGGGCGTACCGACAACCGCAAACTACTGCATTATGGCGGCAACGACGGCGCCGATTCTGATCCGGATGGGCGTACCTGCGCTCGCGGCGCATTTCTTTGTATTTTATTTCGGTATTGTTGCGGACATCACGCCGCCTGTCGCTCTCGCGGCTTACGCAGGCTCGGCGATAGCAAAGTCCAATCCGATGAAAACCGCCTTCAATGCTTCGCGCCTTGCGATTGCGGTTTTCATCGTGCCGTATGTGTTCTGCTTCAGCCCTGCGCTGCTTCTAATTGACACAAATGCGCTGCAGGTCGCGCAGATCGCAGCGACGTCTTTGATCGGTATCTTTGGTGTATCCGCGGCGCTGGAGGGATATGTTTTCTGCGATATGAATGCGCTGGTCCGCATCGCGATGGCAGCCGGAGGCATCCTGCTGATTGATCCGAAGCCGCTCACGGACCTGATTGGTATAATTCTGATTGCCGGCGGACTTCTGTATCAGAAGGCGGCCGCAGGGAAAAGCGGGCGCTGACTGCCCGCTTTTCGCCGGGCGGCGGCTGATGGCATTTTGTGTGAATGATTTCGTCTCTCTTGTGTTTTCCTGTTGTGGTTAAAGTAGGACAGGAGTATAATAATTTTCGTTACGGGCACATAGCTCAGCCGGGAGAGCATCTGGGTCACAACCAGAAGGTCGTGGGTTCGAGCCCCGCTGTGCCCACGTTACGGGTCGTATCCGAACACCGGATGCGGCCCGTTTTTCTGTTATGTTGTAATAAATTACAGCCTTATCCTTATAGACATCGACCCGGGCAACGAACGTCTCAACGAGACGCTTACGGAACGCCGGGTCTTTTTTGTCGCCCATTTTGAAAGACCGGAGCCACCCCTCGACCGCTTCCCGGGAGACCGTCGGCCGCTCATATTCTGCCTGGCGAATCTCTGCCTCGAGATCCGTCGCCTCGTTCTGAAGCTCCTGAAGCCTTGATATGAGGATGTCCGGGGTGTTGCCAAGCTCAATCGCGCGGACAATGTTCGCCTGTTTTTTCTTGTTGCCGTCAAGCGCAGATTTTAGCGCTACAGCTGGCGACTCTTTCTGCCCCTCCGCCTGGATGTCCATGACCTCATCGGTGAGCGCCTTGATCGTCTCCTCTGTCAGCATGTCCTCGACGGTCGCAGAGATCACAAGGTCGTCCAGAAAATCACGATTCAGCGATTTTAGCTGACAGGCCTTGCTTCCCTTCCGTTTTCTTTTCCCGCAGGTGTAATAGTGGTAGGTTCTGCCGGATTTCCCGGTGCCAGAGTCTCCGACCAGCATTGCCCCGCAGTAGCCGCAAAAACAGCAGCAGGACAGCAGATACTCGTCTTTCGCTTTGGCCGCGGCATTTTGCCTGCTCCCTTTGTGCATCTTCTGCGCCTCCTCGTAAGTCGCCTCGTCTATGATCGGATCCGCGCGCAGCTCGATCCCGCTCTCGTCAAATATTCCGATATATCTCTTGCTCCTGAGCATACGGTAAACGACGGCCTGGCTGATCTTGCCGCCCCGGCTCCCGGTCACGCCGTGCGCGTTAAGGTACTCGATGCAACTTTTGACACCCTCGCCGGCGATATACATTCGATAAACTTCACGGACCAGCGGAGCGGTGCTCTCGTCAATTACAGGACGCCCATCGACCCGCTTGTAGCCGATCGGGAGCGCCGTGCCCGCGAGCTTGCCCTTTTTCAAGGTCTCGCGGCGGCCCCGGATGACCTTTTGTCGCAGGTCCTCGCTATAGTATTCCGCGATGCCCTCGAGGACGCTCTCGAGGATGATGCCCTCCGGGCCCTCGGGCACTGACTCGGCGGCATAGAAGAGCTTCACGCCCGCACGCTTGAGCTTGAGCTTGTAAAGGGCGATGTCCTGCCGGTTTCGTCCGAATCGGTCGATTTTCCAGACGATCACGCACTCAAAGCGCCCCGCCTGGGCATCGTCGATCAGCCGCTGGAACTCCGGCCGCGTCGCCGCACTTTTGCCGGAGATATGCCGATCGGCATACACGCCGAGGATATTTATCCCATTTTTGGCCGCGTATGCTTTACAATCGGCCACCTGTCCCTCGATGCTCTGGTCGGTCTGATGCGGTCCCTCGCTATACCTCGCATAGATTACACCGGTCATTTCTTTGAGATCCTGTCTAACTGTCTAATGATGATAAAATTCTGCTCTACAAGGGCGCGGAGATAGCTTACTTTGACCTGATCGGCCGCGGATCCCATCGATAACGCCATGCCGGTCTCCATTAAGCCCGTTCCTGTCAGTTCCTGGGCGATTTTACGTACTGATGCGACGTCCTGCGGGTCTGACAGTTCTTGCAGACCGTACCGCTCAAGGAGTTCCTGCTCTTTTCTTGCCTGCTTTTCCTCTTTTGTCTCTTTCTGCTTTCCAAACATAGCTTTTTTCCTCCTAGTTTATCTTGAACATTGTTTTTACAAGCGCTTTTTGATCGGCACTCATGCTACGAAAAGTGTCGATGATCTGAAGCTCTTCGGGTGACAAAAACCGCATAGATACATCAGACTTGCCGGTTAAGTAATCCAGCGAGACGTTGAAAATATCTGCAAGAAGCTGGAGATTATCACGGCCCACCTCTCTTTTACCGGCTTCCCACATGGAGATCGTAGCTCTGGATACATTGCATTGATCGGCGAGAGCCTGCATTGTCATGTGGTGCATTGTTCTTAAGTCTTTGATTCTTTGTGCTGTAGTCATCGCCTCGACCTCCCGTGGCTCTACTATAGCAGATTTTATAGTTTTTGTTAACCGGTGGTTGACAAATATATTGTGCGGCGCTACCATGTATGTTGTTAACAAGCAGTTAACTCATCTCAAGCAAAAAGAATGCAAAGGAGGACTGAACAAAGGAAATGTTACCAACTAGCCAAGAGATAGGAAGACGTATGAAAGAACTGCGAGGTGATCGTGGTATGGCAGAAGTCGCTCAGGCGCTCGGCGTATCGCGACAGGCGTACTGGAAGTATGAAGCCGGGGAAATTGTACCTTCCGACGAGATGAAAGTGAAAATAGCCCAGTATTTTCACGTATCAGTCAATATGATTTTTTTTACCTCATGAAGTTAACCATTAGTGAACTTTGAACAAAGGAGGATCTATGAACAGAGTTTCAAGATACAGACGCAGGAAAAGGGATGCCTGGGAGACACGGACATTCGCGTGTTTGTTTGTGGCGATGATCTTCGCCTGCTTTGTCGATAGCGAGGGCCTCGCCTACACGATCGCGATGAGCGGCACGGCAATCAGCGCTCTTCTCGCGGGTATCTGCGAGATCTTCGCGTCGAGGTGGTCGTGATGGACCGGCACCCCGAGCTGAGACGTCTCGCCGCGGCACTGCTCGAGGCGGTCATCGCAGATCAAGAGCAGACGGAAGAAAAACCAAAGGAGGAACAGCATGAAGATCACACTTGAGTTTACAGACGCGGAGCGGTTCATGAAAGAGCTCCCGCAGTTCGCGAAGGTTATCGGCTTCGCGAGTCAGTTCGTGCAGTTCAGCCGGACCGGAAAGAAGGACGGCGACATCGACATCGACATCCAAGCCGACGTCCCGGATGTGGTGATCGGGCCGGGCGGCGAGCACCTGGTCAAGGCTGGTGACGCTGATCGAGTCATCGAAGCGGCAAAGAAAGTCGGCGCATACGTAGAAAATGCCCCGGAAAAAGCTCCTGAGAAGCCGCAGGACGCGCCAAAGGAAACGGCCGATAAAGTGTCCACCGAGACCGCAAAAGCCCCGGAAAGCGCAAAACCGGAGGCTTCAGCAGGTGCTGAAAAGCCCGCCGGGATCATGCCAAAGCCCGTCGAAGCCGACACGGTGGACATCGCGGCGTGCCGCAAAGTACTCCACGCCAAGATCAAAGCAGGCTACCGGGATGAAATGAAAGCGCTGCTTGCAAAACTCGGCGCGGAGAACGTGAGCACGCTGGCCCCGGAGAAGTACTCCGAGTTTGTCTCAGAGGCAAACAAGATCGGAGGCGATGGCAATGCCTAAAAAGCATGCAAGGCTCTCCGCCTCCGGCGCGGAGCTCTGGCTCAACTGCCCCGGATCGGTGCACATGGCAGAGCTTTACCCGGAGACCACCTCGCCGGCCGCGGAGGAAGGAACCCTCGCCCACGCACTCGCCGAGATCATGATCAAAGTAGCCCGCGATAATCTGGGACCTGTTTCCGGAACTGAGCTCATGATACGTGACAGGGTAAATGCATTCTACTCGGTGCACAAGGACCTCAGCGGGTCGTTTGACGATATGCAGCGCATCCTCGAGCCGTATGTCGATTTCGTCCTGGAAGAGTTCGAGGCGATCCGGAAAAAGGATCCTGCTGCCGAGCTTATGACCGAGCAGCATGTCGACTTCTCCGACATTGTCCCGGGAGGCTTCGGGACGTCGGACGTCGTCATCATCGGGAACGATACCTGCGAGGTTATCGACCTCAAGTACGGCAAGGGCGTCCCGATCAGCGCGGTCGCGAACCCTCAGATCCGGCTCTATACCTACGGCACAATGGCGGCCTTCGACCTCTCCTATGATTTCAACCGGGTCAAGATGGTGATCTATCAGCCAAGGCTCGACAGTGTGACATCCGAGGAGCTCACCGCCGACGACCTCCGCTCATGGGGCAAGGCAGTCATCGCCCCTGCGGCCAGGCGAGCTCTTGGCGATGCCCCGAAGTATAACCCCGGGCCGTGGTGCAAGTCTCACTTCTGCCCTGCCGCCGGGTCCTGCAAGGCGCGCGCCGCAAAGATGCACGAGTTCGAGGAGATGATCGAGCGCCGGCGCAAAGACAGCGCGGTCTTGTCCGGCGAGGACATGGGCAAGGCGTTAAGCGCCGCGAGGGGGTACACGGCATGGGCAAAAGACCTAGAAAACGAGGCCCTCGAGCTTGCCCAGAGCGGCGAGACCGTGACCGGCTGGAAGGTCGTCGAGTCCGTCGCCAAGCGGAAATACAAGAGCGAAGAAATCGTCGCGGCAACGCTCGTCAAGGCAGGCTATGACCCGGCGCTCATCTACGAGAAAAAGCTTCTCGGTGTGACAAAGATGACACAGCTCATGGGTAAAAAGGAGTTCCACGAGGTGCTCGAGGAGCCCGGACTCGTGTTTAAGCCCGAGGGAGCACCGACACTGGCACCGGAAAGCGATAAACGTCCGGCCATAGTCTCAGCAGTAAAGGCGGAGGACTTTGACGATGACGATGGAATTTGAAATCGATGTAGCAGCGAAAAATATCAATGCCGGAAAAGGAACCGCAGACGATGCGCTCGTCATCCTGGAAGCATATCAGCACGGCTGGATCGACATGGACGGTGATACAAGACCCGGCCACAGTTTCGACTTCACTGAAAAAACCTATGAAATCATTAAACAGGCCTTACTGAAGGCCGCCAATATAAAGGAGGACTGAATTATGGTAGCAAAGATTAAGAAAAACGGAGACGTCATCACTGGACTGGTAAGACTCTCCTACCCGCACCTTTTCGAAAAGGACGAGGCAAGCGACAAGTACAGCGCATCGCTGATTATTCCAGGCGATGACAAGGAGAGCCTCAAGGTCCTCGAGGCCGCGGTAGAGCTCGCAAAAGAGGACGGCAAGAGTAAGAAATGGGGCGGAAAGATCCCGGGAAAGCTGACTGAGCCGATCCACGACGGCAGCGAGTCGTCCGACAGCTCCGGAGCTTATGACGGCAACTACTATTTCAGCGCGCGGAGCAGCTCCCGGCCGAAGCTTTTCGACGAGGACGGCGCCGAGGTCATTGATCCGGAGGAGCTTTACCCCGGGTGCTACGTTCGAGCGATCGTCGCTTTTTACCCCTATAACACGAGCCAGAACGGGGTCGGCGCCATCCTCAAGGGGATCAAAAAGGTTAAGGATGGCGATCCGCTCGGCGGAGGCAACAACGTGACCGCGGACGATTTTGAGGAAGACGACGATGCCGATGACGATCTCGACTGAGATGGGCGTAGACGTGGAGACCTTTTCGGGGACCGACATCAAAAATGGCGCGTATGCCTACGCAGACGCGCCGGACTTTGAAATCATTTTAATCGCGTACAAGATCGGGGACGGCCCCGTCAAGCAGTTCATGCCGCGGCGATTCGCTGAGCGGCCGGGCGTTCTGGGTGTCGACATGGGCGGCACCGGCGAACAGATGACACTGTTCGGGCGCGACGATTTGCTTAAAACGCTCAAAGCAGACGGGGAAATCCTTGACGGCGATGAAGACGAGTTCCTGCAGGCCCTCCGCGATCTTACGGTCATTAAAACCGCATACAATGCCAACTTCGAAAGGACAACGCTCCGGAGCTATTACGACGAGGAGTGCAATCCGGACGAATGGCGGTGCACGGCGGTTTTGGCCTCCACGCTCGGACTTCCAAGGTCCTTAAAAGACGCGGGCGAAGCGATCGGACTTCCAGAGGACCAGAAAAAACTGAAAACAGGCAAGGCGCTCATCCAATATTTCTGCAAGTACGTAACGCCGACGAAATCGAACGGCGGACGCCGCCGGAATATGCCAAAAGACGATCCGGACCGCTGGCGTCTTTTCTGCGAGTACAACAAGCAGGATGTTGTCACGGAGCAGGCGATTCTTGAACGGCTCAGACGGTTCCGGCCGATCCCGAGAGAACAGAAGCTCTGGTCCGTGGATCAGGCGATCAGCGACCGCGGGATCCGGATCGACGTGCCCTTTGTCGAGGGAATCGTTGAATACGACAAGACCCGAATAGAAAAGTGCATGGCGGAGGCCAGGGAGATCACCGGGCTCCAAAACCCGAACAGTGTCGCACAGCTCAAAGGATGGTTTGCGTCTCAGGGCGCTCCTGGGCTATCGACGGATATGAGCAAGGCAGCAGTCGCCGACGCCTTAAAGCCCGGACACGATGACATCTACCCGCCTAAAGTGCGGCGGATGCTCCAGCTCCGGCAGGCACTCGGAAAAAGCAGCACAAAGAAGTATCAGACCATGCTCGACTCCGTATGCAGAGACGGACGGGTGCGCGGGATGCTCCAGTTCTACGGGGCAAACCGGACCGGGAGATGGGCTGGGCGGATCGTCCAGCTCCAGAACCTCCCGCAGAATCACATCCCGGATCTCGATCTTGCGCGGCAGACCGTCGCGGATCGGGACTTTGAGACCCTCGAGCTTATGTACGGAGAGCCGGCGCAGGTTTTCAGCGAGCTCGTGCGGACGGCGTTTATCCCCTCGGAGGGCTGCCATTTTATCGTGACGGACTTCTCTGCGATCGAGGCGCGTGTCATTGCGTGGCTCGGCGGTGAGCAATGGAGACTTGACACATTCCGGAACGGCGGAGACATCTACTGCGCGTCAGCATCGCAGATGTTCGGGGTCCCGGTGGTAAAGCATGGCGTCAACGGGCATCTTCGGCAGCGCGGCAAGGTCGCAGAGCTGGCGCTCGGCTACGGCGGAGGCGTCGGCGCGATGAAGACCATGGATACGACGCACACGATCTCGGAGGAAGACATGCCGGACATCGTTTCAAAGTGGCGGGAAAGATCGCCCAGGATCACGCGCCTCTGGAAGCTCTTCGAGCGGTGCGCGCAGACCACGATCGAGACGAGCCGTCCGTCTTACGCCTACGTCGAGGAGATCGGCGAGGACGGGCGCTACCACAAGCGGACCGTGGACGGTAAGCCGATCGCAATCGAGTTCTCAATGGACAAAATTGAGGGCCGGCGGTTTATGTTCGTCCGGCTTCCCAGCGGTCGGTCGATCGCTTACCCGTGGCCGGCGCTCCAAGACGGCAACTATGGCAAAGAGGTCGAGTACTGGGGCACAGATACAGCACACACCTGGGCGCCGATCCGGACCTACGGCGGCAAGCTCACAGAAAATATCGTCCAGGCGACCGCGAGGGATTGCCTGGCAGAAAAAATGATAAAGGTCGAGGCAATGGGCTATCACGTCGTTGCCCATATCCACGACGAGATGATCATCGACGTGCCACGAGCCGACGAGGCCGCGTTTGCCAAGATCGACGGGCTCATGGCCGAGCCGATCGACTGGGCGCCGGGTCTCCCGCTCAAGGGTGGAACCTACGCCTGCGACTACTACCAAAAAGACTAAGGAGCGAAAAAATGAAAATCGAGAGAATGACAGAAATTGAGACACCATTCATCAAAGTTGGCGACCGGATCCACGTCGATCATTACACGGCGACGTGCCAGGAGATCACGCCAAAGGGCGCGCTATTCTTCCTCGATCAGTACCTCGACAAGGCCTTCCCGATGAACTGGAATGACACGAACGAGGGCGGGTATGAAAAGAGCGACCTGCGGAAAGCTCTGCAAAGCGACGAGGTGCTGAATGTCTTCGCGGACATCCGCGACTACATGGTGCCGTTTGATAACGGCGACCTGCTGCGGATCCCGTTTGCCGGCGAACTTTTTGAGAAGCTGCCGAGCTGGTGCGAACAGGACGGCCATGAACAGTGGCCGCTTATGCAGGACAGACGCAACCGATTAGCCTCAAGATGCGGAGATTATGATTGGGGGTGGCTTCAGAACAAGGATAAATCGTCCTCGACGGATTTCTGCCTTGTCAACGGCAACGGCTTTGCGTACGGCTGGTACGCCTCGAGCGTCATCGGGGTCCGGCCGGCTTTCCTAATCGCATAATCGGGCGGGCTCGTCCCGCCCCGTGGAGGGTGAAAACACGAAAAGAAATAAAAAAATCTATATCTCCGGGCCTATAACCGGGGTCCCTGGAGCAATCTCCGCGGCGCATTTCGCGAGAGCTGAGCAAGATCTCCGCGAGCTCGGGTTCTGCAATATCATCAACCCTCGATTCATGTTCGAGGGCACCGGGCTCGGCTACAACGACATCATGAAGCACTGTCTCGATCTTGTCTGCTCAGCAGACGTTGTCCTGCTCCTGCCCGGGTGGCAGAATTCCCGAGGCGCTCAGATGGAGCTCGGCGCGGCCTATGCGCGCGGGCTCCCGATCTATGAGTATGACGCATCCTGGCACTGCGATCGGCTGCTGGAGATTTAACGGAGGGAGGGGATTTCATGCAGCAAACAGAGGATAAGGTCATCGCGTTCCCTCCGACGCTTCCGGTCGAGCATGACCGCCGGCTCTGGATCTCGACGGGCAAGAACCGATACGACAAGCACTGGAAAAACAAGCAGTACACATGGGCGGCCCTGCTTGCCCGGCTTGAGAAGCCGACAACGACACCAGAAACCTTTGCCGAGTATATGCGCATGAGCAAGGCCGAGCAGGACGACGCAAAGGACGTCGGCGGCTTTGTCGGCGGTACTCTGAGCGAGGGCCGCCGATCTGCGAAAACGGTTAAAACACGGTCGATCATATCGTTCGACCTCGACTTCGCGCCGGTCGACTTCTACTCTGGGATAAAACTTGACGGAGCTTATGCGTCGGCCTGCTATTCGACGCACAAGTACCAGCCGGAAAAGCCAAGGCTCCGGCTGCTCATCCCGCTCTCACGGGATGTGAGCGCCGACGAGTACGAGGCTGTCGCCCGTATGCTTGCGACCGATATCGGCATGGACTACATGGACCCGTCGACTTTCCAGCCGTCGCGGCTCATGTACTGGCCCAGCCACGCGGAGGATGCGCCGTACTTTTTTGATTACGTCGACGCGCCGTTCCTGGACCCGGATGACGTACTCAGGCGCTACCCTCGCGGCGAGTGGCACGACGCCTCGCTCTGGCCGACGTCAAAGCTCGAGGTGGAGTCGCACAAGAAGATCGCAGACAAGCAGGCGGACCCGACGACGAAGCCTGGCATTGTAGGCGCGTTCTGCCGTGCCTACACGGTGCCCGCGGCGATTGACAAGTTCCTCGGCGACGTCTACGCGCCGACGGATCACGAGGATCGTTACACTTATATCCCCGGATCGACGACCGCCGGTCTCGTCATCTATGATGACGGCAAGTTCGCCTACAGCAATCACGGCACAGACCCGGCGGGCGGCATCGAGTGCAACGCCTGGGACCTCGTGCGGATCCATAAGTTCGGCGGCGAGGACGACGGCGTCCGCGGAGACATAGCGCCGAACAAGCGGCCAAGTTATCAGGCAATGGCTGCCTTCGCGCTCAAAGACGAGGAGACGCTCAGGCTTTATGACGAGGAAAACCACAGTGTCGAGGCGTCTGACTTCGAAGAAGGTGAAACGGAAGAACTGACACCGTCTGACGTAAGGCTCAAGCTCCAGCGCTCAGGCAAGGGCGTCGTCGAGAAGTCGGTCATCAACTGCGGCCGCGTTTTTGAGCTTGATCCGGCGCTTAAAGGCCTCACCTTTGATCTCCTCGCGGGAGACATCAAGGTCGACCCAGAGCACCCGGTACCGTGGCCTAGACGTCCCGGATCATGGACGGACTCAGACGACGCGCAGCTCTACACCTACGTCGCGAGCAATTACGCGGAATTCCCGCGACAGTACGTCCTCGATCAAAAAATCATCCAGGCACAGGGGCGGTCGTTCCACCCGGTCAAGCAGTATCTTGAGGGGCTTGAGTGGGACGGCAACGCCCGGGCGGCTACGCTCCTCATCGACTATCTGGGAGCTGAGGACAATGTCTACACGCGGGAAGCGACGGAAAAGACTTTGCTCGCGGCGGTCCGGAGAGTCTATGAGCCCGGGTGCAAATTTGACAACATGCTCATCTTATCCGGACCGCCTGGAACGGGGAAATCAACGCTTATCGCCAGGCTCGCCGGGAGTTGGTTTTCCGATAACCTCACTTTCGAGGACATGAAAGACAAGACGGCGGCCGAAAAGCTACAGGGCTACTGGATCATCGAAATCGGCGAGCTCAAGGGTATGCGGAAGATGGACGTTGAGTCCATCAAAGCATTCGTCTCCCGGCAGGACGACATCTACCGCGCGGCCTACGGCCGGAACGTCGAAAAACATCCGCGACAGTGCGTCATCTTTGGCACAGTAAACAACGCAGACGGCTACCTCAAAGACATCACCGGGAACCGCCGGTTCTGGCCGATCGAGATCACGGGAGACTCGGCTAAAAAGCCCTGGGATCTCTCTGACGCCGAGCGCGATCAGATCTGGGCGGAGATGTTTTTCCGCTACAAGGAGCTCGGGGAGCGGTCGCTACTCCTCTCTAAGGACGCGGCGGCAATCGCCCAGGAAAAGCAGACCGAGGCGCTTGAAAGCGACGAACGGGAAGGCCTTGTCGATGCGTTCCTCGCCCAGAAACTCCCGAAAGACTGGCAGACGATGGGACGGGAAGCCCGGATCGCATATCTTGACGGCGACGCTGACGCGCTTATGGCCCTGCCGGATAAGAGCGACGCGACCGAGGATCGTCAGACCGTCTCGGTCATTGAGATCTGGTGCGAGTGCTTCCGGAACCCGGCCACGCGGATCACACGCAAGGACTCCTACGACATCGCCGCGATGCTCATGCGGCTTGGGTGGGTACGATCTGGCCAACGGCGGTATATCGCCGACTATGGCCGGCAGAGAATCTTTATAAAGCAGTGAGGTAAAAGAAATGACTGTGCAAGAGGCAATATCAGAACTACGGAAACAGGTTATCTTTACCGAGGTTTATTTTCCCAAAGATCCGGCGCTCCGGAGCTACGCGAAAGCGCTGAGCATGGCAATCGAGGTCTTAAAAGCGGTGGCCGTGGATGAACCAGATGAACCAGATAATGACAACATCGACGCGGACATCCAGGCAGCCGATATGGCCGCCGAGGACATGGAAGACAACACCGAGGAGGACTGGCCATGAAAATATTAGTCGACATTTTGGCGGTGATCGGCGCGATCACCGTCGTCTCTACGATCGGCATGGTTATTGTCATGATTATCGACGGGAGGCGGGGCGAATGAACAGGCAGCAGCGACGCGCGGCCGGGATCAGCGGCAAGGATCCGGCCCGCATGATGAGACAGAGCGACATCGACCGGATACGGCAGCAGGCAGAGCTCGACGCCTCCTCCGAGGCGGTCGCTTTGCTCTACTCTCTCGTCGTTGATGTCATGCACGAGCGCTACGGGTGGGGCCGCAAGCGCCTCGGCGATCTCTGCGAGGCGCTCGTCGACGAGTGGAACCGGTTTGACGGCACGTCGATGACCTTAAAGGACTATCAGGATCACGTCTACGAAATGACGGGCGTGAAGTTTGAAACAAGCGATTAACCGTGGGACAAGCGATTAAAAATTGTGGGACAAGCGGGACAAGCTCCGGATTTTATCCCAAAGAAGCAAAAAATTTCATAGGACAACGGAACAAGTTAAGTGGCGCTTGTCCTGCGGCTTGTCCTACAGAAAAACATTGATTTTACTAGGTTTTCTTTGCTCTTTGGGACAAGTGGGACAAGAAATAAGACCAAAACACTTACACAGAGAAAACAACCTGCTACCAAGAAAAATAAGAAATAAGTGTAAATTTTGAATGCTCTAATACGCGCGCGGGAGCTTGTTCCCACAAAAAGACGGGAGGCTATGTAATGGAGAAATCTATAAGACGGGAGGCAAACGTCGAGCGGTCCTTTTGCAAACGGCTCAGAGAAGCGGGGTGCCTTGTCTATAAGTTTGTAAGCCCTGGCAATGACGGGGTGCCGGATCGAATTGTTGTCATGCCTGGAGGCCGGGTCATCTTTGTCGAGCTCAAGACGGAACGCGGCAAGTTGGAACCGATCCAGAAATTCCAGATCGGGAGGCTTAAAGAGCACGAGCAAGACGTCCGTGTTCTTTACGGCGCGAACGAGGTCGATCGGTTTGTAGTCGATGTCCTGGAGGGAGGACTATGAAGTTCACGCCCTACGAATACCAAAAGCGAGCGATCAAGAAGATCATGACACAGCCGTCGGTCGGGCTTTTCCTTGAGATGGGCCTCGGCAAGTCGGTCATCACGCTCACCGCGATCAAGCGCCTCATCTATGACGAGCTCGACGTGACTCGGGTCCTCGTCATTGCTCCGCTCATGGTCGCAAAGGATACCTGGAGCCGGGAGTGCGACAAGTGGGACCATCTCAAAGATCTCCGGGTCGCTAAGGTCCTCGGCTCCGCTGCAAAGCGCAAGGCCGCGATCGCGGAGGACGCGGACATCTATGTTATCAACCGCGAGAATGTGGTCTGGCTTGTGGATAACTACCGCGGAATGTGGAAATGGGACATGCTCGTTGTGGACGAGTTGACGAGTTTCAAGAATCCGGCGGCTGCAAGGTTCCGGGCCTTGAAAAAGGTCCGGCCAAAGTTTCGGAGAATCGTCGGGCTCACTGGGTCACCGGATCCGAACGGGCTCATGGATCTCTGGGCCGAGATCTTTGTCCTTGACGGCGGCGAACGTCTTGAGCGGACGGTCACAAGGTTCCGGCAGTTATATTTCCGACCGGGGAAATCAAACGGCCATGTCGTTTATGACTGGACACCGGTCGAGGGGGCTGAGGCGGCGATCACGCACAAGATCAGCGACATCACGATCTCAATGCTCTCGGCGGACTATCTCGAGCTGCCGGATCGGATCGACCGGGATGTCCGGGTCACGCTCACCGACGAGGAGCGGGCGGTCTACAAAAAGCTCGAGCGCGAACATCTCCTCGAGCTGAGCGAGGACACCGCGATCTCGGCAGCAAATGCTGCGGCCGTCATGGGAAAGCTCCTGCAGCTCTCAGGCGGTGCGGTCTATGACGACAACGGCGGAGCGGTCGAGTTTCATCACGAGAAGCTCGATGCACTCGCGGAGATCATCGAGGCAAGCTCTGAGCCGGTGCTCATTTTCTACGGCTATCGACATGAGCGGGCGCGGATCCTCAAGGCGTTCAGCAAGTATGAGCCGAGGGAACTCAAGACAGAGACAGACATCAAGGACTGGAATGACGGACGGATCCGGGTGCTCATTGCGCATCCGGCGTCCGTCGGGTACGGTCTCAATCTCCAGGACGGCGGGCACATCATCGTCTGGTATTCTCTGCCGTGGAGTCTCGATCAATATCAGCAGGCAAACGCGAGGCTATACCGGCAAGGCCAAAGGCGGCCGGTTATTATTCACAGGCTCATCGCGACGGGAACCGTCGACGAGAGGGTGGCCGATAGTCTCGATAAAAAGGATACGAGTCAGGCGGCGCTCATGACAGCGCTTAAGGACTTGCGAGAGGAGGTGAATCAATGAGCTACAAGAACAGCGAGGGCTACGACGATCCGACAGCCGGCGAGGCGTTCCGTGCGATCAGGGATCTCGAGAAGCGGCAAGCGCGGGAACGCCTGAGGGATCTGACGTGGGACGACTACGGGATCAGCCGCGAGAGATACCAAGAGATGAGACATTTCTGTCTCCAGTACAAAGCCAAGCGGGCAGAGGCAGACAGCTTGACAGACGCGAGCGCGCCGGCGATCCGTTACGATAAGATCGGCAGCGGCGGAGGTTTCGGCGGGAGTCCGACCGAGACGGCAGCGATCAGGCACGCGATGAGAACCGAGAAGGCGAGGCATGATTGCCGGATCATCGAGGAGTCCGCAATGTGGGCGGCGGCCGCTGCCGGCTATCGTCACATCTGGAAAGCTTTGCTTGTCTCAGTCTCTGAGGGTCTGAGCTATACACAGACGATGAGGCGGTGCGGTCTGCCGTTCGGCTCGACGGATTTCTACGGGATAAGGCGGGCGTTCTTCTACCGGCTCGACGTTCTCCAGACCGAGAATGAAAAAGTGGGTTAAACTGCAAAATGGTTTCGGGGCATAATCAATACCGTGAAGTAGTGAGGGCAAGGCCGACAAGGTCTTGCCCTTTTGCGTGGGCGAAACAATGACAGAGTCAGAGATAGCATACGCGCGGTGGTGCGTGCAGAATAATCCGCACCGGTTTTATCAGTGGAGCAAGTGGCTAAGCAAAAGGGCCGAGGTCCTGGCGCTCGATCGGTACGAGTGTCAGAGATGTCGGGAGGTCTATCACAGATACCGCAGGGCGGACACGGTTCATCATGTCAATCACTTAAAGGATCGGCCGGACCTTGCGCTTGAGATCTGGTACAAAGATCCGGCGACACATACAAAGCGGAGGAATCTCGTGAGCCTCTGCTCCTCTTGCCACGACGAGGAGCATCCGGAGAAGCTGAGAAGAAAAATTTCGGAACCGATCACCGAGGAACGGTGGGATTAGAAAATTTTCTCGCGTGAGAATTTTAGAATCATACCCCCCGGGTCAAAAATAAAAATTTTTCTCATTTCCCTCGGTACCGGTGCGGGCCTCGACAATTTGAAAAAAGCCGGACGCGCGCGAAGTTTTGGGAATCGCGGGAAGAAAATGTCAAATAATCGGAAAAAGATCGGAATTGTATACAAAAAAATTAACGAGCTCAAGCCATACGCCCGGAACCCCCGGCGCAATGACGCCGCGGTCCCGGCTCTGGAGGAGTCGATCAAGCGCTATGGGTTCAAGAACCCGATCATCGTTGACGGCTCGGGCGTAATTATCTCCGGACACACGAGATTCAAGGCCGCGAAAAAGCTCGGGCTTAAAGAAGTCCCTGTCATCGTGGCCGACGATCTGACCGAGCGGGAGGCCCGGGAGTTCCGGATCGCGGACAACAAGGTCTCCGAGCTTGCGACATGGGATGCTCAGCTCCTCGACGAGGAGCTCATTGAGCTCAAGGGCTCAGATATGGGCGTGTTCGAGCTCGACGACCCTGAGCTCCTGGATCCGGATGTCGACGAGGACGAGAAGATCGCCGAGGCCGTCGACAATGCAAAGGCAAACGGCGAGCGGGATGAACAGTACGACGAGTTTGAGGACAAATTCAAGCCAAAGCTCACAACCGACGACTGTTACACCCCGCCCGCTATTTATAACGCGGTGAAAGACTGGGCCGTTGAGGAATACGGGTGGCAAGATCGCAAGATCGTCCGTCCGTTTTATCCGGGCGGCGATTATCAGCGAGAGAATTATCCCGACGGGTGCGTCGTCATCGACAACCCGCCGTTTTCGATCCTGTCTCAGATTCTCGCATGGTATGAGGATCATAAAATCGACTATTTCCTGTTCGCTCCGGCGCTGACTCTGCTCGGGTTACGCCCGGCGACGTCGCACATCGCGGCGAGGGTCTCGATCACATACGACAACGGCGCGGAGGTCCGGACCTCGTTCGTCTGCTCTCGGGGCGATCTCATACGCACCGCCCCGAATCTCACTGCAAAGGTCAAAGCCGTCAACGACGAGATCAACGCGGAGAACAAGAACCATCCGGACAAGTACGAATATCCGGACGGCGTTGTCACGTCGGTCATGCTCGGCAAGTGGTCCGGCTACGGCGTCGACTACCGCGAGAACCGCGCCGAGTTCGTCCGCGAACTGGAATCGCAAAAGGACTCTGGTCGCGGCATCTACGGCAGCGGCTACCTCGTTCCGCGTGCGGCGATGATCGAAGCCCGAAACAAAGCGGAGCGAAACAAAGCGGAGCGAAACAAAGCGGAGCGAAACAAAGCGGAGCGAAACAAAGCGGAGCAAGAAACGAACGCGATCAAGTGGTCTCTCTCTCCGCGGGAACTGAAGATTATCGAAACGTTAGAAGGTGCAGACAATGGCCACAACGAAAAAACAAACCGCAAAAAAGAATAACCTCAACGCGGTCGCAAAGCAGCTCATCGAAATGGCCGAGCGCGGAGGCGTCGAACAAAATTTCTTTTTTGTGACAACATTCAGCCGATACAAGACACAGCTAAACACGTTGACTCGCCTCCAGAAGGAGATCGACGAGAGCGATGTCCTCATCGAGAAGGAGTACGTCCGAGGGCGTCCGAACATCGTCGCGAACCCCGCGATCGGCGAGTACAACAAGACGAGCACCGCGGCGAATCAGACCGTCGCGACGCTCCTCAAGATTATCACGACCTTTGCGGACGGGCCGGTGCTAGGAGCAGCGACAGACGATGGCGGAGACATCGACCTCTAAGCTATGCCCGCATGTTCAGAACTTTATTGACCTCGTTAAGTCCGGAAAGCTCCGCACCGACAAAGAGGTCAAGGCCCTCGTCGATCATGTCCTCTATTGTTTCGAGAATGAGGACATCTATATCGACACCGATCAGGCCGACCATTATCTCGGCCTGGCCAAGTATTTCCCGTTCGAGCAGCTGTTCCCCTGGCAGGAGTTCGTCATCGTCCTCCATGACTGCACCTACTGGAGGGACAGCAAGCTCCCACGGTGGCCAGACCTGTTTTGCATGATCGGTCGAGGCGCGGGCAAGGACGGAACGATCGCCCTCGAGTCCGTCGCCTTGATCTCGCCTTACAACGGGATCCCGGGCTATGACGTCGACGTCTGCGCGAACAACGAGGAACAGGCCCTTCGCCCGGTCCTCGACATCGTGGACGCCTTTGACCATAGCGAGTACCAAAAGAAACTAAAGCGCTATTTTTCCTGGAAAACGGAAAGCGTCAAGGATCTCCGCGGCGGCGGTCAGATCAAGGGCCGCACGAACAACCCGAAAGGAAAAGACGGAATGCGGTCGGGGATCGTCGTGTTCAATGAGATCCATCAATACGAGGACTACAGAAACATCAATGTTTTCACGACCGGCCTCGGCAAGCATCCGCATCCGCGCCGGTCTTACTATACGACAAACGGCGACGTCCGCGAGGGACCGCTCGACGATCTCCTCGAAACGTCTGAGGGCATTCTGTTCGGCGGGGGTCCGGACAATGGTTTGCTCCCGTTCATCTGTCGACTCGACTCCAAAGAGGAGGTCGACGACGAGGCGAACTGGGAAAAGGCGAACCCGTCGCTCCCCTATCTCCCGTCGCTGAGATCTGAGACAGAAAAAGAGTACCGGGAATGGAAAGCGAACCCGCACCGGCTCCCGGCATTCATGACAAAGCGAATGAACCTGCCGGATCAGGCGAATGACATCAAGGTGACAGACTACGAGAACATCAAGGCGACGAACCGCCCGCTCCCGGATCTGACCGGGTGGAGCTGCGTCGCCGGCATCGACTTTTCAAAGATCACTGACTGGGTGAGTGTCGACCTCCATTTCAAACAGGGCGACAACCGTTACGACATCACGCACTCGTGGGTCTGCTCCCGGTCGAAAGATCTGCCGAGGATCAAAGCACCCTGGCGGAAATGGGCCGACGACGGTCGGCTCACGGTCGTCGATGACGTCGAGATCCATCCGGATCTTATAACCTCGTACCTCGTGGAAATGAGAAAAAAGTATTCAATCCGGGCGGTCGCGATCGACGATTTCCGCTTTGCGCTGCTAGCCCGGCAGCTCGCCGGCATCGGCTACGATCCGAAGGACCTCAAGAACCTCAAGCTCGTCCGGCCGAGCGACATCATGAAGATCGCGCCGGTCATCGACTCATGCTTTGCGAATCAGTGGTTCACCTGGGACGACGCCCCGGAGTTGAGATGGGCAACGAATAACACGAAGCTCATCCGCTACGGCAGACGGCCCGGACAAGAAAACGATCAGGATCTCGGGAATTACGTCTACGGCAAGATCGAGGCAAAGAGCCGCAAGACGGACCCGTTCATGGCCCTCGTGGCCGCGATGACGATTGAGGACCGGATCATCGAACGACGCGCCGGACACCGCAAGCTCGACGTCATCAGCTTTTAAGGAGGGCGACACATGGCCTTTAATTTACTTAAATGGATTTTACGAAAAACAGGCAGCGACTCAGAGACCGCGACCGGGGATTTCCTCGAAGCCTCGACAGACTACGACGCCGACGCGCTGGCCGGACTTGCCTCATATCTGCAAAATATGGCGTTCTGGAGCTGCGTGCGTCGGATCGGTTCGACCGTCTCTCTCGTTGAGTGGGACACATACCGACGCGGCCGCCGTGTCCAGGCCGGTGAGGCCTGGGCGTGGAACTATGCACCGAATCCGAACGAAACCCGTGCCGAATTTTTCCGACATCTCGTATCTCAGCTTTATCTCGCCCAGGAGGCGATCGTTGTCGAGTACGCGGGCGGCCGATATGTCGCCGACGGTTTCACCGTTGAACGCCGGCTCACCGGTAACATCTACCGAGACATAACAAGCGACGGGCAATCGATCCCCGGCGTTTTTGGGGCCTCTGCCGTCTTGCATTTCACGATCGAGGGGAGTTCGATCCAGACAAGCGTCAACGCGATCGCGGCCACCGAGGGCGATCTGCTCAAGGCAACGGCCAAAAAGATCGTAAGAGACGCGGGCGGTCATGGCGTGCTCAGAGTTCACGAGATCGCCGAACAGGATCCGGATTTCGAGAGCACCTACACGGATCTCGTCACGGACAAGATGAAAAAGTATTTCACGTCAGACAATGCCGTGCTGCCGGTGTTCGACGGCTACGAGTTTCAGGACACCTCCGGAACCTCAGCGGGGTCGACGAGGGACGTCCGTGCAATGATGGACGACATCATGGAGCTCACAGCCGAGGCGCTCGGCGTTCCGCCTAGCATCGCGACAGGAAAGGGAGTCACCGATCAGGATTTCACGCATTTCATGAACACGACGATCAAACCGCTCGCGGGCATGATCGTCCAGGAACTCAACCGCAAGCTCTACGGTCAGTCGAGAGTTTTCGCCGGCTCTTACATCGTGCCGAACTACTCGAACGTCCGCTACCGCGATCTGTTCGACATCGCCGATCCGATCGACAAGCTCATCGGGTCCGGCACGTTCTGTATTAACGAGATCAGGGCAAGGCTCGGCGAGGCCGTGATTGACGAGTCGTGGGCATGGCAGCATTGGATGACAAAGAACTACGCGCCGGCGGCGGATCAGCTCGACGGCGTCGTGGACGGTCAGCCACGCGCGGATCCGATGACGGATCCGACTCGAACCGGGCCCGATCAGGACACCCAAGACACAGAACAGGAACCGGACGACGAGCCGGATCCGGAACAAGAGGAGGTAAACAACAATGTCAACGAACAACAAGACACCGGCGACGATCAATAAAGAGCCGGCGCCGTATTTCTACATCGAGGAGGACGATGAGGCAAAGGTCGCCGATGTCTACATTTTCGGCAACATCGCGCCCGAGGCTCACGGTCTCGGGAGACTTTTCCGCGATCCGTCGGAGCGCTCCGCGTATGGCCTCGTCCAGGAGCTCAACGGGATCCCGGCAGACACCGCGATCACGGTCCACATCAACTCCAACGGCGGCGATCTCAAAGAGGGCCTCGGCATCTATAACACCCTCAAGGATCGCGAGAACGTGACGACGATCTGCGAAGGTTTCGCGGCGTCTGCCGGGAGCATCATCTTTGCTGCCGGATCCCGCCGAGTCATGCAGCCGGCGTCTCTGCTATTTATCCACCAGGCCGCCTATACATCGGTCGACGGCAACGCCGACGACCTGGAGAAATATGCCGACACGCTCAGGACCGTCACGGACGCGGCCGTCAACGCCTACCTCGAGAGCGGCGTCAATGTCTCCCGCGAGGAGCTCGATGACATGCTCAGGGCTGAGACGTGGATCAAGCCCGAGGACGCGGTCCGCATGGGTTTTGCGACTGAGGTCTCCAACGTGGAATCCGAGCCCGAGGAGGGCGGCGACGTCGCCGCGATCAGCAACGACGCAATGCGCTCGATCATGGCCGCGGTCTCCAGGCCACACGATAGGAGTTTCGGGACGATCGACGTCGACGTGTCCGGGCTCAAGGATATCGAGGACCTGGCCGGAAAGCTCAACGACACGCTCGCACCGTTTGCGACACTCGCGAACACTATCGATACTTGCCCTCAGCTCGTCGCTCTGGCTGCAAGAGTCGAGGCAGCACTGGCCGCCGATCCCGGTCTCGCCGATCGGGCTGCGGCGGTCGTCAACAAATTTTTAGGCAATCCCGCGCCGAAATCTCCGGCACGCGATGAGCATAAAGGATTTTTCAATTTCACAAAGCCGGAGGATCCGGCACACAGAAGGAGGTAACAAGATATGCCTACACTCAGAAACAAAGATGAGATGAACGAGACCCAGACGGCGATCGCTCAGCGAATCGCAAACGCGGCCCGCGAGGGCAATACCGAGGATTTTGAACTCGGTCTGCAGGATCTTTTCCAGAATATCAACGATCAGATCCTCGCATCCGCTCAGAGCGTCGGAGCAAATGCCGATGCTGCCGTTCTGGCACGCCGCGGTGTGAGACAGCTCACAAACGAGGAGACCAAGTTCTACAACACCTTTATCGAGGCCGCCCGCTCTAACAAGGGCAACCCGATGATGGCTCTGACCGGCGCGGACAAGACTTTCCCGACTACGATCATTGAACAGGTCATGGAGGATATGCAGCAGTCTCATCCTCTGCTCGCCGCCGTTGACGCTGTCAACACAACCGGCCTGACCCGTTTCATTATCAACAAGGACGGCGTGCCGACCATCGCCTACTCTGTAAAGGGCACCGACGGCGCAACCGTAAACGATGATGTCACAATCACCGGTGCCGCAACCTGGGGCGATGTCACCGCGGCCGTCGAGGCTGAGCTGACAAGCGGTTTCGAGACGATCGACCTCGGACAGTTCAAGCTCTCCGCGTTCATGCCGATCGAGGAGGCCATGCTCGACCTCGGCCCCGCATGGATCGACTCTTATATCCGCACTTGCCTCTCCGAGGCTCTTTCCATCGGCTATGAGATCGGCATCGTCACCGGATCCGGTCACAATATGCCGATCGGCATGGACCGTTCCGTCGCCGACGATGTCACTGTCACTGCGGGCGTTTATCCTCGCAAGGACAAGATCGCGATCACCGATCTCAACTCTGACACCTACGGCAATCTGATTGCTCAGCTTGCCAAGACTCAGACCGGAAAGCCGAGAGCGGTCAGCAACCTCGTCATGGTTGTCAATCCGTTCGATTATTTCAAGCTCATCATGCCTGGTACTACCGTCCTCAATGCAAACGGCACCTATGTCAACGACGTTCTGCCGTATCCGACTCAGGTCATTCAGTCGATCGCCGTACCTCAGGGCGAGGCCGAGCTCGGTATGGCTAAGCGCTATTTCCTCGGCGTCGGTGGCAGCAAGGGCATCCAGTTCTCCGACGATTACAAGTTCCTCGACGACAAGAGATACTACAAGATCGTCGCCTATGCGAACGGCCGCCCGAAGGATAACAACGCATTCCTCCGCCTCGACATTTCCGGCCTCAAGCCTAAGTATCTCAAGGTTCAGAACGTCACAGCTTAATAGAACCGGGAGGAGGTAGACGATGAGCGCAATCGAAGTCTCGGACGAGCTGCTCAGCGAGGCGAAAAACTACCTCGACATCACCTGGGCAGACGACACGACCGACAACAAGCTCAAGGGCTCGATCCGGCGCGGCATCGCCTTTATAGTCAGAAAGACCGGCGTCGAAACGTCGGCCTTTTCTGGCGATTCTGCCGACCCTAGCGCTCAGGAGCTCTTGTTTGCTTATCTGCTCTACGATCGAGCGGGTGCGGTCGATCAGTTCAAAACGAATTACCTCTCAGACATTAACAGCCTGAGGGACGCGAAAGCGGTGACAGACTATGCGAATGCCAAGACAACAGGTTGAGGTCTTTAATGACGGGGCGGTCAAGATCTACGCGGCAAAGGACCGCCGCCTCGGCGACCTCAAGATCTCGCTCCGCTATCAGGAGCAATCGGTCGGCGTGGTCCGTTACTATTCCGCGGAGAACAGCGCGGACGGCAATCGCATCGACCGCGTGATTAAAGTGCCGCACACCGACAAAGTAAACCGGATGGACATCGCCGTCGATCAAAAAGACGGCCGGCAGTATAGGATCACCCGCATCCAGGCAAAACCCGAGAGCGGCGTCGATCTTTATGATCTCGAGTCCGTTACGGTGCAGATTAAGGAGGCAACATGAAGATAAAAGCAAAAAAGAGGTTCATCTCCGGGCGCTTTGAAGCGAGCCCCGGGCAGATCCTCGACGTTGAAAACGCTCGCGGCGCCTTGCTCGTGTCCGATGGGCTCGCGACTGAGGTCAAGGACAAAACCGAGACCGAGGCGGCTGAGCCGAAAAAGAAATGAGTAACTCGTCGACGATTGATGTCGGCGACCTCAGCGCAACCGTCAACAAGATCCTCGACAAGTACGGCGACAACGTCCGGAAAGCGACCGGGGAGCTCATAAAGAAGGTGGCCAAAGAGGCAAAGGACGACGTCAAGAACGGCGCACCCGTGAGGACGGGCCGCTATAAAAAGAGCTGGTCCGTGAAGATCGAGGAAGGGAGCGCCGGGCTCTATACCATAGCGACGGTGCATAGCCGCGATCGTTATCAGATCGCCCACCTCCTCGAAAAAGGACACGCAAAACGAGGAGGCGGCCGAGTTCCTGGGCGGGCGCACATCAAGCCGGCAGAGGAGGCAGCGGTCGAGAAGGTTCAGGAAGGGGTGGAAGAAATTGCACAAAAAGGAGACTGAGATCAAGACGATCCTCCAGGCAATGAAAGACGCCGGCATCATTGCGGGCTACGTCTACGACCATTTCACCCAGGACGACCCGATCCCGACACCGTTTGCCGTCTATCGGCGCATTGCGGTTCCCGGTTTCAAGGCCGACGATAAGGTCTACGTTCGGGACGATAGCGAGGACGTCGAGTTTTATGCCGACGATCCGGACACAATGGACACGATCATGGAGGTCTTTGAGTCTCAGGCCGACGCGGCTGAGCTCGTCTATGAGAGAACGGCGGACACCGTTTACATCGAGGATGAGGACTTCTACGAATCGCTTTATGAATTTTAGAGGAGGTAAAGGAAATGTCTGATAAGACAACTAACAAAGTCACGTTTGGCCTGTCTAACGTGCACATCTGGCCGATCACCTCGACCGATGACACCGGCAAGCCGACCTATGGCACGGTTTTCGCTCAGCCCGGCGCGACAGAAATGAGTTTCGACGCTGAGGGCTCCAGTGATCCGTTTTATGCCGATGACGGCATTTATTACAGACCGGTCAGCAATACCGGCTACTCCGGAAAGCTGACCGTCGCGGATCTGGTTTCCGCATTCCGGACTCAGATCCTCAAGGAAATCGTCGACAAGAACGGCGCGATCTTTGAGAACGCCGACGTTCAGCCGTCCGAGTTTGCTATTGCGTTCGAGATCAAGGGCGACGTTAAGAAGCGCCGGTTCCTGTTCTACCGCTGCCTGGCAACTCGCCCGGGTATTTCGTCCTCTACCAAAGAGGACAAGATCGACCCGAACAAGTCGGCGCTCGATTTCTCCGCAAGCCCTCGTATTGATAACGGATACGTCAAGGTGACAGCGGAGGAAGGGGACACGGCCTATTCCGACTGGTACGGCACGGCCCCTTATGAATATGTCGATCCTAACGCGGCCACATCATAAACGGCCGCACGTTTGAAAAGGGTAAGCGGCTCGGCTTGCTATGCCTGAGCCGCTTATTTTTTGTGTTTTTCGGAGGTAAACAATGCTGAAAACTCTCCAGTTCGGCGATAAGTCGGTCACGTTTTCGACCTCGTTCGCCTGGACACTAATCTATAAATCACAGTTCGGCCGCGACGCGCTGCCGATCCTCATTCCGATCATCCGCGAGACAGCAAATACAAAGAAAAAGCCCGACGAGAGCGAGCTTGCGATGACTTTCCTCGAGCGCCTGGGTTTCTCTGGCGTCGTCGAGATCGCATGGTCCGCGGCTCGTCTTGTGGACTTCAACATCCCGGACCCTCTGACATGGGTCGCATCGTTCGGCGACGACTTTGAGCCGCTCGACGTCATTTCTGACCTTTTCCCGGATCTGATTTTGTCATGCTTTGCCTCAAAAAAATCGAAAGCCCCGATTCCGACGGCCAAGAAGGCGACGACGACCAAGAAGTAACAACGGATCGGATCCTCGCGGCGGGACTCATGCGCGGGCTCACACGAGCCGACGCCGACGTCATGACGATCGGCGGGTGGATCGACTACATCATCGAGTGGAATCAGATGACCGAGGAAGCCCGAAAAGCGGAAAGCTCGCCCGAATCTGGAAACGGGGCGAAAATCCGGACAAGGAAAGCAACACAGGCCGACATTGATCGGTTCGCCGCATTTTAAGGGAGGAGGAAAGAGACATGGCCGGTGGAAATATTAAAGGCATAACGATCGAGATCGGCGGCGACACTACCAAGCTCTCGTCCGCCCTATCGCAAGCCGACAAGGCCTTAAAGAACACACAGAAACAGCTCAGCGAGGTCGAGCGGTCTCTGAAATTTGACCCGGGCAATACGGATCTGTTAAAGGACAAGCAAGTCCTCCTCGCTGACAAGATCAACGAGACAAAGAACAAACTCGAGGCGCTGCAAAAGGCTCAGAAAGAGCTCGACGCCGAGGGTGTCGACAAGAACTCGGAGGAATACAAAGAACTCCAGGTCCAGATCGACACGACAAAGAGCAAGCTCGACGGACTCAATGACGAGATGAAAGAGTTCGGCAGCGCGGGCGCTCAGGCGCTCCAGGTTGCCGGTAGCAAGATCAGCGAGACCGGCGACAAGATCAGCGGCGTCGGCGAGAAATTAACGGCCGGCGTCACCGGACCGATCGTGGCCGCGGGAGCGGCTGCCGGCGCCGCATGGACTGAGGTCGACTCGGCGATGGATACCATCGTCACTAAAACCGGTGCAAGCGGAGCCGCCCTGGACGATATGCAGCAACGAGCCCAGAACATCGCGACGACGATCCCGACGAGTTTCCAGTCGGCCGGCGACGCGGTCGGTGAGGTGAACACGAGGTTCGGCGCTACCGGCGATCAGCTCGAGCAGCTGAGCACCCAGTTCATCGAGTTCGCAACAATCAACAATCAGGACGTCTCCGGTTCTATTGACACCGTCCAGGCGGCGATGGCTGCCTATGGTCTGAGCGCCGATCAGGCCGGGCTCATGCTCGACACCTTGAACAAGGCCGGACAGGACACCGGCGTCGATGTCTTAAAGCTCGCGAGCGACATGACAACGAACAGCGAGGCCTTGCAAGAAATGGGCTTCAATGCCTCAGACTCTGCAATGTTCCTGGCTAACCTGGACAAGTCCGGCGTCGACTCAAGCGTTGCGCTCACCGGTCTCAAGGCCGCCCTTAAAAATGCCACGGCCGACGGTAAGACGACCGGCGAGGCAATGCAAGAGCTCAGCGACAAAATTAAGGGCTCAAAGGATAAGACCGAGGCAATGCAGGCCGCTGTCGAGGTTTTCGGTGCTAAGGCCGGCCCGGTTCTCGGTGCTGCAATCTATGACGGAAAGATCAACCTCGACGCCCTCGGGACGTCGATGAGCGATTTCAGCGGAAACACGGCCGACGCATTCAACGCGACCCTCGACCCCGCCGATCAGTTTACCGTTGCGCTTAACAACCTCAAAGCAGTCGGCGCTCAGCTTTTTACCACGCTCCAGACCATGATCGCACCGGTTCTCGACAAGGTCGTCCAGAAGCTCAAGGACTTAAATGCCCGGTTCCAGGAAATGACCCCGGAACAGCAACAGATGATCATAAAAATTGCGGCGATTGCTGCCGCGATCGGGCCGGTAGTTGTCGCCGTTGGCAAGGTAATCCACGCCGTCGGGGCGATTACTGGCGGCATTGGTAAGCTCTCCGGGGCTCTTTCTGCGGCCTCCGGCGCGACTGGAGCGCTCAGCGGATCCATGTTAGCCGCTGCCGCGCCGATCCTTGCGATCGTTGCCGTCGTTGCGGTTCTCGTGGCCGCATTCAAGCACCTATGGGACACAAACGAGGGTTTCCGGAATGCGATGGCCGCGATCTGGACACAGATCAAGGGCATTTTTACCGGTTTCGTCGATGAAGTGAAGGAGCGGTTCGCCTCTCTCGGGATCAGCATGACCGACATCACGAACACGCTGAGTGCGATCTGGAACGGTTTCTGCAATCTCCTCGCGCCGGTTTTTGAGGGCGTGTTCCAGCAGATCGCGAACGTATTCCAAGCCGTGACCGATGTCATCGTCGGGATCCTCGACATCTTTATCGGCATTTTTACCGGAAACTGGGATCAGGCATGGCAAGGCGTCCAGGAGGTTTTCGGCGCGATCTGGGATTTCATCAAGAACACGTTCCAGAACGTGCTCAACATCATGGAGGGCATCCTCAACACGGTCTGCGGGTGGTTCGGCACTACATGGAGCGAGACCTGGAATAATATCAAGAACGTCATCGTCACCGTCCTAACGGCGATTCAAAGCTTTTTTGTCACGATCTGGAATGCGATCGTCGCCGTTGTCACTACGGTCTGGAATACGATCAAGAACGCGATCACAGTGACAATCAACGCGATCGCGACGGTCATCACAACCGTCTGGAATACGATCAAGACAGTGACCTCGACCGTCTGGAATGCGATCGTCGCGGTCATCACTACGGTCTGGAATGGTATCAAGAACGCGGTCACGACCGCGATCAATGCTGTCAATCTCGTTGTCACAACGGTCTGGAATGGTATCAAGACAGTGACCTCGACCGTCTGGAATGGGATCAAGACAGCCGTGTCGACCGTTGTCAACGGTATCCGGGACACCGTGTCCTCGGTATTTAATGCCGTAAAGAATACGGTCACAACGGTCTGGAATGGCATCAAGTCGGCGATCATTACGCCGATCGAGACGGCACGAGACGCGGTCAAGAACGCAATCGACAAAATGAAAGGATTTTTTAATTTCGAGTGGAAACTCCCCGACATCAAGCTCCCGCATTTTTCGATCGAGGGCAAGTTCTCGCTCAATCCGCCGAGTGTTCCTCACTTTGCGGTCGACTGGTATGACCGCGGCGGCATTTTCTCATCTCCGACCGTCATCGGTGTCGGCGAGAAAAGGCCTGAGTTTGTCGGTGCGCTTGACGATCTCCGCGCAATCGTTCGGGAAGAGTCTGCCGGCGCAAGCTCGGCGGCTCTGAATCAGATCGTCGAATTGCTTACCCAGATCGCGGGCAACCCGCACGGCATAACCGTCAATCAGACGATCAACGCCGAGGACACGAGCTACGTCGGGCAGCAGAAACAGGCCGCTAAGGAACTCGGCCGGATTGCGAGGGCGCTGACATGAAAACACAGGAAATATTAACCTACACAAACACAAAGGGCGAGTCGATCACGTTCGGGGTCGGCTCCAGATATCACGTCAATGTCTCGAAGGACGTGACGGGGCTCAGCGACCTCGACGACACGATTTACTCGACGTCCTCGATGGGACAGCACGGCGACACCTACACGGGCGTCCGGATCGAGCCGAGGCCGATCAAGATCAAGGGCAAGATCACTGAGCGCGATAAATCAGCACAGATCGATCTGAGACAGAACGCGCTCAAGATCTTAAACCCGGAGCTTGCGGGGACTCTCCGCTACTACTACGGCAGCTTTGCCCGTAAGATCGGGGCGATCGTCGACGGGACGCCGACGTTCACGCGGGATCTCTCTCAGGCGTTTGAGGTCGATTTCAAGTGCCTCGATCCGTTCTGGCAAGAAGAAACCGAGCACCGCGAGGACATCGCGACGTGGGAAGCCGCCTGGGAATTTCCGACAGAGATCGACAGGGACGACGCAACGGACATGATTTTCGGCAGCCGTTCGGACAGCGTCATCGTCGACGTTTACAACGGCGGACACGTCTCGATCGGTATGAGGATCGTATTCCGGGCAATCGGTGAGCTCACAAACCCGATGCTCCTAAACGTCAGCACCCGGGAGTTCATAAAACTCAACTATACGATGGTCGCCGGCGACGTTGTCGAGATCAACACGTCCTACGGATCCAAGAGGGCAAGGCTCACCCGTCAGGGCGTCGTGTCCAATGTTTACCGCTATCTCGATGTCGACTCGACCTTTATGCAGCTCGATGTCGGCGACAACGTTTTCCGATACAACGCGGACACGGGGCTCGACAATCTCGAGTGCTCGATCTATTTCAGCCCGAAAATTCTAGGAGTATAAGCCAATGGATCTGAGAATTTTTGACAAACAGCTCAACGCCCTCGGCGTCATCGACGAGGCGGCGAGCGTCATCTGGACCGTCCGCTATTTCGACGTCGGCGAGTTCAAGATCCTCGCGCCGATCACTGACAATAACAGGGAGCTCCTCGTCCGGGATCGCGTCGTCGTAAAGCACGACAAGTACACCGACTACACGGACGCCGACGGCGCGATCTGGAGGCGCGGCGCGGTCATTAAGTACGTGCACTACACGAAAGACGAGACCGGTCAGGAGCAGATCGAGGCGACCGGCTACGGTCTGAGCAAGTGGCTCAGTCAGCGAGTCATCGCCCCGACATTCTCAACGACCGGCACAAAACAGGCAATTGTCAACGAGCTCGTCACCCGGAACATCGGCAGCAAAGCGGACACCGCGCGGCAGTTTCCTCAGTTCATCACGATCACGCAGAGCGATTTCGGCGGGGTGAGCATCGACTACTCTCCGGAGTATCTCAAGGACCTCGGCGACGAGGTCAAGGCACAATGCCAAGACGGAAAGCTCGGCTATGACATTCTCGTAAACGAGCGGACGAAACAGTTTGGGTTTTATCTCTATGCGGGCCGAAATCTCACCGACGGAAACACCGATGGCAATCCGCCGTGTATTTTTTCACGTGATTTCGATAATGTCACGGAACAGGAGTACGAGAACAGTGTCGAAAACTATAAAAATTTCGCCTACGTCCGCGGGTCCTCAGACAGCAACAACGTCCAGATGATCGCGACCTTCGACGGAGCCGGTGCTTCAGGTCTTGACCGGTGCGAGGTTCTCGTCGACGCGACGGATATGTCGCGGAGTGTCGAAGGTGACAGCGGCACGAGCACCGACATCCCGGACGCGACTTATAAGACTATGCTTGAAAATCGCGGCGCGACGGACCTTGCGACCATGATCGAGACCTACACGTTCAAGAGTACGATCCGCGCCGACTCGAATCTTGCCTACAAGGACGATTTTGACCTCGGCGACCGCGTGACGTGCATCGAAAAGAGGTGGGGCATCAAGATCAATTCAAGGATTACAGAGGTTTCTCAGACCTGGGAAAAAGGCAAGACAACGCTCGAGGCCACGTTCGGCGAATCTACGCCTACGCTTCTCGAGGCGATTAAAAAGAGGAGGTAAATCATGAACTACATGCCTTTTAACAGCGTAGACCATGACCGCCGTTATAAAGCGGAGGACTGGGCCTGGTATTTCTCGACGTTCATCTCGAACGGCGTATTCCCCGCCCCGTCGGACGGTCTGCAAGTCGTCGCCGGCGACGGCATGACGATCGGCGTCCGACCCGGCTACGGTTTCATCAATGGCTACGCATTCCGCAATCAGGAGCTCTACAATCTCACGATCAGCAATGCCGACGGATCGCTCGATCGAATCGACCGTGTTGTGCTGCGGTGGGATCTGACTCAGCGATTGATGGAGCTCGCGGTCCTCACCGGATCGCCGTCAAAGTCTCCAACAGCGCCGGCGCTTACTCAGGACGCCGACATCTGGGAGATCGCTCTCGCGGACGTTTCTGTCACGAAGGGCCTCACGACTGTCACCCAGGCACAGATCACCGACGACCGATACAACTCGAGCCTCTGCGGGATCTGCGCCGGTGTCATTACTCAGATCGACGCGAGTACACTGACTGCTCAGTTCGACAGCTTTTTCGAGCAGTACACGGCAAAGATCACCGAGAGCTATGGCAATTACACGACAAGCATCGAAGCCTATGAGGCCGCATGGAAAGCCGCCCTCGATGACTGGAAAGCGTCCGAACAGTCAGAGCAGGACACCTGGCAGACAACTCAGTGGCAAGCGTTCTCTGAATGGCTCAGCAAGTGCGAGGCCGCGATCAGTGACAGCATCGCCGCGACGCTGACCGCCGAGGTCGTCGAGCACGACGAAAGGCTCGACGTTCTGGAGCACATGACGATCCAGAACGACTTTTTCGCTCCGCTCCTCGACGACGACAACTGCCCGATCCTGGACGACGACGGGTTCGCGATCCTGAGGGACTGGAAATATAAATACGCCTAAACGGTAACATCGACCGCCTCGGGTTCTCCCGGGCGGTCGTTTGATTAAGTACAAGCCAAAAAAGGAGGCAAATTATGGCAATCACTATTGACGTGTCAAACGGCCGGAAGTTTACCGACGAGCCGACGCTCGACGCGCTGACCGACGGCTCTGAGACTTTGCTCGTCCATAACGACAACGGGGTCAAGTCGATCAAGGCAAGCGCCCTCAGTAAGTTCGTGACAGGCGACCTCTCCGGGCTCAAAACGACCGACAAGACCGGGCTCATCGCCGCGATTAACGAGGTTCTGGGCGTAACCGGAGACAACGGCCGTGCGATCGCCGCGCTCCAGTCACTCACGAAAATGCTGACCGCGTCCGGAGCGTCCCGAGCGAACTCTTTTATCTACGAGTATGATCTCGGGACGTCTTTCACGGCCGAGCAAAGCGCCGACATCACCGCCGGAACCTTTGACAAGGTCCGCACAGGCGGCTACTGGACAATCAACGGCCACAAGTACTGGGCCGGTCACGCAGACTACAGACTCCATTGCGGAGACACTGAGCTCACGAAACACCACATGCTCGTTTTCCCGGACAAGTCTTTTTATAACCACGTCATGAACTCGACAAACGTAACGACCGGGGCCTACTACGGCTCGAACATGGTCTCGAACGGACTGACTCAGGCCCTCGCAACAGTAAAGGCCGATTTCGGCGAATCCCACGTCCTCACCTACCGCAATATGCTTGCGAACGCGGTCAGCAACGGAGCAAGCTCCGGGTGGTCCTGGTACGACAGACAGATCGACCTCATGAATCAGGCCATGGTCTACGGCCATGTCGCATGGGCCGGCAATGGCTACGACGTCGGATGCGACAAGTCTCAGATCGCGCTTTTCCAGGCGCGCCCGGATCTCATTGTAAACCGCGAAAACTGGTGGCTGAGGGACGTGCAGTCCTCGCCGAATTTCTGCCTTGTCAACACCTACGGCCATGCGGCCTGCTGGGGCGCCTCGAACGTCGTCGGGGTCCGGCCGGCTTTCCTAATCGCATAATCGGGCGGGCTTGTCCCGCCCCGTGGAGGAATTATGTCAGACATACCAAAAAGCAAACGCGCCTGGTCTAAGCTCGAGGCCCTCGACAAGGCGATCACGATCCGCGGAGAACTGAGCCGGGAGCTCCTCATAAGTTTCGGGCTCAGTGAAAAGCATATCGACGCGGCCGTGAAGAAAGCGACGAAAGGGCTCCAGGGCGAGGAGAAGGATATCCTCGCGTCAAAGATCCGGGAAATGTACGCCGGGTTCATTCCGTGGTTTATTGAACGGCATCGGAACCGCGTCGACGATCTCGCCGGCGACATTGAAGCACATATCCGCGGCGCGAATAAGATCTGGCCTGTTTGGAAATTTGAATACGACGACCGCCGTCAGGAATGGAACGAAGCACTCAAGGCTTGCGATCGACTCCAAGGCGAGCTCCAGTTCATCGCGGAGCAGCTCCCGGCCGACAAAAATCGGTACAAGAGCATCGTCCTCGAGATCGACGACCTCGACAAAATGATTAAAAAGATCCGGCAGTCGGACAACCGGTTCCTCCCGCACTTAAAAGCGTAACTAATGCGGGTGCTCTTTGTACGTGCAGTCCTCGACGAATTTCTGCAATGTCAACAACAACGGCAATGCGAACAACTGGAACGCCTCGAACGTCATCGGGGTCCGGCCGGATTTCACAGCCCCGCACCTGGGCAAGTTTCCACGCGGGGAAATGGGAAAGGAAAGAGCATCCGTTCGCCTGGAGATCTCCAGACGATAAACCTCAATCATGACGCCGCCGGTTACGACCGCCGCGGCTCTCAGCATGGTTTTATGATTGTATTTTTTGACATGAATGCCCTCTATGAGGGCGGCACAAAGGCGATGCGCGGGAGCAAGTTCAAGCAGACGACTCAGCGCTACCGCTGCAATCAATTACTGGAAACAGCACGACTCGCGGACGACCTTGAGAAAGGAACCTACGAGCCACAAACCGGGCACAAGTTCCTCATCAGTGAACGAGGCCATGCCCGGTACATATCGAGCAACGTAATGAGGGACAAAAGTCTCTACCACGTTTTATGCGATGACGTCCTAACGCCCGCGGCTGCTAAGTTTCTCATCTTTGACAACTCGGCAAGCCAAAAGGGCAAGGGCGTCGACTTTGAACGCCGACGCCTCGTCGAGCATCTCCGCCGCTATTATGCGACGCACGGAACGAACGGCGGGTGGATCGAGCTCTTTGATTTCTCGGGCTATTACGCGAACATCCGGCATTCGGTGTGCCTCGCTGACACAGGCACGCTGCTCATTAAGGCCGATGTCGATCCGGAGACCGTGGCCTACACGATCCGGCTCTTGCGGAAAATATTCAAGACCTACGAGGTCGACGTCTCCCGGTTCACCGAGGACGAGATCCGGAGGTTCATGACCGAGAAGGTCGACCCGCTCATCAATGCGAACGTGCCCGGCGCCGAGCTCACCGGCCGGCGCTATCTACCAAAGGGCGTCGACATCGGAGCGCAACCGTCTCAGAACGTCGGGATCTCGTTCCCGATCCCGTGGGACAACTACGCGAAGATCGTCCAGGGCGAAAAGCTCTACGCCCGGTACACCGACGACTCCTACGCGATCAACGAGGACCGGGACGACCTGGAGGAGCTGCGTGCGGGTCTCTCAGACACCGCCGCCCGGCAAGGGCTCATCGTAAACGTGAAAAAGACAAGGATCACAAAAATCAGCAAACCGTTCCGACACCTCCAGGTGTCGTACCGACTGACCGAGACCGGGAGGATCGAGCGCCGGATCAATCCGAAAGCGATCACCCGGGAGCGGAGAAAACTCAAGGCATATAAGAGACTCCTCGAGGCGGGTCGTCTTGAGTACCCCGCGATAGAAAACGCCTTCAAGTCGTGGCTCGGTGGGCACTATAAGTATATGACCCACGGACAGATTTATAAGCTCGCGGGTCTATTTTATGAATTGTTCGGAAGGAGGCCAACATGGCGAAAAGGACATTCACAATTGTTTTGGATGATGACACACAGATCAAGAGCCTCGAGCTCAACGGGAACAGCTTTATCAGCAGCACCGAGCTCAAGGCGGCCGACATCGAGGGTAAGCTCTCCAAGGTGACGGTCAAGGGATCCGACGGATCCGTCGAGGAGCACGGACAGATGAGCCTCGTTCAGATTACTCAGGACGGCGGCAAGTGGTGGCTCTGCCTCCGCGATCTGACCGACGCGGAGATCCAGGCCGCCGCGCTCAAGTCTCAGCTCACCGACGCAAACAACGCGATCGCCGAGCTCACCGAGCTCATCGCGTCGATCTCACAGTAAAAGGAAGGGAGGTAGCATAACATGATTACATTCACACAGAATAGCGGCCTTGTCCGCATCTGGGGCCGCAGAGTCATCGCTGGTGACTGCACGCTCGAGGACGTTCCGAAGCTCAGTAATCTCCAGGAGGCCGTAAAGGACTATGTCAACGCAAACACCGACAAGGATTAACCTCGCCGAGCTCGCGATGACACAGCAAGAGACAATCAGTAAGCAGTCGCGCGTTATCATACGGCTGCTTACCGAGGTCGCTATGTTCCGCGAGCTTACTCAGGCCGAGGAAGAATACGCGGCGGCGTATCACGCGGAGGACAACCTATGACGCCATTCTGGCAGACACTTACGATCGCGATCATCTCGGCACTGAGCTCAGGCGGCGTCGTCTCGCTCATAACGTTTTTTGTATCGCGGCATGATATGAAAAAACAAAAGGAAGAAGAAGCCCAGAGCGAGACAAGTCGGATGATCCTTGCTCTAGGCCACGATAAGATTGCATACCTCACGCGCAAGTTCATCCGCCGCGGAGGAATCACACAAACAGAAATGGCAAACCTTGCCGGCTTATATGCTCCATACCGTGCAATGGGCGGAAATGGAGACGGGAAAGCCGGCTATGAAGCTTGCGAAAAACTGCCGATCATCGCCGACGACGAGGCAGATCGGCGCGACATTGAGATCAAGCGAAAGGAGTATGAGCTATGACCTTGAAAAATGAAACCTATGACAAGCTGAAATGGATTGCACAGATCGCGCTGCCGGCAGCGGCTACACTTTACGCTGCTCTCGCCGGAATCTGGGGCCTCCCGCATGGCACCGAGATCACCGGCACGATCTCAGCGGTCGACGTCTTCCTGGGCGCGCTGCTCGGGATCTCAACCAAAAATTACAACAGGGAAGTGGGTGATTGATATGATCGCAAACAGCGGACACGACGAGCATGGCAAATATAGCGGCGGCACGGCAGGCGATCAAACGGGGACCGAATGGGCCGTCCTTCCATGGTATAACCGTCCGTGGACTTGTATCCTCAGACACCCCGATAAAACAGTGCGCGAGCTGATTGCTCAGCTGGGCGAGGAAGCCGCGCACAATGATCTCATCGGCTATGATCAGGCCGAGCGATGGAGCTTCTGGAAGCAGCTCCAGGCAGCCGGCTACCGACCGGCGAAGATAACGACACCGTGCGAGGCAGACTGCTCCGCAGGCGTGATCTCGATTGTGCGGGCCGCGGGTGAGCTACTGGGTGTTAATAACCTCAAGCATCTCAGCGCAACCTATACCGGCAACATGCGGACCGGATTCCGAACGGCAGGATTTCAGGTACTCACGGCGAGCAAGTATCTCACGTCTGACAAGTACCTCAGACGCGGGGACATTCTGCTCAACGATGCGCATCATACCGCAATCAATTTAACAAACGGGACTGCGGTCGTGCCGATTACCCGGGCCGCGCTGGAAAAATCCGGAGTCGAGGCGATAGCCCGGGAAGTCATTGCCGGGAAATGGGGAAACGGGTCTGACAGGAAAAAGAGACTCGAGGCAGCAGGCTATAGCTATGCGGCGGTGCAGGCGGCGGTTAATCGCCTCCTGAAATCATGAGCGCGGCGCTTATAGCCGCGGCGATCGTTGCCGGTCTCGGCGTCGTCTCGTGGATCGGCGCCGCGGTCTTCGCCCAGGCGATCAATGAGGCTCTTAAATGAAGAAAACGCCGGTGCATGACGCACCGGCGTTTTAGCGGCGGCATGGCTCCCGGGAACCTCGCCGCCGCCTTTTTATGCTGCGTGACTATATGGCACAACGAGGATATAATACCCTTCGAACACAAACGGGACGCGGGGTGTTCGAATACCAGTCCGACTGCTCCATGCAGGCAGGACATCTGAACGGTAATTGTTCAGATGTCTTTTTGTTTTCCACGGAAAAAAGTGGTTGACAGTATCATCGTTTTAATGTATCATCGCTTTAAACCGTTGAGGAAGAAATAGTAAGAATGCCGCTTTCCTTTCAGGGAGCTGCCGATAGTGTGACGGCAGCAGGAAATGTATTCCGAATGGGCTTCCGAGGGCAATCCGAACTGGGCTGCACGTTCAGTAGGTGAGACGGAGGCGGATCTCCGTAATCAACTTCCTGCATATGATAGTATGCATGAGCGGGTGTGTTTTGACGCACCAACCAGGGTGGCACCGCAGGAGTATTCAAGCTCTTGTCCCTACGAAAACGTAGCTGGACGAGAGCTTTTTTGTCGTCCGGGATGCAGCGCCGGTACAGCCGGCAAAACAAAGAAAGGAGCACCATCATGATCCAGAACACCCCTTACAAAACCTATCTTGAAGAAAACGAAATTCCGAAGGCATGGTACAATCTCCGCGCGGATATGAAAAACAAGCCTGCTCCGCTCCTCAATCCCGGGACTCTGCAGCCGATGACGGCACAGGAGCTGTCGGGCGTTTTCTGCGAGGATCTGGTAAAACAGGAACTGGACAACACAACCAGAGAGTTTGAAATTCCTGACGAAATCTACAATTTCTACAAGATGTACCGTCCGTCGCCGCTCGTTCACGCCGAATTTCTGGAGAAGGCGCTGGACACGCCGGCACACATTTACTATAAGTTTGAAGGCAACAATACTTCCGGCAGCCATAAGCTGAACTCCGCGATTGCGCAGGCATATTACGCGAAGAAGCAGGGCCTTAAGGGTGTGACAACGGAAACCGGTGCCGGCCAGTGGGGGACTGCGCTGTCCATGGCTTGCGCGTTTTTCCATCTCGACTGCAAAGTATACATGGTCAAGGTCTCCTACGAACAGAAGCCGTTCCGCCGCGAAGTGATGCGAACGTACGGAGCTTCCGTAACTCCTTCGCCGTCTGACACGACGGAGATCGGACGCAAAATTCTGCAGGAGCACCCCGGCACGACCGGCTCGCTCGGCTGCGCGATTTCAGAGGCAGTTGAAGTTGCGACACATTCGGAAGGCTATCGCTATGTGCTCGGCTCGGTGCTGAATCAGGTTATTCTGCATCAGAGTATCATCGGTCTTGAAGCCAAAACAGCCCTCGACAAGCTCGGTATCAAGCCCGACGTTGTGATCGGCTGTGCAGGCGGCGGATCGAATCTGGGCGGACTGATTGCTCCGTTTATGGGAGAGAAGCTCCGCGGCGAAGCGGATTATGATATTGTCGCGGTTGAACCGGCATCCTGCCCGTCACTGACCAGAGGGAAATTTGTTTATGACTTCTGCGATACCGGCATGGTCACGCCGATCGCGAAGATGTACACGCTCGGACATGATTTCATTCCTTCTCCGAACCATGCCGGCGGCCTCCGCTATCATGGTATGAGCCCGATTCTCTCACAGCTTTATCATGACGGCTATATGCGGGCTGTTTCGGTGGAGCAGACGTCTGTTTTCCGGGCGGCGGAACTGTTCGCGAGAACCGAAGGTACGCTCCCCGCGCCGGAATCAAGCCACGCGATCCGGGCCGCAATTGATGAGGCTCTTCGCTGTAAGGAGACCGGCGAGGAGAAAACCATTCTCTTCGGCCTTACAGGAACTGGATACTTTGATATGACTGCTTACCAGCAGTTCAATGATGGTATGATGACAGACTATATTCCTACGGATGCGGATCTCGCGAAGGGTTTTGCTTCGATTCCGGATTTTGGCATTTAACCTTTAATATAAGTGTGGTGAGCCGCGCCGGGCGGATGCCCGGGGCGGCTCGCGCGTATGCGCGGCAGTAACTCCGGGGCCCCCGGAGGTGTTTTGCACGAAGAGCTTCTTGCAAATTCCAGAATATCCGATTTTTGCAAGAAGCAAACTTGTGGCCTGCCGATATTCTTCTTGCAAATTTCCGATTTTGTGATCTTGTAAAGAATGCCTTCTTGCAAATTTTGAAATCCTTCCGATCTGCAAGAAATCTCTCCAAGAATCATTCCCATCCGCCCACAGCAACAGTCTTATTCCTGCAAAGGCATCGTAAAGATATGCTCCAGCACCTTGTCCATCCACTGGAAGTCGCAGGGATTATCCTTTGTTTCCGTAAAAACAAACAAATTCACATTCAGATAAATATGATTCCTTTGATAGAGCGCAAGCCGCTTCAGCGCTGCATTAAAGTAATCATTATTGTCAATCATCCCCATGTGCTCAAAATAAATAAATCTGCCTGTTCTTGGATCTATAGCCGTTACGTCTGGATAGATAGTGTCCCTGCCCAAAAACAGCGGAGCCTCATATTTCTCAACAATGCCCATTTCGTAAAGCTTGTTAACCAGATGCGCCTCCGATTTTGAGCGGACCATTCCAAGAACTGACGGTACAATTCTATTTTCCGGATGACTTGGGTTTTCAGGGAACTTTGTTTCCTCCCATTTGCGGATCCAGACTTCCTGTTCCTGCTGTTTGTGCTGATACAGCAGAGACATCATTCCCCTGTTCTCCAGAATTTTCTTTTCATACCGGCTGCCGCTGGCAGGCGCTTCCCGGAGCGCGGCTTTGATCATCTCCAGCATTGTGCAGATGTCCTCCAGCAGAAAAATATTCGCTGTATTCACCGCAAGCGGAATAAGCTGTGAAGTACTTGTCTGGATGAGGCTGACGCGGCTGCGGCTTCCCCTGTGAATATTGTTGATGTAATAAGCATAAGTGTTGTGATCCTTGCAGGAAGACAGATACGTATCTGCATTGACATCTGTTACCTCCAGCAATTTTTCTTTCCGGAATGCAAGCTGCTTCTTCTGCTCTCTGAGAAATTGATAGAACTGTGCATAGCTGATCTGATGATTCATGACTTTCCTCCTTAAGACAGGATATTGAGAAATGATGGATTCCGCCGGCAGGAAACCGGCAGAGAGTACAGAGGAAAACTTCCCAACGGATAAAGTTTTTCTCTGCTCATAATGTTAGATTCCGGAAAGCAAAAATACAATCAGTAAAACAAAACTTCCTGCAATTTACAGCTTGCGCGTCTCTATGTCTCTAAGGCATGGCGGCGGTTTTCCGCCGCCTGCTTCCTTCTCAGCTTTATTTCAGCGTAACCAGCTCATACTCTCTGGAGCCGAGCCCGATCTTCTCCCCATGCTCCAGCGTCTCTTTCCAGCGGACATTCGGATTGCTGTCCATAAAATGATCGTGATGCTGATGGAAATGCGGGTCCGCGAGATGCTCGCCCAGCTGACTGTTGCGAACCGGCTCCGCTTTCTGGCAAAGATCCACGCAAGCCTGATCCAACGCAACCGGATCGAACGACGCCAGCATGCCAAGATTCGGCAGAATCGGCGCGTCGTTTTCGCCGTGGCAGTCGCAGTTCGGTGAAACGTCTGTAATCAGACTGATGTGAAAACACGGCCTGCCGTCAACAACCGCCTGCGTATACTCCGCGATTTTGCAGCCAAGGATTTCATTCGCGTTGCTGTTATCATTGCTGATTGCGTCATAAGAGCACGCGCCGATGCAGCGTCCGCACCCTTTACAAAGATCCTGATTGATAAAAGCCTTGCCGTTTTCATAGGAAATAGCATCTGAACCGCACTCTTTCGCGCAGCGATGGCAGGATCGGCACAGTTCCTGGTCAACATGCGGCTTTCCCTGATTGTGCTGCGCCATTTTACCGCCGCGGGAACCGCAGCCCATGCCGATGTTTTTCAGGGTTCCGCCAAAACCGGTCGCCTCATGACCCTTGAAATGCGTCAGCGAAATCACAATGTCGGCGTCCATGATGGCGCGTCCGATGTATGCTGTTTTGCAGTATTCACCGTTACGAACCGGTACTTCAACGTCGTCCGTACCGCGCAGGCCGTCGCCGATCAGGATCTGGCATCCGGTTGTCTGCGGATTGAAGCCGTTGATCTGCGCACATTCCAGATGCTCCAGCGCGTTTTTACGGCTGCCCGGATAGAGCGTGTTGCAGTCGGTAAGGAACGGAATGCCGCCAAGTTCCTTAACAACGTCCGCCACTGCCTTCGCGTAGTTCGGACGCAGATACGCAAGATTCCCCAGCTCTCCGAAATGCATCTTGATCGCGACAAATTTGCCGTCCATATCAATTGTGCCGATTCCTGCCGCGCGGATCAGCATCTGCAGCTTCTTCGTGAGACTTACACCGATTCTTGTGCGGAAATCGGTGAAGTAAACTTTTGATTTTTCTTTTGTGTTTTCCATCTTCCGGATTCTCCTTCCATGGCAGCGTATTGGTCACTTCTGCGCTCCCGTTTGCCGCTTCAAATATTATGCATCAGGCCGGAGGCAATGTCCACGCATCACTTTTTGGAGAAGTCCAGCGCATCCTTCTGCAATTTCCTCCACGCACCTGTCGAACTTTCTGGTATACCAAGGGTCGGCAATCATTCTGTCGGGCTGACCGGTGTACTCCAGAAGATAATGCAGCTTTCCATCCGGATCACCGCCAAAGATCCGCTGCATCACACGCAGATTTTCTTCGTCCATTCCAATGATCAGATCGTATTTGGCGTAGTCTGCTTTGCGGAGTTGTTTTGCCTGGTGGTTTCCGACCGGGATATGCCTGTCTTCGAGCGCACGCTTCATCGGCGGATATATCGGATTTCCAATTTCTTCGTCTGATGTCGCCGACGAGTCGACCAGAAAATGTCCGGCGATGTGCTTTTGGTTAACCATGTCCTGCAGAATATATTGTGCTCCGACGGAGCGGCAGATATTGCCGTGGCAGACGAAAAGTATTCTTGTCATAAAATTTCCTTTCTCAGATGCCGCAAAGTGCCGTGTTCTGCGCTATTTTGCAGGGTTTTCTCTTCTCTTTCAAATGTACACCATGAGCCGAAAATTCCGGTAGCAAGGCCCCAGGCGGCAGGATGTGGTATACTGCGGACATTCAAGAGCCGTTTCCTCAGAGGGAAAAATGCCGGCCTGGCAAATGTACATTTTTTTAGAGGCTTCTGGCATGAGTACCCACTATCATGCCAGAAGCCTCAATAAAAGGAACATAATAATCGGGCTATGTAATGTAATAAACATTAAACTCCTTCGAGCATCCTTGCAGCTTCCACAAGATAGCCATAAGCTTCAAGATTTCTCTTCCGGATATAAGCGAGGTGCTTGTATTGATCGTCTGCGAGACGTTCTTTTGCATATCCTGCTGCATCAGCAATCTTCGGATAATCCGTCTGTGTCAAAGCACTGGCGGCAAGACACATCACTGAACATGCTTTCTCAGCAGCGATTTCCGGTGTAAATTTCTTCCCAAGAATATGATCAGTCAGGGAGCGGATACCCTTCAGGTATTCCACATAGTCCTCTTTATCATATTCGCCACGGCTGATAATACTGATACAGGCCCGGATGGTGTCTTTCAGGACTTTCTCTTTTTCCAATTCTAATCCCCGGAAAGCCAGTTCTTCTACAACAGCTTTGTCATAGGTCGCACGAAACTGCTTCTGGTCCTGCATCCGCTCTGCCAAGGCGGCTACATCAAACATTTGCTTGGCGATCTCCAGTTCTTTTCCCTCCCCCAACAGGACACCTGTAGTATGCGGGGCGAAAGCAGTCAGCTTGTCACCCAGAATGCATTCCATCGTTGGCATGGTTACCACAAGGTCTTCCGGAACTGTGACAAGTAGATCATTACGAATGGGCTTTGTCACAACCTGGTCATACGGAGATTCCATGAAAACAATATCCAGCAATATGTAAAACTCTCTCTGCCGGACGGGGGAATAGTAGATAAATTTGAAGTGGCGTTTTTCTATATTGTTCCGCCCCTTACGGATATCCTCTTCCTTTCGCAGAAAGGGGAAGATGGTTCCCGCCTGCTCAATGTAGCTCTCCACATCAGTCCCCGGATCCACAATGATGTCGATGTCCGTGGATAGCCTGATCGGATGATCCAACAGGAGCATCAGGCTTGTGCCGCCCTTAAAGGTAAACTTCATCCCTACCTTAACTAGCGCCTCAAGAAGTCCAAATGCGTAAAGTACCCTCTCCAATAGGCCCGGATCTGTTTTGTACCTCGCCTGCAATTCACGAATATAGTTAAGATCATAGATTTTCTTATCAATCATGTCCATTCCTCCGATCTCAGCTCTATATTAGTCTCATCCTCAATAAATTTTCGGATGTCAGATTTAATATGACGCCTTCCGGCATAGCGAAAAAGTGCCAATTCATTGATCGCATATTTGCCAAATGCATCTTCGTATATCTGTCGATACTCAGCCCGCTCGATCAACTGGCCTGTCAGCTTCCGGCTGAATATGTCCACCAGCAGCTTTTCAAGTGAAGCCTGTTTGCTTCCCGGTTGGGGTGCCGGAGCTCCGGATATCAATTTCTGGACGATAATCATATCGTCCGCGCGATACCGGTAATACTCCTCCATACCAGGATCCAGCAGCACCCGGGGATACTTTTCCAGCAGCATATCAAAGACTGTTGTCTCCAACCCACTTTCCACTTCGATAAAGTAAGCGTTATGTGCCAGCTGGTGGTTCACGAACTCATTCCACTGATAAAGCTCCCATGTCTGATATGTGATCATCGGATACTCATTATCAATCAAACCGACCAACTCATCCATCAGGGAGGATGCCTTGAAATGATAAGGCGATTTCACGAAAGTTTTTGAATAATGTCCGCGTCCAACCTTCATGATCCGCCCGTCTTCCTGAAGATCCTGCAGCATGCGGTATGCCTTCCGGTCCGAATAAGCTGCCTGGGATTCTTTTACCATCCCAACAAAATCCTTTGTGGTAAACGACGGGTTTTCTTTCAAGAAGCTTGTGATTCGATTTTGTTCGTTCATCCCCGCCACCTCCTTCAGTATATTGCAGTTTTGTCACTTTTTCATAAAAATGTCGTAACTGCAAATATACTATACATCATGTCATTGTCAGTTTCAATTGCAGTATTGTCACTTTTTGTTATTTTTGACAATACTGCATGGTAAGGTGGAGACGGCCTAATTCATAGATTGTCTGTTTTGAAGCAAAAAAGACGCCTACCCCTCATTCGCAATGAATTCACAGGTAAACGCCAGGCTTCACTAAGATATATTCTGTTATTTGTCGCATCGAAAAGCTCTCAATCCTAATATTGATAAAACGTTGATAAAAGTCCTGCCCCAGTAGCCTGGAACCCGCATAAATACTGGGTTTTTGACCATTTAGTCAGATGCTGCCGTGGAGCAAACAAAAAGTATCCTCGTCATATAATATTTCCTTCCTCAGATGCCGCAAAGTGCCGTATTCTGCGCTCCTTTGCGGGGTTTCTTCTTCTCTTTCAAATGTACACCATGAGCCGAAAATTCCGGTAGTAAGGCCTTGGGCGGCAGTGTGTGGCAGGATGTGACATACTGCGGACATTCAAGAGCCGTTTTCGCAGGGGGAAAAGTGCCTGCCCGGCAAATATACATTTTTTATCTGTTTTTTCAGTTTACCATGATACCGGAGACGACAAAAGACCCGGGAAGCATTTGCACAATCGCATCTGCCACCCGGTCTTAACAATACAGGATCATTCTGATCACTTCTTATATTTGATTTTTATGTATCTCCGGCAACTATTTTCCGATGCCTTTGGACGGTCGGATTCCTCATTCTCGTTATCCGAATTTCACATTGCTCTCGATGCTGAAGTCCTTTCCATTCATCTGGTCAAGTTCCTCTCGCGCGCTGTTTATCTCCGACAGTCTCCGTAATTCATTTTCCGCATCCTCCAGTCCCAGATGCGTGTAGGTATTCATCGTTACGCTGATGTCCGAATTGCCCATCAGGTACTGCAGCGTCTTCGGATTCATCCCCGCCCTTTCCATGTTCGAGTAGTAGGTGTGGCGGCATACATGCGGCGTAATCGCCGGCATCTGTACTCTGTAGATCTCATTGTAACGGTTGACCGCATTCCTAAAATAGTGCTCCCAGTGCAGGGCGACCAGAGGTTTTCCATTCTTGTCGTAGTAAAGAAAACCGGTGTATCCCTCTATCATCGGCTCGGGCTTCGACGGCCTGCGGCTTTCCAGTATACTTTGATAGCAGGCATACACATCGCCTGTCATCGGGATCCGGCGGGTGCCCGCGTTTGTCTTCGTTGTCTCAATGATGTACCTGCTGTCGCCCCTTCTCTGCAGCTGATGGTCCACGTTCAGAATCTGCTTCTCCATATCAAGGTCTTTTACAGTCAGACCGCAAAACTCTGAAATCCGAAGCCCAGTATGAAACAGAATATAAAAGGCTTCGTAGTATTTGTAGTAGCAGTTATCGTCATGGACAAATTTAAGGAACTTTTCCATCTCCTTCTTTGAAATTGCTTCCCTTCTCCCCCGGTCATCGATCAGCACCGACGCCACCTGAAAATCGAAAGGATTCAGCCGGATCACTTCATCGTCTACCGCCATCTGAAACGCCGGTCGCAAGACTCCCCGGATAGTGTGAATCGAGCTGTAGCTTTTTCCGGAATTCTGCAGGCAGGGGTTCATCTTTCTGAACTTTTCTATCAAAGACAATTTCTTCTACTGCTTTTATGCATTCATCCGTGCACTTCTGGATATCCTTACTCCAAAATCGTAAAACCGTCCATCCCATTTCCCCGAGCTCTTTATTGACCTTTTCATCGCGATCCATATTTTCTTTTATTTTCGTCAGCCAGAATTCAGAATGGTTACTATGTTGAAGCTGTTCTTCCAGACTCTTGTATTTTTCACTCTCATATCCTCCATAAAAGCCCTTACCATGAAAGAATTCGCTATCAACAAAAATGCAGATTTTATACTTTGTCAATACAATGTCCGGCTTTCCTGGCATTTTATTCCAGTTCTTCCGATATCGGTATCCTTTATGCCATAGCGCTTTTCTGAGCACAATTTCCGGCTTCGTATCCTTTGCCCGGATGTGTGACATATTCTTATGGCGCTGTTCCTTCGTTAATACGTCCGCCATCAGAGATCACCCATCATTCGGGTCACATCCTCCTGTGTCAGGTTGTCAAAACTGCTCCCCTTTGGGAGAACCCGACGGATCAATTCGTGGTTGACCTCGATTGCCCCTTTCTGGTAAGGACAGCCGGCATCACAGTAGTAGATGCTGGTTCGGCGTAATCCATAGCCGGGTACAGCGTAGTCCCGGCATTCGATTTTCTTTGGATTGGAGAATTCACTTCCATTGTCCGTTTTATCCTGAATTGGGCATAGTTTTTTCTTCGGCATAGTCCGTTAAGATCACCGGGAACAGTCGGTTAAACAACTTTCCGCCGAGACGTCCATCAAGGTCTTCAAAAACTTCGATCACGGATCTGGATGTATTGGCATCACGAAGGAAAGCCAGCATTAAGGACGACTCCACGAAATGAATCGTGAGCAGGCATTTTCCTCCGGCGGTTCCGATCACGGAATCCATCTGGACGACAGCCGTATCAGGGTTCTTTTCCATAAATGACTCGAATTCCTTGTAGGAACGGCCAAGACGACAGCCCTTATCGACCTTGAATTCCGGTTTCTTACGGCGGGCTCTGAATCGAACCTTCCTGGGAAGATCGATGTTCCGCACTTCAAGAAGACAGTCATCGATATAGTTGTAGATTGTTTTCTCACTGCACATCAGCTCGTCCTGATGTGTGATATAGATCTCATGAATCGAATGCCCCTGCTTCACAAGTGGTGTGATGATCCGGTTCAGTCTGGCGATTTCCTCCTCGCTGGTCGACAGGCCGCTCCGGGACACGGAGATTACCTGATGAGATTTCAGATGAGTCTTCTCAGCGTCGTAGAAAGTCTTGAGCAGAGTACACTTATCAATCGTCGGACAGGCATTGCAGACATAAGGAACATGGACTCTGACTGCGCAAACCTCTTCAACGAAGTCCGGGCAATGCTCATTGCAGCGGCATAAGCGGCAGTAGTTGTGGCCTCCGGTTCTCGTGCAGTCTTTTCCGCAGAGCAAAGGAGACTTGATCTTGCAGGACATCCGATTCTTACAGGCATTAAACGAATATCCGGGCTTTCCGGTAGCGATTTCTACGGCATACTTTCGGACTTCTCTGGAGATTGTGGCCGGATCCTTATACATCTGGGCAGCGATCTTCTTGAAGGACATTCCCTCCTTCAGGAGTCTCTGCAGCATTAAGCGTTCTTCATAGGTAAAAAACTTTGCCATGATATCCTCCATATCCGGCCGCCAACTGGATGAGGATATCGCACAGAGAAAAGAGATGACAAGAAAAAGAGACCAGCCCTGGCTGATCTCTTTGCAAGCCGGGATGCAACCTCCCGGCAGGTATTCACTTAATCACTACTATGGCCTCCGGCCAGAACGAGAGGGGTTGCATCTCGTTTTACAGTTGAGGTCTTTGTTATCTCTTTATTTAAAAACGCACCTGGACATATTATTCCAGATGCATTCATAGAAAACCGTTTGCGGGTGGATTCGAACCATCGGTGCGTATGACGCACACTGCCTTAGCGGGGCAGCACCATAAGCCTCTCGGTCACGCAAACATGGGGTGACTGCAGGGAGTTGAACCCTGATGTGCAGATCCACAATCTGCCGGACTGACCGTTGTCCTACAGCCACAGTAGCTCCTGCGGGACTTGAGCCCTGTATCTCCAGCTTGAGAGGCCGGTATCCTCACCATTAGACGAAGGAGCCATGATAGTTCCTGCCGGACTCGAACCGAGCATTTCTGCCTTGAAAGGGCTGTGTCCTGACCGTTTAGACGAAGGAACCTCATAAGGGAGCTTACCGCTCCCCGTATCTATGCACTTATCATGATGAAACTGGCATCCTCCAGTACGAGAATGTCGTTGATCGAAACTCCAAACAGCACCGACAGGCCTACGAAATTGTCAATCGTCGGCATTGCCGTTCCGTGCTGCCACTTGTAGATTGCCTGCGGCGTTGCGAATCCGAAGTAATCCTGCATGTCCTTTACGGACAGGCCCGCTGCCGTCCTGAGCTCCGATATTCTCTTTCCCGTTCCCGCCATGTCTATGGCAGGTATATTCTGCGGCACTTCGTTTTCCTCCTGTTCCGGCACCGGCTCCGTAACAGGAATCGTTCCTCAGCCGGATGCCTTGAAGTTATAGATCGGCTTCATGACCTCGATCACGTCCACCGATGATCTGATATCTCCGATGATGTCTCCAAGTGACTTGTATGCCATCGGAGCCTCATCAATTGTTTCTTCGTTCACAGATGTCGTGTAGACATCCTTCATGCTCTCCCTGTATTCTTCCAGAGACAGGTCCTTTTTTGCCCTAGTACGGGACATCACTCTTCCCGCGCCGTGCGGAGCGGAAAAGTTCCACTCAGGATTGCCTTTACCAACCGCGATGATGCTCCCGTCACGCATATTGATCGGGATCAGCACTCTCTCGCCATCATGCGCTGCAATGGAGCCTTTCCGCAGAATCAGCTCGTCCGTGTCAATATAATTGTGAATGGTATGGAAGGCATCTCCTCCGTGCAAACCTGCATGGTCAAGCAAGACTTCCGCCATCAGTTCCCTGCTTCTCTTCGCGAATTTCTGGCAGATCTCCACACCATGAAGATAGTCCTCAAACGCCTGCCCGCTCAGATAGCAGAGATCTTCCGGCATATCCGCACCGGAGCTCATTTTCTTTCTGCGGAGCGCGTCGAGTGCCGGCTGGATTTCCTGAAAGCGGCTCTCGGCCTTGTATGTCTCAACGATTGCCTTTCGCTCTGCCTCGTAATCCATAATCCCCTTATGCTGGTCTATGGCCATCTCCTGATAAAGCTCTGCGACCTGCTTGCCGAGATTCCGGCTCCCGCTGTGGATGACGAGATATTTCGTTCCGTCAGCAGAAACATCCACCTCTATGAAATGGTTCCCGCCGCCGAGCGTTCCCAGGCTGCATTTGAGCCAGTTCAGCTTCCTGAGTTTTTCAAAGCAGCGCAGTTCTTCCAGATTGAAGCTCTCCTGCTCGGAATCCCAGACGTTCATGCCGGACGGCACAAAATGTGCTGCTGCATCCAGCTTCTCAAAATCAATATCGTCTTTCCCGAGGTTCACCGTGTACATTCCGCAGCCAATATCCACGCCGACCACATTCGGCACCGCTTTATCTGTTACGGTCATGGTCGTTCCGATTGTGCAGCCCTTTCCGGCGTGAACATCCGGCATGATCCTGACCTTCGAGCCTTCGGCAAAGTCGTAATCGCACATTCTCCGAATCTGCTCGACTGCTTCCGGTTCGACCACTGATGCATAACAGATGGCCGTGCACTTTTTTCCTTTGATCTCAAACATCGTCTTTTCCTTTCCTTCCATTAATAGCTACCCCATGTGAGGTTCGAACTCACAACCTTCCGATTAAAAGTCGGATGCTCTTCCGGTTGAGCTAATGGAGCATAAAAAATCCGCCTATCCTGCTCTGTGCAAGATAAGCGGTCAATTCCTTAAGAATATGTTCCGGTCTGCCGGATTATATGTGAATGCAGTTCATCCGGCATTTCTTATCTCGAATAGAGCACGCAAAATTAACGCTCTGTCCGTGTTCGCGCAGAGCGTCGTGGCGTTCATTTTTGAGATAGCTCATGGATGTAACTGCTGCCATTGTCTTTTCCTTTCCGAGGTTTTCGCTTCAATATCTATATCGTACCTTAACACAAATTATTGAAGCTGTCATTATACCTATAGTATAAACCGCCTGTTTCATGTTTCGGTTTAGAGTCAATCCTCTCCTTCCCAGGCATTGTTACCGTCACAATTCTGGTGTCCTCTGGATTCCGTTTCAGGCTATTCGATCTTTCCTCGACCGCCGTCGACAGTGTGTCCAGTTCAATTACGAAAGCAGTGCATTCGAAATCGAAAATATCTGGAAAAATGGCTCTGAATAATATGTACACCTCCTCTTTTACCTCCCCGCTTCAGTAGTTCACCCGTAGTAAGACACAAAAAATCGGGCACACACCGCCGCACAAAGCCCGGTACTGCCCGATAATCCTCTACCTTGCGCCCGACTCGTCCCTCCTGCCGTGGCAAACAAATAGTATCCTCGTCATATAAAATTTCCTTTCTCAGATGATGGCATACTGATTAGGTTGCTGGATTCAGCAAACTTCCCCGTCTGTTGAGGTCTCAGAAAAGACTGCTTTTAGCACACCAAGATTCCCGATGTATCAGATAATAAACAATACATAAAAAACGAGTCCGTGTCGAGCCCTCACCCCAAGGGGTGTGGGTACACCATAACTCATCCATAAAAATCATAGGCTGAATTTGCCGAAATTGCCAAGCTAAAATCGATCCATGCAACTCCCGCTCCCTTTTCAATGCTATAATAATCATATAATAACCGTTTATCGGAGGATTGCCACGTGCGCATCGGAATCGTAGACGATTCGGCGGAAGACAGAAAACTGGTCCGAATGGAAATGGAACGCTGCCTCGAAAGCAGCGGTATGGAACCCGCCGAATACAATGAATATGACAGCGGAGACGACTTCCTGTCAACGTTTGAAGCAGGAATGTTCGACCTGATTTTTCTGGATATCTGTATGGACGATGCTTCGGGGATTGACACAGGACTGGGTATCAGAAAGACTGACCGGAACGTCAGAATTGTTTTTATCACTTCCAGCAACGACTATGCTGCCGAAAGCTATCAGGTAAGAGCTGCTCATTATCTGCTGAAGCCGCATACTTTCGCACAGTTCCACGAAATGTTTCTGGAGCTTCTGCCGGCGCGGCAGCAGCCGCCGGAAGAGAGCTTTGTGAACCTGCCGGACGGCAGCCGAGTTGCGTGCGGCGACATCGTCTTTACCGAGTACTACAATCATTACGTTTATTTTCATCTGTGCGGCACGCAGGAGGTTCGCAGAGTTTACATGTCACAGCGGGAAATCGAAAAACTCCTATGTGAGAGGCAGGGCTTCGCGTCCTGCTCCCGCGGCATCATTGTTAATTTCGATAAAATCCGCCGCTTTACCGACACGGTTCTGTATCTGCAGGACGGCAGCGGCGTTCCTGTAAGCCGCCGCAGGCTTCGCGCCGTTAAAGACGCTTACGCCGAATATATGTATCTGCCCTGACCCCTGGGCAGCAGAAAGCATGAGGTAGCTGTATGCCGTTTTCCAGATGGGAGTGCCTTCTCTACTCGGTTGTCTCCATCGTTCCGTTCATCTTTTTGTTTTACAAGACATTCAAGGACCGCTTCCGCTACAGCGTTTATCGGACGATTCTTGCTCTGATCCCTTTCACGGCCGTGCAGGTCTGCATCCAGTTTGCCGCGCTCTACGGGTACCTGCGCTGGATCGGTCTGGCAGATCTGATTTCGCCTGCATTGTATGTCCTCCTGCTACTGATTGTCGTACGCGACCACTACGGCAGAATTCTGTTTGCGCTTCTTGTCGTCTGCAATTTCAGCAATCTTTCCGTTTCGGCGGCAAAATACGTGGAAGGTCTGATCTCCCCCGTCGACGCCCTGAAACGTTATCACTGGACATTTTCGGTCTGGCTGCTTGTTTTTGAAGTTCTGATTCTACTGTTCCTGTGGCAGGTGATCTTCAAGAGCTTCCGGCAAAGCGATCTGCCGGATGATCTTTCCTTCGCGCAAAACAGCACCTCCCGCCCCCGCCGCGATCTCCCGGAAAGACGCTCCTTATGGGGGTATCTCTGGCTCGTTCCGGCTACATTCTATCTGGTCTGGATGTATATGTTTTATCAGGAGGGCGAACCGGCTGTCGTCAAGCTGATGCACCTGTATTACCTGCTCGTGATTACCGCGGTTGATTTCGGTTTCCTGCTCATCTATGGCCTCGTTATCCGTCTGGTGCGGGATCAGGAGGAAAAACTAGCGCTTAGAAGCGAAAACTACCGTCTGGAACTGCAGACAGTCCAGAACCAGTACATCAGCGAACGAATTGAACAGACAAGGCGTCTGCGTCATGATCTGCGGCATTTTCTCTCGACTGCGGAAATGCTGGCCAACATAAGATTTTTTCCTATCGTTCCCGTTCGGAGACACCTCTTGTCCCGTCGTTCCCGTGCGGGTGACAGACTCTTCGTAATCATACGTTTTCTGACTGTCCGAAGCATTCTGATCGTCACTCACGGACTGTTTCCAGAAAATCACAGTATATTTCGTATCTTTTCTTGCGTCCCACACAGCATGCAGTGTTATATCCTTGCTGAGCGGCTGACCGAAGGTGTATTCCTCTCCGTTCTCCGCCAGCGACCAATACTGGAAATCATACCCCTGCCTTGTTGGCGAATTTTTCGGCTCCACGGAAACCGCATTCGCCGCAACAAACTGCGGTTCCAGATAGCTTGCGCCCTTTCCGGTTTCAAAATACAAATAGTGTCCATTCTCAACCTTAGGCCAGAGCGTGATATTTTTGTCTTCTAAAATGACTTCACTATCCGTAACAGGCTACGTCAACGCTTCGTCATAATACCAGCCAGTTACGCTTTCCGTTGAAGACAGCGACAGTCTTATATCAAGAGTACTGATCTTATCACCCGAAATTCCCTGTCTGGTATTCCAGACGCGGCAATTTTTATCCATGAAGAAGACATAGAGCTGCTGTGCGAACACCGGGTACAGGTTGATTTCAGCCGTTCCTGTGACTTCAGCTGCCATACTGCTGAACGGCTCCTGTGTTACGTCTTCCTTTGTTGTTTTTCCGGCTTCTGAAGACCATCCAAGAAAAACAGCGTCATCTTTTTCCGGTGTTGTGGGCGCATAAACCGTTTCACCGTCCTTCACCTTCTGCGTGGAAATCACCTTTCCATCCGCGCCATGGAAGATATACGTAGCGATCGCCGGCTTCTGATTCTCATCCGAACCTGTAATAACATAAATCGAGAACTCGCCCGCCTCAAAGCTCGCGCCGTCCGCGGAAGCGCCTGCGACCTGACTCGCATTGCCGCTGTCGTCGATGTGCAGCACCTGATGGCTCTCGCCGTTCACGCTTCTCGATGTAGACATGCTGACAGAAATCGCGCCGTCAGGCTCGATCTCATCGCCGTTTTTATTCCGGAATGTAATGTCGACCGCGATGGCATCGACAACTTCCCTGTCCTCGCCGACCGCGTCCTGTACGCTGTCATTGGAAAGAATACTTGATCTGGAGACAGGGGCAAGGTGCATGGTTGTTCCTTCGGGGAATCTGCCCTCGTCTGCATGAACGCGCACGCTGACGCCCGACACAGATCCTTCGAAATCCTGTGCCGGCCTGGTATTGATCTTTTTAAAGTTCGCAGTGTAAACTGTCCGCTCCGCAGTTTCCGGGCTGACAGAAGGAACGAAAGCAGCATCTGTGCCTGCTTCGCTGCCGTCCGCGGCTGTCCAGTTTACAAAGGCATAACCGTCCGCAGCCTCCGCTGTTGACCCGAGGAATGACGCGCCCTCCGCGAGTGCGTCCACGGTCTCGGAAGCCCGGCTTACGCTGCCGCCTTTGCCTGCGACATACTCTGCCGTCACCATTCTGGTGGCCGGAGCTTCGACTGCTTTCTTCTCGAAATGAGCGGTATATGTAATCTCGCCTTTCATATCAGGCGTAAGAAGCGGTACGAAATAGTCGCTGCTGCTGACAACGGTTCCGTCCGCCGCTGTCCAGTTCGTAAAAACATACCCGTCATACGCCGCCGCCTGCGCGCCGGCTGCCTGTCCGCCCTCGGAAAGGTTTACGGTTTCGGACTCCGCGGAGACACTGCCGCCTTCACCGGACAATATGTCGGTAAAACAGTTAGTGTGAATCACTTTTAATTATAAGGACAAGAAGTTTTCAAGCTATATTGATTACTTAAGCGGTCTTGTTTTTACTCAAATGGAAACATGTGATGTGTTCGGACTATATTGGTCCTATTGCCAGACTTCTTCGGCGATTTCCCTGACAAGCTCCATTTTCTTCCACTGCTCCTCTGGTGTCAGCTTGTTTCCGATCTCGCAGGAGGCAAAACCGCACTGCGGGCTCAGGCACAGGTTTTCCAGCGGTACAAAAGCCGCAGCTTCGTGGATTCGGCGGATCACATCTTCTTTGTTTTCCAGCGCCGGATTCTTTGTCGTCACAAGGCCGAGTACGACCTTCTTGCCGGCAGGAATCTGCGCGAGGCAGTCGAAGCTTCCCGATCTTGCATCGTCGAACTCCAGATAGAACGCGTCTACATTCTCCTGCGCGAAAACATATGGTGCCGCTTTATCATACGGTCCGCTGCACGCGTAAGCGGAGTGGTAATTGCCCCTGCAGATATGCGTTGCGACACGAAGATCTTCTGGCAGATCCGCGAGCGCGAGATTGTTGACCTTCAAGTAGGCTGCAGCCTCCTCTTCCAGCGAGACGCCTTCGGAAATCCTCGCCTTCCGGTAGCCTTCATCCACGATCATTCCCCAGGTACAGTCGTCCAGCTGGAGATTGCGGCAGGAGCCGTGTGTCGTCTCTTCTCCATGGAAGTAATAGCCATGATCGAGTTCGATGTGCTCGATGCCATTCAGCCCCCACATGAAGTCAAGATGCCAGTAGCTTCTTCTGAACTCGCCGTCGGTGATGACGTGGTAGCCTAGTTCTTTCTGCTTGATGAGCTACAGATTAATTCGAAACGCTGCCACTGTAAAATATTTAGTTTTTTGCGGTTGTCATAGGGTATGGCTATTTCAGGACTGTTTTGGCGCGGATAAGGGATGGCTGAACCTGCGAAGAAGCAGTGGTATCTCCGCGATCAGCATTGCCGCCCAGCCGATCAGATATGCCCATGGAAAGGCTTCAATATGCATATGGAACGCGCTAACGAGGAAAAAGCCGGCTGCCACGCGCGCGCCCATGTTGACGATACTCGAAATCAAAGTGACCTTCATGTCCCCGATGCCGCGGAAAAAGCCCTGCAGCCCGTTTGTCGCGGCGGGCAGAAGATACATGAAGGAAATCAGCTGCAGATACCGGACGCCGGTGCCGATGACCTCTTCATCGTTCACGAACAGACGCATTAAAGGTTTTGCGAAGATATAACAGACAAGCGCGATCGCGATTCCGTAGACTGCCTCGATCCGCATGCCGGCCAGAAACCCCTTTCTGACCCGCTCTTCCTTCCCCGCGCCCTCATTCTGAGCCATGAAGCTGGACATGGCGTGGCCGATGTTTTGCTGCGGTGTGTATGCAAAATCGTCAATCCGGTTCACAGCAGCGAACGTCGCCATGACCGTGACGCTCATCGAATTTGCGAGGGCCTGCATTGCTATCTTTCCGGCCTGTACGGTCGCCTGCTGCAGCGCGCTGGTCATGCCGAATGCCACGGTTTTGCGGAACAGCTGCCTGTCAAATACAAACCATTCTTTTCCGAGGTTTAACATCGGGATCTTCCGCGCGACATACAGAACGCAGAAAAGCGCCGACAATGCCTCCGAAACGACTGTCGCAACGCCGCAGCCAAGGCTTCCGAGGCGCAGTACGATCACGAAAAACAAATCGCCGGCAACATTCAAAGCCGCCGAGATCACAAGGAACAGCAGCGGCGTGTTCGCGTCTCCGAGCGCACGCATCGTGTTCGCGAAGAAATTATAGATAAAGGTAAAGACAAGACCGGTCAGGACAATCCGCAGATATACGACCGCCTCATTCATGACGGCAGGCTGCGTCTGAATCAGCCGCAGCAGCTGCGGGGCGAAAAGGATGCATACGGCGGCAAAACAAACCGAAAAGATGAGGCCGCCGATCATCGAGGATGAAATCTGGCGTTTGAGCGAGGCGATGTCTTTCCTGCCGTAAAACATGCCCATCAGGATTCCGGCGCCGATACACATGCCGGTGATGAAAAGAATCGCGAGCGTCACGACGGGATTGCTGGTGCCGACAGCAGCGAGTGCCTTTTCTCCTACAAATTTGCCGACGATGATGCTGTCGGTCGCGTTGTACAGAAGCTGAAAAACATTCCCGAGCACGAGCGGTACCGTGAACCGGATCAGCATTGGCGTGATCCGTCCCTGTGTCATGTCGTGAACCATTGCAGATACATCCTTTCCTTGCGAATGCGGACACCCGGCGTGTTCTCTAACGCCCTGATTTTTATGCAGTCGGTCCGGGCGCGCCCGTTTCCAAAAACGGCTGCGCGTTTACGCGCGCAGCCGTTTTTCCTTCCTGCCCCATGTCAGGATAAAATACAGAACCAGCAGAATTCCGGTCGGCACCCAGCTTACCGGATAGCTCCACATCAAAGTCGAAAACTGCGGCCGGACCGGCCGTGCAAGAATCACCCACAGAATCCGCAACACGCAGATGCCGGAAATGCAGATCAGCATCGGCGCGAAAGTGTCTCCCATTCCCCGCAATACATCAGAGAAGATCTCAACCGCAATAAATGTCACATAACACGGAACGAAGAAATGCATCATCATCCGTCCGAGCGCGATAACGTCTTTGTCCGTCGTGAACATGCCAATCAGTATATCCGTCATAAACCAGAGGAACAGGGAAAGCGAAACCGTAATAATCGTATCAATAATCAGCGATTCGCGGATGCATTTCCGCACACGGTCCATTTTTCCGGCACCGTAATTCTGTCCGATGAATGTCGTTACGGCAATGCCGAAGGAATTGCTGGTCATCCAGAAAACCTGATCCGCCTTCCCGCAGGCTGCCCAGGCAGCCACGTAAGAAGTTCCGTAGGCATTCACGGCCGCCTGCAGAATCACGTTTGTCAGGGAGTAAGAAAGTGACTGCACCATCGCCGGCACGCCGATCTGCAGGATTCTCTGCATGTAAAACCTGCGGATGCGGATCTCGCTGATCCGCACACCGTAACATTCCGGGCTCCGGAGAAGGCAGGCCATCACAAGAACCGCCGAAAGCAGCTGGCACAGAATTGTCGCGAGCGCTGCGCCGAAAACGCCCATTTTCAGAATGGCCACAAAGAACAGGTCGAGACCGATATTTGCAAGGCATGAAATGATCAGATAATACAGCGGCCTTTTCGAGTCCCCGATCGCGCGCAGAATACCGGCGCCCATGTTGTAGATAAGGTTCGGTATCATCCCCGCGAAATAAATCTGCAGATAAATTTTCGACTCCGCAAAGGAATCTGACGGCGTGTTCAGTCCTTCCAGGGAAGGCCCCGCGAAGAGAATGCCTGCCACCGTAAAAACAACGCCGAACAGAAGCGACATCGCGATTGCCGTGTGTACGGACGCGGATGTTTTGTCCTGATCGCCGGCACCGTAGTACTGCGCAATTACAACCGATGCGCCCGAAGCAAGTCCCAGAAACGCGCCGACAATGACGTTGACGATCTGCGACGCCGCGCCGCCGATCGCGGAGAGCGCGACTGTGCCGACAAATCTGCCGACAATCACGGCATCGGTTGTATTGTAGAGCATCTGGAAAAACGTACCGAACAGAAGCGGAAAGAAAAAGATCAGGAGCTGCTGCCAGATTACGCCCTGTGTAATGCCGTTATAATCTTTTTCCTGCACGTCCTTGCGCATCCTGCTGTCCTCCGACACGTCATTGTTTCAGCTGAAATACAGAATAAAATTATACATCTTTTATCCGGACTCTTGAAGAGCAATGCGCTATGGTTTATGATTAGCTGAATTTTTCAGCCGCAATCAAATGAGGAAAACTTATGAAGTATATGAAGCAGATCGCCATTATCTTCGGCGTAACCTGTATCGGAGAATTCCTGAATTATTTCCTGCCGCTGCCTGTTCCGGCCAGCATTTACGGACTGATCCTGATGCTGGTTCTGCTGGTGACACATGTCGTCAAAATCGAGCATGTCGATGCCGTCGGCACTTTTCTTGTTGAGATCATGCCGATGATGTTCATACCGGCGGGCGTAGGTCTTGTCACTTCGTTTGAGCAGCTGCGTCCGGTTCTGTTTCCCGTACTCGTAATTACGGTCGTTACGACTTTCCTTGTCATGGCGGTTACCGGGAAAGTCACCGACGCTGTTATCGGAAAAGCTTCGGCTGCGGACGAAAGCGCGGCTGCGGACGGAGCGCCGGACAGCGGCATAGAAGTATCGAAGGCCGCAGATAGAGCTAAAATCTGAGGAGAGATTGTATGGAAGCTGTCAATTCCGTTATAACATGTTCCGCTACGGTCGGCGTTGTTCTTTCCATCATCATGTATGGATTCGGTGTATGGCTTCGCGACAAGACAAAAATTGACGCATTGAACCCGCTTCTGATTTCCATTGCGTCAATCATTGTTTTTCTTCTGGTTTTCCATGTAGATTACAAGAATTACGAGCAAAGCGCCCAGTAACTGAGTTATCTATTGACACCGGCAACAGTGGCACTCGCGATTCCGCTTTACAAGCAGCTGGAAATTCTGAAAAAGAATATCAAAGCCATCCTGATCGGCGTTCTGACTTCTCTGGGGTCGGTCCTGCTGCTGTCAAAGCTGTTCGGGCTTGATCATTCGACCTATGTGACACTCCTTCCAAAGAGCATAACGACAGCCATCGGAATGGGTATTTCGCATGAGCTTGGAGGTTACGTCACCATTTCGGTCGCTGTCATTATCATTACCGGCATTCTCGGAAATGTCATTGCGGTATCTTTCTGCCGGCTGCTCCGGATTAAGAGCCCGGTTTCGCGAGGCCTCGCAATCGGTACGGCATCGCACGCGATCGGAACCGCGAAAGCAATGACAATGGGCGAAATCGAAGGCGCCATGAGTTCGCTGGCTATTGTTGTGTCAGGGCTCATGACGGTGATACTGGCATCGTTTTTTGCGATGCTGTAGGGTGCGCGGCCGCCTGCTCCGTGATAACAACATGAACCGCGCTGCCATCATGAATGCCAAGCTGTGTCCGGATGGATTTCAGCACACCGATAATATAGCAGACAGGGCCATCCGGATTTTTCAGTCCCATATTTACAATGCTTCCGTCATAGGGAATTCCGTTAAATTCAGCGTGCACTTTCATGCGGCCTTTTCCGGTTTCTGCTTTTAGGTTCCACGGAAAAACGACATAAGCGCCGCCCTTCTCCGGCAGCTCGTGAAGGACCGTGTCATATTCATATCGCATGATCACCTCAGAATCTTATCCATTGGCTTTCCTTTAGAAAGCTCATCGATCAGCTTATCCAGCTGGCGAATTCTTTTCGTCAGCGGATCTTCAATTTCTTCCACCTTGACGCCGCATACAAAGCCTGTAATCAAACCGGCGCGGGGATTGAAGGCAGGCGCGTTCGAAAGGAAATCACCGTATGTCATTTCCATGTTGACGCTGCCCCTATTCCAGCCGGTCAGCCAGAAGATAATTCTGTCTGCTTCCTCTTTTGTTCTACCCTTTTTATTGCCTTGGCTGTAAGAAGCGGGTAGATTCTGGAAAGTTTCATGTCAAAAATGTTTTGTCTTGCTATGGGCGGCACCTCTCTATCTGGATACTTTTAGTTTTCTTTTTATCCATTCTCCGAAACGGATTTCAACTATTTTATAGCTGAAATATCCGATCAGCAGTGTAACCAAAATACAGAGGATTAACATCGCAAATCTAATTCCCATATTTTTATTCGCCGAAAATAATTTGTATGCTGCAGATGTAAAATATTCAACAAGATAGATCGAGTACGTGGCATTTCCGAGTTTAACAAATATGTTTGGAAATTCCTTGTCTCTATTAAGGCATATCAATACCGTAAAAAGAATAACCGCGGGGATTCCAAGACGAAAGCATCTTGCTACATTCGCATAAGCTGTTTCGTTAACAGCTAGCAGAATCACCATGACCACTACTATTACCGAAAGAATAAATCTAGAAGTCTTATGAATTCTTATTCTTGAAAGCAACTTCAAAATATAAAATGCAATCAGTCCCATCACAAATTCTAAAAGAATACTGTTGGTATAGTATTGTGCTATGAATGACTCTGCAAAGAAAGAATGCAATATTACAAGCCCAGTCAAGACTGTTCCACAAATTAATGCTCTATGTTTATGACTGATATGAATTGCTAAAAAGAATATCAGATAAAAAAACATTTCATAATTTAATGTCCACCCGGCTCCCAAGATAGGCGTTTCAAATCCACGGCTATTAGTGAAAGGGATAAATAACATGGATTTAATTAGATATTCCGGCTTAGCTTCACTCATAACCGAGATAGATGGTATTATAGAAATAATACCATAGAACAAAAACGTAAAAGTCCAGTAGAGAGGTACGATCCTGATAAATTTTTTCAATAAAAACCATGAGCAGCGTCTTTTGTTTTCCGTACTATATACAACGATGAAACCGCTGATTACATTGAAAATCTCTACGCCAAAATAACCATGATTTCCTAAAAACTGGCAATGAAATATTGTTATTCCAATAGCAGCGAAAAGCCGCATAGCCTGAATTATTTCAATGCGGCTTTGATTCTTTAAATCTGTCATATACTTACTGTTAATAATCGATGATTCAAGCAAGAACAGGCGTCAGTAGAGCAGGCGTCGGCAAGTGTATCCATAGTACGGTGTCTTTTCCTCGCTCTCACCTGATATTATGCTTGTTCATCTTCTCTTGAAAAATATCCGTAATGATACGGCGAAGTTCCTCCCTCTCCTTTTCCGGCAGCTCCCCGGATTTTCTGGCTACAGCATATAGATCAGGATACTGATTCGCAATTCTCTCAATCGTCTTTGTAGTGGCATGTTTTCTCACGAAGAACGGGATCTTTTTGATCCACTCTTCCGGTACAAGCGCGAGGATTTTATCAGCAGCCTCTTTGTCGCTGATTTCCGCTGTAGAGAGTCCTTCCCGAACTTCTTTCTGTTCTTTTTCCGTGAAATCTTTAAGTTCCATTTTGACTTGTCCTTTCCTGTTTCATGTAAAAACAAACCGCCCCGCCACCGGCCGCCTCATGATTCTTACATCAGGTTGCCGTAGCTGACGACCGCTTTCTGCACATCTAAATGTCTGCCGATGATTTTTTCCATCCAGATCATATCGTACCACCGGCCGAACTTATAGCCGCATTTGTAAAATCTGCCGACGGTTTCATAACCGAGATGCCTGTGAAAATCCGCGCTGTTCGTCGTCAGGTATTCATCCTCTTTCACCGGATACCCGATGCAGGCATACAGATTGAGGATTCCCATCTTTCGCAGCGCGTTCTCCATGGCTTCATAGAGCCGCCTTCCCATCCCGCATTTCTGCGTCTCATGGTCCAGATAGATAGTCATTTCGACAGACCAGTCGTAAGCGGCCCTGCCGACAAAAGGTCTCGCATATGCGTATCCGGAAATGACGTCGTCCCGCAGAATTACGGGATACGGATAACGCTTCATTACATTGATCATCCGCTGCCTGAACTCACTGACAGCCGGAGTTTCATACTCGAAGGTGATGGCTGTGTTTTGCACGTAATAATCGTAGATTTTAAGGATCGCTTCCGCGTCGTCCAGCGTAGCATTTCTGATCGTAATTACCGGCTCCATGAAAATCCTTTCTGGTAGTGATCTTCCTGATTTTAATGCATCCATACCGGATTCTGAAAGTCCGTACACCCATCCCGGAAACACATATTGTCAAAGCGGTGTGCTTCCTCTTCAAAATCCATTCAGAATCTGCAAGGAACTGCCTCGCAAAGCCCGCACCGGCGATCTTCCCTTCGGAAATTAGCCTGCGTCCTGCAGGAACTTCGCAGCCTTCTGACTTTCTTCCATGTCACGGCCTGCCTCAAGATATGTCTCTCCCGTGCGCTGTTTTTCCTCCTGCCAATGAGCGCCCTGATTCCCGCCGCAGCAAAAGCGATCATGCCGCAGAAGATGCACAAGAAACCTAACGGCAGCAGGAAGAAATTCTCATGCAGTACTCCCGCTGCATCACCATACTCTACGGACAGGCTCTTTACTACTAACAGGATAATTCCTGTCCATAGCAATGCCGCTCCGATCGCAAAGGATACCATATTATACCTAGACCTTCTTGTTTCGCTTCCGTCCCTGATTACCTTTTCTGTCATGTTGTTCATCTGATTATCTCCTTTGATTAATTGATCCAGAGATATCTGAAATACATCTGACATCAGAATCAGCATTCCTATATCAGGAAGGTTCTTATTGTTTTCCCAGTTGGAGAGCGCCTGTCCGCTGACATTCAGTTTAACAGCAAACTGCTCCTGTGTCAGGTTTTCCTTCTTCCTGATTTTTTTGATCTGTTCTCCGAAATCCATGTATCTCAAAACTTCCATGACCACACTCTATGTTCCCCAAGGAGAATTTCTCAAGTAAGCGTCCCTTGCAGTCGCGCAAAACAAGAGCAAGCGCCGCTTGCAGTCCGGATTGCAGGCGTTGTGACGGCTTCATCAACTAATTTTATTGCCTTCTATCCCTTTCAACCAGTATTTCTTTTTGTATCTTTAGTAACCCTTCCGGCAATTCCAATTCGAGAGATTTAGCATTTTCAACTCGAGAGATTTGGCATTGGGTTTCTTGACAGAACGCCCTATAATTAAGGCCAAAATTGTGTAAGAAGGTCTGAACATGGAACTGAAAGCAGCTTTTCCCAAAACCATCCCCGTGCTTGCCGGCTATCTGTTTCTCGGCATTACATATGGAATACTGGCCGTAACCTCCGGGCTCCCTGCCTGGATGCCGGTGTTGACAGCCCTTGTCGTCTATACCGGCTCCATGGAATTTTTACTGGTCAGTATTCTTCTCGCGCCATTTAATCCGTTCTCCGTGCTTGCCACAACCCTGATGGTCGGCGCAAGACACATCTTTTACGGACTCACGATGCTGACAAAATACCGTGGAACCGGGAAGGCAAAGTTTTACCTGATTTATACCACCAGCGATGAAACATTTGCTCTGAACTGCGACGCGGAAATTCCAAAGGGAATGAGTAAAACAAAATATTACCTCTGGATATCTTTCCTCGATCAGATGTACTGGGTAGCAGGAGCGGCACTGGGCGCATTTTCCGGCAGTTATATTACCTTCAGCACAGAAGGCCTTGATTTTGTGATGACAGCAATGTTTCTCTGCATCTTTCTAAACCAGTGGCTCCGGGAGAGTGACCTTCTGCGTCAGAAGAACAGATCAAAGACTGCATGGGAAAAGCTTTTTCTGGCACATACCGGAGAGCTGACGGGCGTGTTTTGCTCTCTTGTATGCCTTCTCATCTTCGGAGCCGAACGTTTTATCATTCCTTCCATGATTCTGATTCTTGCGGTTCTTTCCGCGGGCAGAAAGCGCATAGAGCCGGCCGCCGATGAACTGCAGAAAGGAGAAAAAGCATGACCATGACCGTCATTCAGTCCTTTATCACGGTGGGGATTGTGATCGCCGGAACTGTTTTTACGCGGTTCATTGCCTATATTGCCTTTCCGGAAGGAAAAAAGATCCCTCCTTTCATTCTATATCTAGGTAAAGTTCTCGGGCCTGCGGTATTCGGCCTGCTGGTTGTTTACTGTTTTCGGAACACAGATCTCCTGACTCCTTTTTCCGAGGGAGGAACGCACGGCATTCCGGAGCTTGCAGGGCTCCTCGTCACGTGCGGCACATTCTGGAAAAGCCGCAGCATGATGCTTGCGATGGCTCTGGGAACTGCCGCCTATATGGTGCTGCTGCAGGCAGTATTCTGAATAATCCGGACAAATGCGAGATTCTTGGCGCCGCCGAAGGTATGAAAGAAGATCATGAGAGCTGGAAAAATGTGAAAGACTGATATGTATCATCAGCTATGATTGTTTCAGTTCTGCAAACGGGAATTTTGCTATCGCAGTATGCTCCATATGCATTCCAGTAAAGTCAGTGCCAGAATGATATTGATAATCCGGTAATGCTTTATGTAGAAATTCTGTATCAAAATTCCGGCACCAATCCAAGTTGAAGTTGCAATCGTCCCGATTGTTGCGATCAGAAGTTCAAACCCGATCAGAGTCCACATTGCCTTACTATATGGAGTGATAAACCCTGTCAATGCTGTGATTCCGAACATATAGATTTTGACATTTACAAACTGCAGCAGGAATCCTTTTATGAAAGAGGCCGATCCCTGCTCTTCACTGACTTCAGGCTTGCTTATAGCAATATGTATCGCAAGCCAAAGGATATAAGCAGCTCCGATATACTTCATGACCTGCAAAGCATCAGGAAGAAATGTGCCTACTCCGTACACAAAAACGGCACAGATAATCTGAACCACATAGTAGCCTGTGAGTATTCCAAAAAAGAGCGGCTTTCCTTTCTTCCACCCATAGTTGGTCACTGTATTAAGTGCCAGTATATTCCCCGGTCCCGGTGTAAATGCATTCACAATCGCATAAACAAAAAAATGAGTCAGTACATATCCCGGCATAACGAAATCTCCTTTTGCAGCATTGATATTACCTTACTGCAGAATAGAGACTTATAGGTAAGACTTATTTTATATGCTATAACATAGTTTCTGACTATATACTTTGTGGTGTATACTTTTTCAATGCATCCACATAGATCGCTCCAAGTTCTGACAGACTCTGCCCCTTACAAAGCACATATCCAATATGCATCTTTTCCTTCTCTGTAAGCGGGACCGAAACAATCTGCCGTCCCTGCAGGTATTTCGGAAAGATTCCGCTTGATATCGTGTATCCGTCAAGTCCAATCATCAGATTTACGATAGCCGCCCGGTCGCTGACACGGATTTCCTTCTCCGAAAGTTCCGTACTGAACGGTTCTTCGGAAAAATCCGCTGACTCATAGCTTCCCTGAAGGAAATTCAATCTCGGATATGCCTGCAGCTCTTTCAGCGTGACAGATTTTTTTCCGGCCAGGGGGTGCTTTGCCCGGAGAAAAACGTGCGGATCAGCAGAAAACAATTCATAAAAACTGAGTCCCATCTCATCCATCGTTTTTTGTAGAAATGTCTTATTTCTATCACACAGATAGATAATACCCAAATCGCAAAATCGATTCTTCACATCCTCTAATATCTGGTGAGTCTGGGTTTCATTAAGGATAAACTCAAATCGTTCCTGTCCGAACTTCTGAACCATCTCAACAAATGCATTTGCCGTGAAGGTATAATGCTGGGTTGATACACAG